>DAORNI010000011.1:804-5721 GCA_035440845.1 Parachlamydiaceae bacterium | reverse complement strand
CGAGGCCATCAAAGTCGCCCTGATTGGCAGGCCAAACGTTGGAAAATCGTCTCTTATTAATTATTTTTTAAACGAGGAGCGCTGCATTGTAAGTCCAATACCCGGCACAACAAGAGACAATGTCGATGCCTCATTTATACATGATGAGACTCTTTATACGCTCATTGACACAGCCGGTATCAGAAGAAAACATGCAGAACATGAAGTCGTTGATAAATTTGCAGCCATTCGGACAGAGCGCGCCATTGAAAGGGCAGACATTTGCCTATTGATGCTGGATGCACAGTCTGGTATCACGACGCAAGAGAAAAAAATTGCAAACATGATCGAAGAGGCCGGAAAAGGCTGCGTCCTATTGTTCAACAAATGGGATCTGGTCAAAGGCTTTCGCATGGAACATTGCATACAAGGCATTGAAGAGGAAGTTCCCTTTTTAAAACATTGCCCTAAAATTTTTATTTCAGCAAAGACCGGAAGAAATACAGATAAAATTTTTGCCCTTGTAAAAGAAGTGCACGCCAATTCGCTGCAGCGCATTACAACGCACCAGCTCAACAAATTTGTAGGCGATTCGATGCAGCGCATCCACCCTCCTATGATCATGGGCAAGCGCCTGCGTATTTACTACATGGCGCAAGTGGCAGTCCAACCGCCCAAGTTTGTCTTGTTCGTCAATATTCCAGCGTTGATGACTGAAGCCTACAAAAAATATCTTTACAACCAGTTCCGCGAAAAATACTCCTTTACAGGGGTGCCAATCCTCTTTTACCTAAAAGGCAAAAAACGCCCCAAAACAGAGCAGATCAAACCTGTCAAAGAGCGTGAAGGAATGCTCATTCAAGCCGACCAGGAAGAAGCTGAAGAGTTTGATGAAGAAGATTTCAAAGATTTTGCCGACCTGATGGATGACAATGATCTGGACAACTCTTATTTCAAAGAATAGCTATAGTAGTTTAAATTTTAAATACTAGTTTTAACAAATTATTTTCGGCGGAAATTTTACGTTCGGTCTCGCGCTGACTTGAAAGTCAGCTTCGCTCTCCCCGTTTCATTTCTATTTTAGATCTCAAACTTGTAGAGGTCTCAGAACTTTTTGACCAAAACTCAGGTTATTAAATTAAATAAAAATTATCTTATCTTAAAGGAATCGCGACATTAAAATAAGGTTTAATTTCGTAATAATTTTTAAGAGTATAAATATCCAGATTATATTATTTATTTTTTGATATCTGGTTATTTGATTTTTTGTCACTCTTTTGACAAATAATTTATACCAATTCTAAAAAATAAAGACCACCACCTTAAGACCCTTGAGGATGACAATACTGCAACAGCGAGGCGATCTCTTCGCGGGTGAATTTTTTGATGATCTGATGATCATCTACTGCCACAATATCTTCCATGAGTTGCCCTTTTTTAAAGATCAGCTCATCAATTTTTTCTTCCAAAGTGTTTTTTGTCACTAGCTTAAAAACTTGGACACCTCTTGTCTGGCCAATCCGATGCACGCGGTCTGTCGCCTGGTTTTCGCGCGCTGCATTCCACCATCTGTCATAATGGATCACAACAGAGCCTGCCGTGAGATCAAGACCTAATCCAGAAGCTTGCAAAGAGCCTAAAAAGACTTTGCATTCCAGATCGTGGTTGAAGCGATGGATCTGCTCTCCTCGGTTTGCAGTGGAGCCTCGGATAGTGGCAAAGCCTATGCCATTTTCATTTAAATACTCCTCCATGATATCTAGCATGAAAAGGTATTGAGAAAAGACAACAACTTTCTGCTCGCTCTCTAGCGCCTCGTTTAATAGTTCTACGAACAAGTCCCATTTTCCAGATGAGTATTTTTGGTAATTTTCCGGATCTTTATAAAAAACTGCTGGATGGTCGCAAATCTGTTTTAAAGCTGATAAAAGAGCAAAAATATGCATATAAGGAACTGTTTCTTCCTTATTTTGAAGCGCCTCTAAAATTTTCTCCCGATTTTTTTTAATCGTCTCATTGTAAAGCTTTTCTTGAGAAGGTGCTAGTTCAGTATGGGCGACTTCTTCTATTTTTTCCGGTAAATCTAAAAGCACCTGCGATTTTTTACGACGCAAAAGAAAAGGTTTGATAAAGCGGGAGAGAAGCTCTTTTTTTTGCCTGTTCTGTTCTCTTTCAATCGGCTTTACAAAAAACTCGCGAAAATCTATTTCTGGAGGCATATAGGTGGGGACGACGACATCAAAAAGCGCTTTCAATTCGCGCAATTGATTTTCAATGGGCGTTCCGGTAAGACCAATCCTCATTTCAGCATTGACATGAGTCAAAGAAGAATAGAGACGGCTACTGTGATTTTTAGCGACTTGCACTTCATCAAAAACAGCAATTTCAAAAGGCAATTTAGATAAAAATTCATGCTCCAAACGCCAAATGCCATAAGAGGTCAACAAAATATCATATTCTTCTGAAAATTCTTTTAAACTGCGGTTTTGGCCGTGAAAAGTGCATATCTTGGCATCTGGCAAAAAGGCTTGCAGTTTCTCTTGCCAATGGTAAATAACAGATGTTGGGCAGATAATTAAAAAGTGTTTTTTTAACCCATTTAATTTTTTATTTTCATTCATGACGGCTGCCAATAGTGCCATCGTCTGATGCGTTTTTCCAAGCCCCATATCATCTGAGAGCAGACCAGAGAGCCCATGATGGTATAAGAACCAGAGCCAATTGACACCTATTTGCTGATAGGGGCGCAAAGTACTGTTCAGACCGGACAAATCGGGATTGTCTATATTTTTAAATTCAATGAGTTCTTTTAAAAGTTCTTCCCCTTCTTTTTTGGCAGCCCCTTTGCCCTCCCTTACTTCAATCTCATAAAAAGCGTTCAACCTGATCAATTCAAGAGTGGAGAGCGTAATGGTATGCTGCTTTCTATCTACCCTTCCCTTGTCCAAAAGGCGCAGCCAGTCAAAATATTTGCTGCTCAAATCGATCAAACCATGCGCATCAAAAAGGTAGGGCTTTTTCTTTTTAATTGCATTCCAGATCTCATAAACAGGGATCAATCCTCTTTCTGTTTCAATGGCTAGTTTAAGCGTATAAAAGCCTTTTCCAATATTTTCTGCGCGCGCAATTTTTAAAGCTTTAAGCTGCATTTTTTGGGGAGCTATCAGCCTTTCATCCATCTCTGTTGCATAAGGCAAAAGTTTTGGCAGTTCATAATTTAAAAAAAGAGCAAGCCTCTCTTTTTCAATTTCTACTGGGTAGCGGTAATCATCTGGTAGCCTGGAATCAAAAGGAAGCTCATGAAACCCTTGACCCTCCACATAACAAAAATCATCAAAAAAACGGATCTTCTTTTCTTGGAATCCCTCTTCCAAATTATAAAGAGGAGACACTTTAACCCTGTTTTCTTCTGTTAAAGAAATTTTTAATCCTGCTTTCAAAACAGGACTTTTTTCTGTAAAAAAGTCTGGCACATGCTCTAAATCAGATCTGTTCATGCGGATAAAAAGCGGAATTTGATCTCGTAAAATCGCAATATCTGGACGCACGGGCAAACCAATCGGGTTGCTGATTTTTGTAAAAAAGCCTCGTCCTGCAAGGTAAATGATCGATCCAAAATCATGCATCTCTATATCTTTTTCGAGATTTTGCGCTTTTTTAAAAAAAGTTAATCTATCATCCTCACTCAAAACATAGCCAAGCTCTGCCTCAACAGTTGCAACGCTTACTCTAAAACCCTCTTGAGTGTTTAAAAAACTGCGCTCTTTTCTGACAAAGTCTCCTACCATTTCTTTTTTTATGACAAGCTCTTTTGCATCAAAAACCCTCTCTTCTAGTCTGTAGAAACCATCATCGTCCAAATAGGCAAAATCACCAAAATCCTCAGAATAGGGTTTTACCAGATCTCCTTCACTAAAAAGATAGCTGCTGATATGCAAATTCCACTCTTTGTCAAAAGAGAGCAAATAAGAAGGTTTTACCTTCTCTTCGTGCAAAACAGCCCCATCCAAGCGCTCTTTGACAATATAAAAATTCTCCCTTAAAAAAGAGGGGATCTGTTCTTTTGCAATTTCTGGCTGCAAAAGCGCTTCTTGGTTGTGTAAAAGATAAAAACCATCTTCTTTTACAAAAAGCCACTCTCCTATTTTTTCTCCTTTTTGTCCCTCTTTAAAAGAACTTTTCTTAATACGTTTTGCAGCGACTTTAAAAACTTTTAAAAATTTGTCATACGTGATTTTTTCAACCGATTCATCATACTGTCTATGTACTTTTAAATTGCTTTCAATAGTGGCCAAAGTTGGAATGATGATGGGCAAATTAGCTTCTGAAAGATAAAAGCCGCTATCTACTTCTTTAAACTTTATATGGATATAATTAGGAATGCCTCTTTTAGAATAATCAAAAGAGACGGTATAAGGACTGCCCTCTTCTTGCATTGTTTTAAACCACTTGGCAAGGTCGTTCCAAAAGGAGAGCTCATACCTTAAATCATCTGTTGGTTTGCCTTCTCGCCAAAGCAAGATCTCTTCTTGGGAGAGGTTGGAAAATTTTAACGAAGTCTCTTCCGTTTCAAAATGGCGGTGCAAAAGAAGACGAGAGAGCTTTTGACAAGCCTCTTTTGTTTTTCCTTTGATATAAAAAAGGGTCTTTTTTCCAGTGGACAAGAGCGCATAACTGCATTTGCCATCATGTGTCAATTGATCAATTGAATCTCCTACCCGGTCAGAATAGAGGCGGCAGACCTTGTTCCAAATAGAAGCTGCAAACCGTTTGTGTAAAGGTTTTTGATGTCCATTAAAGATGCGCAAATAAGCCGCTGCAATATGGGGACAGCTTAAAACATCTTCAGATTCTTGGCAGGAGCAAAAAGCGTCTTTAAGCTCATTTTTTTGATCCAGCTGCAAAAAGGCCCACACGTCTTCGTTAATATTCTGATCT
>DAORNI010000011.1:0-783 GCA_035440845.1 Parachlamydiaceae bacterium | reverse complement strand
CGAACCTGATAAGTGCCGCCGGAAAATTCTATTTCGCCAATAGAAAGTTTTTTTGCTTTTTCAATAAAAGGTTTTAAAATATTGGGTATTAAAATAGGTTTATCTCTCATAATTTGAATATTATACTATTAAAATTAATTAATCGATAAACCAATTGGCAAGCTCTCCCCAAAAATGGCGGACTGTTCTTTTTCTGTCAGAGAGGAAATTTTTAAAATACTGTTAATCAATATGTTATAATAAGAAGTTTCTTTGAAGCGCTCTGTAATTTTTTCTGCAAGTTCTTCTTTGATATTAAACTCTTTAAGATCTGTCTTACGAGCCAGCTGAATAAAAAGAAAAGCTGATTCTTTCTCATTTAAATCTTTGATTTCCAACAACTTTTCTATCCAATCTTCGACTATTTTTAAAGGGAGTAGATAAGAAAAGGCGGCATAGCTTAAATGCCTTGCTCCAATTCTTCCCAAAGCAAAATAATCCGCATCCACTGCAATCCCTTTTTGCATCCTTTCTAAAAGAGCATTTCCTACTTTTACTTTTATAGAGGGCTCAATCAGCTCAAAAGAAGAAAAAGCTCTGATTTTTTCTTTATAAAAATAAGATTCGCCTTTTTTTACTTCAAGCTTGCCATTTTTTAAATCGGGCATCACCTCATGCATGAGCTGCATCTGCTGGCCGAATTCCCGGCCAAGTACATGCCGACCGCGATCGAGAGGCCGAGGCCGAGCGAGCCACCTGACATCTCCATGCCCGGCGTGTACTGCGCCATGCCCGACATCGGCA
>DAORNI010000010.1:40634-45241 GCA_035440845.1 Parachlamydiaceae bacterium | reverse complement strand
GCTGCTTCGACGACGGCTATGCCTTAACAAAAATCAGGGTGTCTCCTTGGCATTATATGTCTTTATTTCTTGGAATTGGTATAACTCATTCACTTAAATGACGACCGTTATTTAGAGATTGTATTTTTCGGTGATCATTTTTTCGAGGAAAATGCTATCTTCTGCAAACTTTCTGATGCCTTCTGATAGCTTTTCTGTTGCCATCTGATCCTCGTTTAGCATGAAACGAAATGCTTTTTCATCAAGAGAAATTTTTTCAAGATTTAAGCTTTTGGCTTTTTCTGCATCTAATTTTTTGATGACCGGGGTGTTGGATTCGCTAAGCTGCTCTAACAGTGCAGGAGAAATGGTAAGCAAATCGCAGCCTGCAAGCTCAAGGATTTCTTCCTTGTTTCTAAAACTTGCCCCCATGATCTGTGTTGGGTAGCCAAATTTTTTATAGTAATTATAAATAGTTGTGACAGAAAGAACTCCTGGGTCATCTTCTGGGGCATAGCCGCTGACGCCTTCTGCTTTTTTATACCAGTCGAGGATCCGTCCAACAAATGGAGAAATAAGGGTAGCTTTTGCTTCTGCTGCGCTAATGGCTTGCGGTAAGCTAAATAAAAGCGTCATGTTGCAATGAATGCCTTCTTTTTCTAAAGCTTTTGCAGCCAAAATGCCCTCCCAGGTAGAGGCAAGCTTGATTAAAATGCGCTCTTTTGAAATGCCTGCCTGGTTATAGAGGGCAATTAAAGAATGTGTTTTTTTAATGCTGCCCTCTACATCAAATGAGAGTCTTGCATCCACTTCTGTAGAGACGCGCCCCGGAATGTTTTTGAGGATTTCAGTGCCAAAATTTACGAACAATTTGTCCATTATAAGAGTTATCGTCTCTTCTTTTGATATGTTCTTTTTTTTGCCAAACTCTACAGCTTCTTCTATAAGGCGTTGATATTCAGGTTTTTTAGAGGCTGCAAGGATAAGCGATGGATTGGTTGTCGCATCTGTTGGGTGGTATTTGCAAATAGAGTCGATATCACCGGTATCGGCAACAATCGTTGTCATTTTTTTTAAATCATCTAACTGGCTCATGAAGGCTCCTTTGAATGTAGGGATAACATATCTTTTAAAGGTTCAATACGAAAAATGATAGAGACTGGGTGTTGGCCGATCTTTAGATCAAGGCTTGAATTAAGTCTTGTTAAAAGCAATTTATAGGGGATTTTGACATGGTGCCCATGCAAGTCGACACCGACTGCGGCATTTCCCAAAATTTCTTCAGACTCGATCAGTTGAGAGCAGAGCGCTGCAAATTTTTTAAGCTGTCTTTTTAAATCTTCATCTGTAAAGGCATATTTTTTTTGACAATTTTCGCAATCAACAGTCAAATGAGGTTCTGTTAAATGAAAAACTGAAAAACTGACCGGGTTTTTACAGCAAATACAATTAAATTCTAATAAATGACCCTTTTGCATCTTTTTTAATCCTTTAATTGATGACACCCTCTTAATTGTAGTGATTTTGCCACAAAAAGTCTTTATAAAACAATTGCTTTATCCTAAAAAATTTGATATCTGAAGGGAGAAGAGGACGTTTTCATGGAATTTCGTGGAATTATTTATTTAAATCCGCAAACAGCTTATCAGTTTGCAGAATATCTGTCTAAGAAAGAATTAGAGCTAAGCTCTAAAATGATTGAAATTTTAGAGACGCTTGCAAAAAAAAATGAAGAACCAGTCCTTAAAAAAACCTTAAGAGTAAAGCTAAAAGATGTTCTTTCTCTTGCTGAAAAAGAGATCAGAGAACTTGTTTTAAATAAAAATTTGGTATTAAAGGAAGAGACGCTAAATCGAGTTTTTTCAGTCATGGACCTGGCCAACTGGCACTATCTTGAAATTTTAGAAAATAGTGAAATTGAACTTTTTTCACAGATCAAAACGCTTGGAATTGAAGCTTTTCAAGAAGATATTGAAACATCTGTTCATTCTATAAAAAAAACTTTAATAGAGCATCTAGATGATTTTTACTGGTATTTAAAACGGTTGAACAAGCAAGCCAAAGATCTGCAGTCCTTAGCCGTTTCTGGCAGCCACTTTAGTTACTTAAAAAAAATGGCCCTATTTTTTTATTCTCCGCTAGATTCTAAAATATTTTCAAATTTGCAAAAGAGTAGAAAATTTCTTTTATTTAATTACAAAAAATTTTACGAGGCATCCGCTAATTATAAAAAGCTTTTAAGTAGCGCCAGAAAAAAGAGGGAAAGATTAAAAGGTTGCGCTATTTTTAATAAATTTTTTGATGATACTTCAAAGGTTTCTTTTGAAAAAATTTATGAGCTTTTAAAAATTGAAGAAGCAAACGAAAAGCTAAAGCTCATTTCCCAAGACGACTTGAATAATTTTGTAAAAAATGCAGCTGATCCAAGGCGCATGTTCCATATTTTTGAAGAGTATCAAAATGCTCTTTTAAAAGAAGTTTTTGAAAAAAGCCGTTTGTTAAAGTCAGGGTCTATTTTGGATGATGAAAAAAAAGCAGACAGTCTGCTGCATGAATTAGAAGAGGGACAAAAAGAGGTGCATCTTCTGGCAAGTATGACAAGCCAGTATAGGGATCTGCTTATTCAAACAGATCCAGACCCTTATGTGCGCTCCAGATTTGGATTTAAAGATTGGATTGTTGGAAAAGAGCCGCCTCTTGCAGAAAATTTGCGCTATTTAAGCTATGATGCGGAAGAAACAGACCTCTATTTTCAAGATCTTATAAAAGCGCTTTCTAAGCCTAAAGAAAATGAGTTTAAATTAAGAGAAGTTAAAAACAGATCTGTTTCCTTTTTGCATGAAATGGGACAGCCCTTAATTTCAGAATCCACAATGAAGCATTCCGCTTTAAAAATTTTGGAGCTGATCCAAGAATTGGATGAGTTTGGCACGACAAGCTGGGAGGTTGTGGATTTTGTGGGATTGCTGTTCTCTAAACTTTTAAGATATGACTGGAAGTATCATCTGCTTTTTAATATTCCAGAATTTGAAAAAGCGTATGCCATCCATATTGGCATTTTAAATCAGGAGCATGAAGATAGATCTCATCTTAATCGGATGGATGAATTTAGAAGACTTTTAAAAGAAGTGAAAGATCTTATGAGAACGAAAGGTTTTTATAAGAACAAAGATGAATTTACGTTTCTTTTAAATGATATAAAAAGTTCATTGCAGGACTTTTTGGGGTTTGCTCAAAATCGTTTGCAAGGCTCTGTTAATTTTCATATAGCTGCAGCAAATATCAGTTTTCAGTTAATGGAATACCGCTACCTTTTTGGGCGTTATTTTCATGAAATGGAACAGTCTGAAGAAAACTTGCAATGGGTCAAGAAGGAGTTTCTTTTTGTAAACCAATATCTAGAGGCTATAGAAGCAACCTTGAATTAAAGAGTGGAATTGGTATAAATCCCTTCGGAATTTTATTAGAGCGTGTTATCAATTGATAATTGATGACACGCCCTATTTACAACCCGCATCGGTTTATGTAAAATGCGAGTTTTGATTAATTGCAGTGACCGCTGTGGCCGTGGCTGTTGTGGCTTGAGTTTTGTACTGCAACAGCAACGATAGCAACGATAGCAACAGTTGCAAGAGCAACAGCTGGAGCAATGTAAGGGGATCTTCGGCTTTCTTGATAACCATATCCGCCTAAGCTCTCGCTGCTGTATTCAGCTGGTACAAATTCTTGTGCGTTGCCTGCAGATGCTCCACAGATTGCTACAGATAATAGCAAAGCGACTAATTTTTTCATTCTATACTCCTTAAAATAAGACGATATTTTGTTAATATTTTTTTGTTTCGTGATTAAAACAACTTTTTATGACACAAGCAGTGAATTTTTTGCAATATTTTTAACTGTTAATTCAGAGAGGTCATCTCTTGCTCCTTGTTTATCAAGGATTTGTTCTTTAATTGTTTATTGTTCTGTGATGATCTCAAGCGAACTCATAGCATTAAAAAAATCTTTATAAAAATCGGGGAATTCCGCCTGAAGAGCTGTTGCGGACAAGATGTAACTGTTTCCGTTTTTTACTAAGATAGTTGTCATGGTTCTCACAGTGCCAAAATTAGAAACCTCGTCAAATTGCGACAAGCTTGCTATGCCGGCTTTTGTTTTGATCTTGCCAAGGTCTTTCCATTCTGTTTTTGCGTTGGCGTTAATGTTTTTGACAATTTTCAAATAGTCCTTTAAAGTGCCTTTAAAAGGCTCTATTGCAAGACACATACTTGGCGGGAAATGCCCTTTTTCCTCGCCTACCACCAAAGCTTTGACTGCCGGGGATAATTTTTCTTGCGGTATGCTTTTCCATCCTTTTGGAGGAGTGAATGTGACAAGGTTTTCTGTTTGACTTTTTGCTTCTGTTGCTGTTTGGCTGTTTGGAGCATCGTTTGCATAGGCATTAAAAACCAAAGAGAGGATTAAAAAATTAAAAATTATAAGTTTTTTCATGAAGAATTCCTTTTTCAGATTGTAAAATAATCTAGCAATTTAGCAATTTTCTATTATTTTGCGATAGTCGTTTTTAATTTCTTGAAAAAAAATAAATAATTAAGGAGAATTTAGAGCGCGCTCGTCAATTGATAATA
>DAORNI010000010.1:30681-40606 GCA_035440845.1 Parachlamydiaceae bacterium | reverse complement strand
ACTTATATTCGAGTTCCTATAAGAGAAAATAATCTCGAATCACGAGCGCGCCCTAGTCAATTCATACGAGATAAATGGAAGGTTTGTTGTTTATGAGAACATTAGATGATGGCCAAGATAAAATGCAAAAAATTTGCGATGAGCTTCGAAAAAGTATTCTGGAACCTGCAAAAAAGGAAGCACTCCAGATTGAGCAAGAAGCTAAAAACCGTGCGGAAGAGATCATCAGGCAGGCAAAAAAGGAAGCTGCAGACCTTATAAAGTCTGCAAGAAAAGAAATTGAGCAAGAGCAAAATGTTTTCCAATCTTCTTTATCGCAAGGGATCAAGCAAGGTTTAGAGGCTCTAAGGCAAGACATCGAGGATAAATTATTTAACGAACAGCTTGAAGAGGTAGTTAAAAAATCCTCTCAAAATAAAGAAGCGATCATAAAGCTTATCGATTGCATTGTACGGGCGATAGAAAAAGAAGGGCTCTCGGCCGATATTTCAGCCATTGTTCCAAAAGAAATTTCAGAAAGGGAGATCAATAGCCTTCTTGTTAAAGAAATTCTTGAAAAACTTAAAGACCATTCTGTTTCTGTTGGCTCTTTTGATGGCGGCGTTCAAGTAAAGCTCAATGATAAAAACTTGACAATTGATGTCACGGATCATGCTATCAAAGAGCTGCTTGCTTCTTATATCCGCAAAGATTTTCGTAAGCTTGTTTTTGCATCAGGATCTTAAAAAACTATGGCACAATATGTTTTTACAGCGGCATCGCTGCCTCCTTTAAGAATTGGAGAGCCTCCGGAAATCAGCTTTGAAGAGCTTGAGATCTTGCTTTCTGAAAATTTATTGCCAAAAGATTATGCGCAAGTTAAAATCTTGCGCGGGTTTTACGATCTTTTGAATATTCGAGCCCTTTGGAAGGGAGAGCCTTTGGACAGGCATGGCAATTTAAATGAAAACGATTTAGAAGAAGCTCTTTTGGAGCATGCGCATTTGCCCAGTTTTGTTTTGCGTTTTTTAGATGAATATAAAACAAAAGAGGAACGCATTCGCTATTTTCCTCTTTTGATTTCTGAATTTTTTAAAGAAGAAGCGAAAAATGCCGATCCTTTTTTAAAGGAATATCTTGAATTTGAAAGGCGCTTGCAGCTCGTCCTGCTTGGATTTCGTGCAAAAAAACTGGGTCGTAGCTTAGAAAAAGAGCTGCAGTTTGAAGACCCAGACGAAGATTTGATCGCGCAAATTTTAGCTCAAAAAGATGCACCCCATTTTGAGCCGCCAGAAGGATTTGAAGATTTAAAAGCAATTTTTCATGCCTACCAAGACATGCCGATCAAGCTTTATCAGGCTTTATCTGAATATCGCTTTGAAAAAATTGAAGAGATGAGGGGAACCTCTCCTTTTTCCATTTCTAAAATTTTAGGCTATGTTGTAGAACTTATTATGGCACAAAAATGGATGGAGCTTGATGAGAAGAAAGGATTAGAGATGGTTGACAAAATTTTAGAAAAATCCACGGGAGAATAAAGGAATGACAGAATTAAGGACAGCAAAAGAAGAAAGAATTTTGGCAACCGGTAAAGTAGTTAAAGCTTATGGAAACCTCTTGCAAGTGGAATTTCAAGGAAGCATTCGTCAGGGTGAAGTGGCGATGGTGCTAATTGATGGATTAAAATTAAAAGCTGAAGTGATCGAAATTTCTGGAAATAAGGCAAAAATTCAGGTTTTTGAAGATACGAAAGGCGTGATGCTTGGCACTCAAGTAGCCTTTACTGGAGAGCTTTTAGAGGCAGAGCTTGGCCCTGGTCTTTTGACTTCTGTTGTAGATGGCCTTCAAAATCCGCTTGAAAAAGTGGCAGAAGCTTCTGGCCTTTTCTTGCCGCGAGGAGTTTATCTTCCAGCCATTGATCGCAACAAGCATTGGGATTATGTGGGGCATGCAAAAATAGGGGATATATTAGAGCGTGGCGATACCCTTGGAACGACAATGGAGGGCAGGTTCCACCACTGCATCATGATTCCTTTTTCCCTTTATGGGCGCTATAAAATCACCTGGATGGTCAAAAATGGCTCTTACACTGCAGACACTGTTATAGCAAAAGCTACAGATGAAGCGGGGATTGAGCACGCTTTTACGATGATTCAAAAATGGCCGATCAAGAATGCCCTTTCGCAAGGAGAAAAAGTCAAGCCTTCTAAAATGATGGAAACTGGCGAGCGCATTGTGGACACGCAATTTCCTGTCATGAAAGGCGGTACGTTTTGTACACCAGGGCCTTTTGGCGCTGGTAAAACGGTTTTGCAGCATCACCTCTCCAAATATTCCGATGTTGATATTGTGATTGTTGTCGCTTGCGGGGAGCGCGCTGGTGAAGTAGTCGAAGTTTTAAGAGAGTTTCCGCATCTTATTGATCCGCATACTGGCGAGACACTGATGGCGCGCACTGTCATTATTTGCAACACATCATCAATGCCAGTTGCTGCAAGAGAATCTTCTATTTACATGGGGATGACAATTGGCGAATATTATCGCCAGATGGGTCTTGATGTGCTGCTGCTTGCAGATTCCACATCCAGATGGGCGCAAGCTTTAAGGGAGATGTCTGGACGCTTGGAAGAAATTCCTGGAGAAGAGGCATTTCCAGCTTACTTGAGCTCCAGGATTTCTGAATATTATGAGAGATCTGGCGTACTTAGCTTAAAAGATGACAAATTTGGCTCTATCACAGTCGGGGGCGCTGTTTCTCCAGCTGGTGGTAACTTTGAAGAGCCAGTTACCCAGGCAACTCTTGCAGTTGTTGGGGCTTTTTTAGGCCTTTCAAGGGAGAGGTCTGATTCTCGCAGATATCCAGCTATTGATCCGCTTATTTCCTGGTCCAAATATGTCCATGAAGTGTCAGAGTTGCTCGAAAAAGAAGCACCAGGATGGGGCTACATGGTTAAAAAAGCAGAACGCATTTTAAAAAGCGGCAATGAGATTGGTAAAAGGATGGAAGTTGTTGGGGAAGAAGGGACAGCTCTTGAAGATATGCTTATTTTCTTAAAAGCAGAACTTTATGACTTTAGCTACTTGCAGCAAAATGCTTTTGACAAAGAAGATGCCTATTGCCCGTTTAAACGGCAGATCCATCTCTTCTCTTTAATCAATAAAATTTTTGACACCCGTTTTAAATTTCATTCGCACAATAGCGCAAGGGAGTACTTTTTGAATTTGCAAAACCAGATCAAAAATATGAACTTTTTAGCTTATAATAGCGAAGAATACCGCAAAACATTCCGTAAAATTGAAGAAGCAGTAGAAGAAGCAAACATAGAGGGTCAGATTGTATGAAAATGGTGTACGACAGAATTAATAGCATGCGCGGCAATTTGATCACCGTTACGGCTTCTGATGTCAGTTTGGGTGAACTTGCCAGGGTCGATATGCAAAATGGAAGAAGCGTTTATGCTTCGGTGCTTAGCATTGATGGCGATCAGGTGACCCTTCAAGTGTTTCAAAGCACAAGAGGGATTTCCACAAATGACAAAGTCACTTTTTTAAACCGAGAAATGCAAGCAATCTATGGAGATGCCCTTCTTGGGCGTCGCTTAAATGGCACTGGCAAACCAATTGACTCAGGACCAGATATTGTGGGCACTTCCATCAATATCGGAACGCCTTCTTTTAATCCTGTAAAACGTATTGTCCCTCGCGATATGGTAAGGACTAATATCCCGATGATCGACATGTTCAACTGCCTTGTCAAGTCGCAAAAGATTCCTATTTTTTCAGTTCCAGGAGAGCCTTATAACCAGCTTTTGATGCGGATTGCAAACCAGACGGATGCAGATGTTGTGATCATTGGCGGGATGGGTTTGACATTTAAAGAGTATCAAGCTTTTATTGACAATGCAGAAGAGTCTGGCTCGATGAATAAAACAGTGATGTTCATCCACCGTGCAATAGATCCGACAGTGGAATGTCTGCTTGTTCCGGATATGGCGCTTGCTGTTGCAGAAAAATTTGCCATTCATGACCTGGACGTGCTTGTTTTGCTGACCGACATGACAGCTTTTGCAGATGCGATCAAAGAAATTGCCATTACGATGGATCAGGTTCCATCCAACAGGGGTTATCCAGGATCGCTTTATTCTGATTTGGCAGCCCGCTATGAAAAGGCGGTGCAGATCGATGGAAGCGGCTCTATTACAGTCATTGGCGTAACGACAATGCCAGGAGATGATGTCACCCATCCAATCCCTGACAATACAGGTTATATTACAGAAGGCCAGTTTTATTTGCACAACCACCGGATCGACCCGTTTGGTTCTCTTTCCAGATTAAAACAGCTTGTGATTGGTAAGGTGACAAGGGAAGATCATGGCGATTTGGCAAATGCGATGATCAGGCTTTATGCAGAATCAAAAAAAGCGCGTGAAAGACAGGGAATGGGCTTTAAATTATCTAAGTGGGATGAGCAGCTCTTAACTTATTCGCATCTTTTTGAAGAAAGGATGATGAACCTGGATGTCAATTTACCTATTGAAGAAGCCTTAAATCTTGGTTGGAAAACACTTGCTGAGTGCTTTAAGAAAGAGCAAGTGGGAATTAAAAAAGTTCTTGTAGATAAATACTGGGTTGGAAATGGCAGAGATTAAGCTGACAAAAAATGAGCTTAGGATGCAGCAGGCAAAGCTTTCTCAGCTGGAAAAGTATTTGCCTACTTTGCAGCTTAAAAAAGCCATGCTGCAAATTGAAGTCAATGAAGCGCGCCTTGAGATTTCTCATTTAGAGGAAGCTTACCAGAAGTTTTATGAGGGTGTTAAATATTATGCATCTCTTCTTTCTGAAAAAATGTCGCTTGATTTGACAAATGCCGCTAAAATTTTGGACGTTAAAAAGCGCTACGAGAATATTGCAGGAGTTGAAGTACCCTATTTTGAGAGCATTTCTTTTGAAGACTTCCAGTATGATCTAATGGACACGCCTGCCTGGATAGATCCTGTTGTGATCGGTCTTCGGGAACTTGCAACGGCCGCTGCCAAAGTAACTGTCGCAAGAGAAAAAAAGGTAGCACTTGATAAAGAACTCTTAGAAGTTTCTATCCGGGTGAATTTATTTGAGAAAATTTTAATTCCAAGAGGGCTTCGCAATATCAAGAAAATCAAAGTCTTTTTAGGCGATCAGCAGCTTGCAGCCGTTTCCCAGGCAAAAGTGGCAAAATCAAAAATTGAAGCGCACAAGCAGAAGTTGAAATTTCAGAGGGAGGCAAAAAAATGCGCATCGATGTAAAGAAATTTTTATTTGCAGGTCCCTTTGCAGAAAAAACCTTTTTTTTTAAAAAAGCGCAAGAGTTTGGGATCATTCATTTTACCGATATGGAAAAAAGGGTCAAGGAAGTGCCCCATGATACTGCCGTTTTAGCCCAGGCAATTAAAATTTTGTCCCATGTCCTGCCATTAGAGCAGGAAGAGCTTGATTTAAGAGAGAAAGAAAATAGAACATTTGCCCTTAATACTGCAAATGAGATCTTGCAAGCAGAAGAAGAGATTCAGAAGGGACAAGAAGAGCTGCGCATGCTAAAGCTTGAAATTGAGCGCGTGCGTGTTTATGGCGATTTTAGCAAGCAAGATGTTGAAGTTCTTGAAAAAGAAGGAAAGCGTAAAATCCAGTTCTTTTATGCCAAGCAAGGAGTTTTTGAAAATTCAGAGCTGCCAGATGGGCTTGTCTTTATTGCAAGAGAGCACAATTTGGACTATTTTGTTGCGGTGAATCCTGAAAAAAAAGCCTATGAGCATATGATCGAGATGCAAATTGAGGAACCAATTGGCATTTTGCTCCAAAAAAAAGCAGACCTTATAGAAAAAATAGAAAGCAGAGAAGATCAGCTGAATGCTTATGCTAAATATAGGGACTGTTTGCATAAAGCTTTAATTTATCAGCTAAATGAGTATCATCTAGAGGCAGCTATTGATTCTGCCAAGATGGAATTAAATGGAGAGCTCTATTTTGCGGAAGGCTTTGTGCCTTTGGATAAAATGGGACAAATGGAAGAACTTGTTCAAAACATGCATGTTTATGCAGAAGAAATAGCGATAAATGAAGAAGAGACCATTCCCACCTATTTGCAAAACGAAGGTGTCAATCGGGTAGGAGAAGATCTTGTCCATATTTATGATACGCCTTCGCACACAGACAAAGATCCATCTCTTTGGGTATTGCTCTCTTTTGCGCTCTTTTTTTCGATGATCATTGGAGATGCAGGCTATGGCCTTGTCTTTTTAGCTACAGCCCTTTATATCCGCTATAAAACAGGTGTTTTAAAAGGCTTTAAAAAGAGGATGTGGAATTTATTTTTTATACTAAGTATTGCCTGCATTGCCTGGGGAACGATGGCGCACTCTTTTTTTGGCATTGAGATGAGTGCCAAAACTCCTTTTCATAAGATCTCCCTTTTAAACTGGCTGGCAGAGAAAAAAGCGGAATATTATTTGAATGAAAAAGGAGAGCATTATCAGGAGTGGGTGGTCAAATATCCAGAATTGAAAAATGCAAAAACAGGAAGCGATGTTTTAGAAAATAGCATTACCGTGATGGATGGAAAAGAAAAATATGAAGTTGTCAGTGACTTGAACGATGGGATCATGCTAGAGCTTGCGCTATTAGTTGGCATCATTCATGTGACAATATCCTTTCTTCGTTATCTTTCGCGCAACTGGTCTGGCATTGGCTGGATCTTGTTTATGTGGGGCTGTTATTTATATTTCCCCTCCTATTTACATACGATCTCCATGACCAATTACATTTTTGGGATCAGTGTGGAAGAAGCGGCAACAGGCGGTCTTGTCTTGATTTATTTGGGCATTTTCCTGGCTCTATTTTTAGCTATTTTAAAGCATAAGCTTTATGGACTGCTAGAAGCTATGAACTTGATCCAGGTCTTTGGCGATATTTTGTCCTACCTTCGTATTTACGCTTTGGGGCTGGCAGGGGGTATTGTAATGGCGACGATCAATGAGTTTGCCTGGTCGATGAATTTTATTTTGGGCACTCTGCTTTTTGTGGTTGGCCATTTGGTCAATATGACGCTTGGCATTATGGGGGGCGTGATCCACGGCCTTCGTCTAAATTTTATCGAGTGGTACCATTATAGTTTTGAAGGGGGCGGAAAAATGTTCAACCCGCTTCGCAAAGAATCAATAGAATAGACTAGAAAAAAGGAGTAATAAAATGAATTTTGATATGATAGGTCCAGCCATCTCTTTGGGTCTGGCTTGTATTGGTAGTTGTATTGGCTTATATATTGCAGGAGCGGCAGCTCATGCTGCTATGAGCCGGGTCGATGAGGGGCATGGCAAATTTATTGGGATGTCTGCTGCGCCATCTTCCCAAGTTATTTACGGATTTCTTTTGATGCTTTTGATGAGCAATGCTATTAAAGCCGGTACCTTATCGCCTCTTTCTGCAATTGGTATTGGTACATTTTCTGGTTTTGCGTTTTTTGCATCAGCTGTATTTCAAGGAATGGCGTGTGCTACTGGCATCCAGGCCTCTGCAAAAAAACCGGCTGTTTTTGGTAAATGCTTTGCAGCGATTGGCTTGATCGAATCAGCTGCTCTATTTGCCTTTGTTTTTGCGCTGCTGATCATTTAATACAAATTTTGATTTCTAATAACCTAGGGCGTTGCCCTAGGCTGTTGCAACTTAATCCTTTCGAGATTTTTCTTTATAAACCTCAACTTTAACTTTCTTTTGAGCTATACGGGAAATCAAATCTTATAAAAAACGTTTTATTTTCCTATTTTTCTTTATTGCATTAGCAGCATCTTCAGAAATTAGGACGATTTATCATCTGAATGAAATTTGCATCGATCAATTTTCAACAAAAACTTTATGAAAGGCGCTTGATGGTGATAAGAGAGATGACGCTTTCGTAGATGGTTTTTGAAAAAATGAGCTTTAGGCGTTTTAAGATTTTGGCAGAAAGCTCATGTGCCGGTAGCGTCTTGTTCTCTCGTATGCTTTTGACAATTTCATCTTCTAAAAGCTGTTGGCTTTTTAAAATGGCTCCTGAAAAAGAGGCTAAAAGTAAAATATCTCCAGTATGGAAAGAGTGGCTTGTACTGTTGAATTCAGCTAGTGGCTTTTGCCCAATCCATTCATTTTTATTTTCAATTTTTTTTGGATCTTGCTCTTTTGCATTTAGGTAAAAAAGCATTCCTTGACCGCAAGAGATGTAATGCAAAAGTTTTGCTTCAAGCTCTATCGTGATGTAATTTAAAGAGAGCTGATGGCGCAAAGGATCGTTGACAACAAGATCGTTTAAAAGGATGGCGAGCTCATCTGGCTTTGTTGTAAGCCTGCAAAGCGCGCGGATCATGCCCCTTGTAGCTGCCGTATAAACAAGGCTTTCTCTGTTTTTTAAAGAGGAGTCTGCAATGATGATGCCATAGGTGTTTTGTGGAATTTCAAAAAAATCTTGATAAATTCCCTGCTGAAGCCCAAGTGGCGATATCTCTTTGTGTGTGGCAATTCCAATTTCAAGCTCTTTCCAAAGAGGCGGCTTTTCTTTTAGCAAGATAGCTTGTGTGTTTTGCAAATTTTCAGAGAGCTCGCTGATCTGATCTCCAATGTCTTGCTCTTCCTTAATGGCAGGAGAATTTAAATAGGCAGAAATGTCAGAGATAAAATCTACAACATCCTGATAGCGAAGCTTAGGGTCTGCAAGAAGGGCTTTTGATAAAATTTTTCGAAGACCTTTTGGCATAAGCCCAAGATGCAGCTGGCCAAAGCTTAGCCTGCCCAAAACAAGTTCATAGGCTATGATCCCAAGGGAATAGATGTCGGATGGATAAGAAACTGTTTCTGGATTCTCCTTTTGCTCTGGGCTCATATAAATAGGCGTCCCAATAAAGCTTGTAGGAGCAGGTATTTTGTTTGCAACGTCTTCTGATAAGACCTGGGCAATTCCAAAATCAATGACCTTGATAGAACCAGTTTCTGGAACAATGATGTTTTCTGGTTTCAAATCGCGATGGATAATGCCATGCATATGCAAATGACAAAGCGCATAGGCTATTTCAATGATCATCTCAACAGCACGCTTTAAAGAAACATGCTTTTGCAAGATATATTGACGAAGTGAAATGCCTTGTACAAATTCGATTGCAAGGTAAAGGCCACCTTCCCATTTGCCCTTTCCGTAAAGCTTTACGATATTGGGGTGATTGGCGATTGAAATGATGTCTGCTTCTTTTAAAAAGCGATCGGTGATTTCCTGGTTGGAAAGGTATTTTTGAGGCAACACTTTGATGATGGCAGGCTCAAGTGTTTCTAAATGGGTTCCAAGATATAAAAGGCTCATTCCTCCTTTTTCAAAAAGGCTTTCAATTTTAAAAGACCCAACTATTTTTGGAATTTCAAAAAAGCTCTCTTTTTCTGTCTTTACAAGAGGAGGAATGGTTTTTTCTGTATGAAAATCATCTTTTTTCATTAAATATCCAGAATGCGCACTCCTAATACTTCACCAAGCTTCAAGAGCTCTCCCTTCCCAATTCTTTTGCCATTTACAACAAGGTCTACTCCATTTTCTGGGCGCACATCAATTTCCAAGATATTTCCCGGTTGAAGCTCTGTCAATTTCTCAATAGACATTTCAAGTCTACCCACCTCTACGATCACATCCAAGACCATCTCTTCTGGGTTGAATTTTGGACCGCTGGTAATGGGCGCATAAGCGTTTTCTTCTTTACTATCTTCTGGATCTTTTTCTTCATTAGAAAAAACATCTTCTGCTTTTGTTTCTGTCTCTTCTTCTTCCTCTTCTTGTATCGCTCTATTTTCAGGAGAGGTCTCTTCATCTAAAGTGTCGCTGAAAGTAAAATCATCACCAAGTTCTGAAACGTCATCATCAGGAGATGTATCTTTGGCCATAGCTTCTTGTGCCTCGCTCTTT
>DAORNI010000010.1:25624-30658 GCA_035440845.1 Parachlamydiaceae bacterium | reverse complement strand
TTAGCTGTTTTTGATCTAGCTCTTTTTGATTTTGTCCGCCCTCATAAAAGAGGGGATGCTCTAAAATTTTAAGTGTGCCCTGCTTTAATTTTGCCCGGAAAAAACGGTTGCCGTCCACTGTCATCATGATGCGGCCTTTATCGTTTGTCGGATCTAAACTGCAAAAGTCAAGAAGTAGAAAATCACCGGCTTTGAGCTCTTTCCACTCTTTTAGTGTTAATTGAACCCTTCCAGCTTCTAAGGCAATAGGAATGTGGATTTTTTGGGCGAGGGCAGAATTTAATGGGATTTCTAAGGATCTCGCGGCATATTTTTCTTTCCAGGATTTTCTAAATTCGTTTGAGATGATCAGGCGGATGATGAATGTCGAGCCATTAATGGAAAAAGAAATGTCTTGGCAGAGGTTGGTCTCTCTTTTTAAGAGCATCTCTTTTAGATCTTCATCGCTATTTTCTTTTTTTTCAGCAAGATGGGGATTTAACGATTTGTCAAAATTGCATTGATTGAAAGAGAACAGGGCTTCGTAAACTAAAAATTGAATAAAGCCTGTCTGAAATTCCTGATCGATCACATCTAGGGGCTTTTCACTATCTGCAATAAGAAGAGCCATTAAAAGCTCTACATCGCGTTTTGCAAAGACAAAGCAAAGATCTCCCTCTAAACTGGGAATTTGAATATGAAGGGGAATAAGGTCTTGTCCAAGACCCAAAAACAGCTCTTTTGGATTTTTCCATTGAAGATCAAGCGGTACTATTTCAAGAGTTTTTGCCAGGAGATGTTCTTGTAATTTTTGGCTGAATTCTGCCCAAGGAAAAGCGGGTGGAAAGCCAAGCAGGGGAATATCATTTAGGCGCAAAAGCGCAGTAGGGACTTCTTTTAACCAATCAAACGGCAGAATTGTTGTATTCATGACAATAGGGTGACTTTTTTTAAAGTATATATTATACCAATTCTAAGAAATAAAGTCATATCTGCCAGCGTCTAGCAGCCATTGCTTTTTGTTCCGTCTGCATCGCTAAGCCCTTTGGGGTTTCAGCTGCTTCGACGACGGCTATGCCTTAACAAAAATCAGGGTGTCTCCTTGGCATTAGATGTCTTTATTTTTGGAATTGGTATTAAGTGTAGAATCGCATAAAGGGGGTACCCTTTGTCAACAGAAAAAACAAATAAATGGACAATGGACATTATGCCCATACTACCCATTGCGTTCTTTTTCTTTGGGGTTTTCACGCTCTTTGTTTTGTTCTCTCTCTCTTTCGCCTCTTGTCTCATCAGTAGCAATTGGGGTGTGCTCTATGATCGTAGTGGTTGTAAACTGCTGTACAATATAGCCTTTTTCGCTAAGGGCAGTTAAAAGCGACTCTCTGTTAGAAACACTGTCTAGCAATAATTTGGCCTCGTTTTTGAGGTTTTCAAAGGCGAGGTTAAGCTGGCCTTTTGCGCTGTCAAATTCGGAAATAACTACAATTGTGCCCTGAAATGTACCAGGGGCATTAAGTTGGACGACCATATCTGTTTGGCCCTTTGTCTGCACAATCATCAATTTATCGGTAAGCTCTGATACGGCGATCTCAATAGGGGAGCCAATAGAGACTGTCTGCTCCACTTTTTGAGATGTATTGAGATTAATCGGATTGACAGGATTTTGTCCGGGATTTAAGAAGGAGATATCTGGCTGATTCGTCTCATATTCAGAGTTTGGCTGACCCTTTCTTGTCAAAAGATCCATTTTCATTTCTTCTTCGCTGTCTGTTGATTTTTCTAAGCTTGTGCCACTTGCAAAAGATGCGTTCTCTTTCAAGGGTTTTTTTGGCTTTACTTCTGATTTTGTGGGCAACAAGGAAGATAAAGAGGCACCCTCTTCAAGAAGCATTTTCTGGTCAAGCTCCGACCTTAAGTCGCCTCTTATGGTTTCTTTTTTAGGAGGTCTTGAAAAAAGTGACATCAAAGAGTTGTCTTGCTCTTCTTTGCCTTCTCTTCCAGAAACTGTCTGATCTTCTTCTTGCTTATCGTCTAAAATTTCTTTAAATTCTTTTCTTGCATTGGGAGTTTTTCTTGTCTTTAAGTCAGAAGTTTCCCTTGCAGCTTGCGCTCTGTCATTTCTTTGGACGGGTACATTGTCTGGATTGATCATAACTAACTCCTTAAAGGCTATTTGCAGCACTTCTTAAAAGTTTTCTTTTTTTCTTTGGTTCGTTAAAAAAATAACATTTCCAAGTTCGTCCATTTCCCGACCCTCTTGCACTTCCTCTTCTTTTCTGACTTCTTTTTTCCAGTCCGTTTGGTGCGTTTCCAGCTTTTCCACTTCTTGCCGTTTGCGGTTTAAATCTTCTTTTGCAAGCTCTAAATTCTTTTTAGCAGCTTCCACTTGCAATTTTTGATCTTCAACTTTTTTATCCTCAGCAACTAGTTGTTCTTTAACGATTTTCAAATAAACTTTCATCTGTTGGATTTTGGGGCTTGTCGTCCCTTGATCCATTTCCTCTCGCATCTGCTTAAGTTTGTTGTCGTGGTGGTCTTTTACTTTTTGCCTTTCAGCTTCCCGCTCTTTAAGCTTTTGCTCTTCTTTTTCTAAAAGCGCTTTTTTTTCTTTGACAACCTCTTCAGCATTCTCAACGCGTCTTTTTTTCACTTGCAGCACTTGCGCCAAAGGGTAGACCTGCTTTGCCATGATGCTTCAAATCCTACTTAAATAAAGTGCGCAAAAGCTGTTCTGTTTCCTGGTAGCTGCATTTTTCATCTACTCCCTGCTTTAAAAACCTTAGCACTTTGTCGATGTAGTCAATGGCAAAATCTCCCATTTTATCAGAGCCTCTTTTATATTCGCCAATTTTGATAAGAAGCTCGTTTTTCTTGTAGTTGGCAAGCACTTCTTTCAATTTTCCAACAAGCTGCAACCGCTCTTGTGGCACGATCGATTGCATCACCCGGCTAGCAGAGGAGAGAACATCAATTGCCGGATAATGGTATTGTCTTGCAAGCTCGGCAGACAAAATGAGGTGACCATCTAAAATAGAGCGCACTTCATCAGCGACTGGCTCATTCATGTCATCGCCAGCTACTAAAATGGTGTAGAAGGCAGTAATGGAGCCAACGTCTGAGTTGCCGCTTCTTTCGAGCAGTTTTGGCAAGATGGAAAAAACAGAGGGCGTGTATCCGGCCCTAGCTGGTGGCTCTCCAGCTGCCAAACCAACTTCCCGTAGCGCCCTTGCAAAGCGAGTGACGGAGTCCATCATTAAAATGACAGACTTTCCTTGCGCCCTGAAATACTCTGCAATGGCAGTGCCAACGTAAGCTGCATTCAAACGAAGCTGGGACGCCTGGTCCGATGTAGAAACGACAAGGACAGAGCGTTTTAATCCTTCTGGCCCTAAATCTTTTTCGATAAAGTCACGAAGCTCTCTTCCCCGCTCACCAATCAAAGCGATGACATTGATGTCTGCTTGCGAGTTTCTGGCAATCATTCCAAGAAGGGTCGACTTTCCTCCTCCAGCTGCCGCAAATATTCCCACTCTTTGGCCTTTTCCGGTCGTCAAAACACCATCGATTGCACGAACGCCAGTGGCTAGTGGCTCTGTAATGCGCATTCTTTTTACAGGGTCTGGAGGCGCCTGGATAACTGGATGTGTCTCATGCAAGATGAGTGGACCCTTAGTGGCAGTATCTAGCGGCTCTCCAAGGCCATTTAAGACGCGTCCTAAAAGTTCTGGCCCCACTTTGATATTTAAGGGAAGATGTGTGGGGATAACTTCAGATGAAGGACCAATGCCTGTCATTTCGCCAAGAGGAGACAAGAAAACCTCTTCTCTCGTAAATCCAACGACTTCTGTTAAAAGGGGAATCCCCTCTCTTTTGATGAGGCAGACTTCACCAATTTTGACATTTGGAACAATAGCCTTGATCAGCATGCCGACAACTTCGGTGATCCGACCGTTGACGGTTGTCATTTCGAGCTGTTCCAACCCTCCAATAATCTTATCAAAATGATCATCAAGACTCATGGGCTGCCTTCATTTTCCAAGCTTAACAGCAATTAAACTTGAACGTTCATGATTGTTTTTGTTGATTCCAATGCCTTATTGAGCAAGCTTGTAAAGAACTCAACTTCCTGCTGGATGTAACCTACTTTTACCTGAATAGCAAGCATGTCAGCTGGCGAAATTTCGCCTTTTTTAAGGGCTAGTTTTTCGACATCTCCGCCAAGGCCTTGTAATTGTGCCTGTGCATCTGTAATGTATCCTAAAAAGCGCTCGATCGGTGTGGAAAGATTTTTTTGCTCTGGAGGAGGGACATATTCAACGCCCGCTTTGTTAAGGGCAATTTTTAAACTATCATCAATGTGGGAAAGGCGGTTTTTAAGGAGGTTTTGAACAGAGCTTTTAAGTTCAAGGTTAGGTGTGGCAAGTTTTGCCTTTAATTCGTCCAGCTGTGCAATCAATTCTGTTGCCTGAACGGCAATATTTTTAGGGTTGGATCTGGATGCACTTTCCACTTTTGTATTGAAAGTTGCAACTTCGTCCATAAGCGATGGTTTGCTGCCTTGCGAAATAGCGGCTGCTGGCTCAACGGCTGGTTTTTTCTTTTCTTGAGCCATCAATGCCTGGAAATGGTCTTTATTTGGCTCTAAAGCTTTTGATGCGTCTTGACTGTAAACTTCTTCGATCGCATTCGCTCTCTCTTTTTTGTCCAGCTTATCAATCTTTTCTATTCTTTCTATTTTTTCTTCCATGATGCTTAACTTCCTTGTTAAAGGACGATATATAAACTTTTTTTAAGCTTCTTCCGACTCATTTTGTGCTGCAAAAAAAGGAGCCGAACGCTTAGTTAAATCTTTTTCAGCCCACTCAAGCGAAATACTGCCCAAATTCCTGATCGTCTCATCACTCGTCTTTTCCATTGTTTCCCGGATGAGCTTTTCGCCTTTTTTCCTTTTTGGCTTTACCAGTAAAAAGCACATGCCAAGAAAGGTCTGAGCCAAGTAATTGTCTGGTTCCTTTTCGGTAATAGCTTCAAAGATGCGAATTGCCTGTTTGA
>DAORNI010000010.1:22369-25610 GCA_035440845.1 Parachlamydiaceae bacterium | reverse complement strand
TTAGTGCTATATAGCCAAGCCCGATCTGCGGAGCGGAACTCTCAGGGTTTAGCACTCCTGCTGCCTGAAAGATGCGGGTTGCGCTCGTCTCATCAAGCTGTTTAACAGCTATAAAGCCGGCTTCGATCAAGAGGGCAAAATCATCTTTAAAAGGAGCTAACTTCTCTTTGTCCGTCATATTAAAAAATACCTAATTTAACTCAAGCCTAACTTCTTGCGATTGAGTAATTTAAATAGCCCTGCTAAAAAAGAAGCTTGGATTACCTTTTAACTCAAGGCTACACCTATCTTATATTCAAGTATTACTTTTGAGAAAATGTGTTGGAGACATCCTCTGTTTAAGCTAATACTCTCCTATTAAGATAGGTATAGCCAATTTCCCAGATATTCTGCAATAAATTAAGCAGATTATCCTTTAATATTTTGCGCCATCCTTGCAATTGCTGAGTTTGAGGCACTCACAACAGAAGTGGACATTTCAGATAGTTGAGAGAGGTGGTTCATCAACATCTGCATCTCAAACATATCGCCAATACTAATAGAGCTTCTATTGTTTTTAATGCCGGACAATTTAATTTTTGCACTCTGAACCGCATCGTTAATGATTTGGAACAGTGCCCCGACTTTAAAACCTGATTGTTTGTGATCACCTTGGAATACTTGAAAACCCATATACTTCCCCTATGTTATTGTTATAAAAGGAGTATAAGTTATGTGGCAGTGATCTATGCCGGAAATTACATTTCCTAGAGTTTTAAAGCTCTCGCATAAACCGCTTCAGCACTTAGACTATCTAATTTTAGGATTATCTCCTGGTTAAAAACTTAAAGTTTTAAGCTTTTAGCGGGACTGCCATTTATCAATTTCGCAAACTTAGTTTAAAAAACTGCCTGCAAAACCCTATTTAAAAGGCAGCCCTGCTAAAAGTTTAAAAAGCCTGTTTCACTTGGCAGAAAACCTTGAGAAGACCTTTAGAAGTGCTGTATATCCATAAAGCAAATTTCCTAGGGTGTCGTACTCTTCCTTGTTTTCTCCGTCTCTTAAAAACTCCTTGAGTTTCTGAAGTTTAGCTTCTACACCTTTTTTGATTTCTTGATGTTTCTTCGCACTTTTCAATTCTTTTTCCAGTTCAAAGACGAAGGGCTCAATTTTCTTCTTTTTTTTCTGATTTTCTAATCCAAACATCTAAAACCTCTAGAGTTTATGAGTAAGCCTCATCCATCCTTATCATCATTATATCATATGTAACTTATTATTGCAATAAACCACAACTACTTATTGTAATCAATCCGGTATTTAATACCGTCTTTTTCAAGGAAGATTGCATTTGGTTTGATGCTTGTGATGAGCATGCCATCCAATATGTCTCCCCGGATCAAGATCCGCCCGTTAATGATCACGCTTAAATTGCCTCTGCCTTGATGCGAATACCCGGTGACCTCATACTTGTCGGTCAAGTTAATCATCGACTGATCACCAGCTAGCTCTGTCACATAGCTTCTGACCCCTCGAATCCCCGGAATTTCCCGGATGTCTGTTAAGACTTTATTAAGAGAGTCTTGTCTATTCGTGGGGATAAAACCAGTTAGAGTGATTTCGCCCTCGCTCATTTGTACGGTCACATCTTTAAAATCTTCGTGTAAAAGGATCGAGCTCACGTTAGAAATGACATCTTCTTCGACCACAACTTTTTTCTCTAAAAGGTTGATGTAGGGAAAGTTGTTGCTGACATAGTCCCACAGCTGCTCAGATTCTTTTCTTGTTTGCAAGTATCCGGACAAGATAAATTTGCCAGGAGCTGGCGACTGGATGCTGACACTTCTCCATAAAGGATTTTTATTTAAAGTCGGATTGATCTCTCTCCAGGCAAGTTCGTCAATGACAACACCGGTATCATCAAGGTTTTTGATGAATTTCAAGCCTTGCAAATTGTAGAGCAGCTGGTTTTTATCGGTTTGTGTCAAGACGTGTCCTGCTAAAAGGAGTACACCTGTTGTTTTATTGAAATTATACTTGATGTTGGAAAAAGGAGAGAGGGCAGTAGAGAGCATGTTGTCGATATTTGCGCTATATTCTGAAACAACCGGCTCTTCTCTAAATAGAGTAGTCGTTGCAATGGCAGCTAGTGTAAAGAGACCAGTGATCATGGCAATTAAAATAAAGGCATTTGCATTGTGCGTGCTTTTTTTCTCAAGTGCTGCCTCTTTTACGGCATTTTCAGCCTGTTCTTTTGCAAAGGTCAGCTCCCTTTCTTTAGCTTCTGCCTCTAGTCTTTTAGCTTCCTCTTTTTGCTGCAAGATCTTAACGATCGAGGGCATAAGAGGGGAGATGACAGTCTGCATGGCGCTTTCTTTGTCATAAATGATAAAAGAGGTAGTGCCTATTGTCACCAAAGCATTGGATTCTAGTTCTTTTTTTTCGGTGAGCGACTCGCCATCCACGAGTGTGCCGTTCCTGCTTTTTAGGTCTTCGATGAAGATTTTATTTTCTTCATCAATGATGAGGCGCACATGCTGTCTTGAAACACTATTGTCATTGAAAATAATGTCTGCAGCAGATGGATCTTTGCCGACCACGTAGGTGTGGCCAGTCTGCATGGAAAATTCTGCGCCGTTATTAGCGCCGCTGATCACTTTTAAAAGAAACCTTCCGGGATCTGCATAATCAAAATTGATGTTTGCAAGTGCTTTTTCAGGATCTTCTTCTTCGCTCTCATAGAAAATAGAATCTTCTTGTTCCAATTCTACTGCATGGTCGTTTTGTAAAGGCTCTTCTTGAACCGCTTCTGCAAGATCTTCTTCTTCTTCTTCTTCTTTTGGCATTTCTTGTCCTTCTTCAGAAACAACTTCATCAGGAGGACTCTCAGGCAGAGTCTCATCTTTTTCGTTATCTGCATAAAAACGGTAAGAACTGCTGCCAAGCCGCAAGAAATCGCTGTTTTGTAAAAGAGTGGGGGATAAAATTTCCTGGTCGTTCAAGAAGGCTTTATTGGAATCACTAAGGTTTTCAACGGTGATGCCAAGATCGCTTTTTTTGCATAAAATATGACGCCTTGAAACGGATGGGTCTTCAATTAGAATTTGGCAAATGTCTGGATCACGTCCGATGATCCAGCTGTCACCATTTTCCAAGGGAAGTTCTAATCCTTTTAAAGTGCCTTCTTCTGCAACAAATTTTGCTGGCATAACTTTAATCTCTCACTTTAGCTTTCCGTTTTAATTCGCTCTTGCCAAAAACCAAC
>DAORNI010000010.1:20481-22346 GCA_035440845.1 Parachlamydiaceae bacterium | reverse complement strand
AATAATTCTTTAAAATCTTTATATTCCATATTGTAATCTACTGCTTGGCTAATGGTCAACATATTCCCGCGCTCATTTAATCCAATGGCAGCTCCATTAGTTTCTTGACCTAAAACGTTTGCTACAAGTGATTGATAATAAATGCTCTCCTCTTTTTCTTTTGGACAGACAGCAAATTCGCAAAAGAGAGAGAAACCACCATTTGGCAAAAACATTATGGCAATTTCTGCCTCTTGCAAAGGAAGATTGTAAGCGCCGGGGGACACTCCCCTTAACGACCCATCTTCCAGCTCCAATTCCCTTTCAAATTGCTGCATGTATTTTTCCAACATAAATTAGCCGTTCCTTGTCATGGTCATTGCCCTCATGTTCTCATCCACGATTTTATCGAGGTTTTGTATCAGGCTGTTCATGGCATCTTTTGACTGCTGTTGTGTCTGGCTTGCAGCTTGTCCAGACTGTTTGATGTTTTCACGCAAGGCATCTACAATTTGCTGCGTTGCTTGAGCTTGTGCTTTAGCCATGATTTCTTCTACGCTCATTCCTTTTGTGATAGCAACAGCTCCTTGGCTAAGCAAGGTGTTTAACATGCCGGCCATTTGAGTGATGTTGTTAAACATGTTGAACTGCGTGTTCTGCTTTTGTAGAAAATCACTTTGGTAGTTGCCAAACTCTTTTTGTGCAATATTGAGTTCTTCTTGTTTCATGACCATGTCTTTTCTGGCTGCTGCGACTTCGTCTTTTTTAGCGTCAATCTGTTTGTCTAGTTGAGCGGCTTTATCTTGCTGGGCTTTTAGTTCTGCATTAGTTGGTTTTTTGGTACCAGCTGCAGGAGATTCAAGGGCAGCCCTTTCAGTTTTTAAATCATCTAGTTTTGTTTGTTTTGCAGAAAAATCTGCTTGTGCCCTTTCAAATTGAGCTACCTTTGTATTTTTATCTGGTATTGCTCCATCACCTTCTTGTCCAAGCCTAGCTTGTGACTCCTCCATTTGGGATTTAGAAGCCTTCATTTGATTTTTTCCTGTTGTCATCCCATGTCCAAAACCAATTGCAGAAGCTCCTAAAGCAATTGCAGATGCACCGGCTGCAATGCCGGCTGCTATGGCTTCTAGTTTTGCCATGTTCGCTTCTGCTTGTCCTGCTTGCATGATCAAAGCGGCAGCAGTTTCCGCATAAGCACTGTTTAGCTCCATGGTGGTGATCTCATATTGTGCCATGACAAGATTTGACTGGCGCAAAGTCTCATAAAGCTCTAGCATTTGCTGCTGGATATAAACAACAGGATTTGGTACAAGCCATGGATTTCCACGCCCTCCTGGATCTCCTTTTCCACCACTTGCTTGAGAACTGCCGGAAAAAGGCACTGGCATATAAGGCTCATCAGAGTGGATTGCTTGATTGACTTTATCAAATACAACTTGATTTTTTTGAACGGAAGTTGTGATTTTATCTTGAATTTGGGGTAAAGTCTGATTTTTTGTGACATTTGTCTGACTAGCTTCTGTATAGCCAGCATCTTGTCCCCCCGGAAGTGGGAGAGAGGGGATACCACCGCTTCCTACATTTATATCTCCCATATTAAATCCTCCTTAAACAACGACTGAAATCTCAGTCGGATTTTTTGCAAGGTCAATTAACCCTTCAGAAATTGCTTTTTGCATTCTTAAAGCCATCTCCTGAATACTTTTTATATCTTCAACAAAGCCGGTTTGCGAAATACCAATTGCTTCTAAAGAACTTAGCACGGCTGTTATAAATCCTTCAAAATTCTCGTTTTCTAAAGCTAATTTAAAACTTGTCAAATGAGCTTTCATTTCGTTTGTCTCATTGTCCAATGCGCTTTCAGCATTTTTTAGAGCCTCTTT
>DAORNI010000010.1:17470-20451 GCA_035440845.1 Parachlamydiaceae bacterium | reverse complement strand
AAGGGCATGGAAATTTTGCTTATTGGCAGCGCTGTAGGCCATTAAAAGAAAAGCAAGAGAAGAGATGCTTTTGGCAATGTCTTCTGCCGCTTTTTCAGCACTTCCAGTTGCCAGTACCAGTTCTTTTAAAGCTATTTTTAAAATGTCAGTAGCAGATGAGAGTCTGAAAATAAGCTTTATATAAAGCTCATTTGTCTCTTTTTCCTTTTCATTTCCTCTTACTTTTTCCTGTAAAAGCTTCCCTCCGGCCACTGCTAAAACAAAAGTAAATTTAATAATTTTTTTTAAAACCATGGAGGCTGCCAAATCTGCTTTCTTCCCAAATAGCACCTCAGATGTAAGCCCATCCGTTACGTGATCAATCAGCCGGTTCATGGAGGAGCCCAAAAAGCCGGCAGCGCTTTTTTCGCTGTCCATGCCAAGCTCTGCAAAGCTCAAAGATAAAAAAAACGGGGCAAATTCGGGTCTCAAACATTTGGCTGCAGAAACCATCACCATGGCTTCCAAATAAGGATTCATCATCTGCATCTCATTGCCAGAATCGATACGTAAAACATGCTCTTGCAGCCTTGCATTGCGTTTTAAAAGCTCGCTCCACTCTTCTCTTTTTTTACCTTCTTCTAGCTTGTCTTGTTGCATGTTGTTAAGATCCTTTTATAGCTTGCATGCGGTTTAGCTCTTTTTCTGCTGCGTTGACATTTTGAGAGAGAAGATCGTGATAGATGTAATTGGAGCCTTGCGCATCTAAAAAGCTGTGTGCTTCTTTAAAAAATTCAGTCCCAATTTCTGCCATTGTGGTTGCAGAGTTAGCAGCAATTGCAATGTTAAAAAGAGCTGTTTGTGCTGCAGCGCTGTTTGGACTGTCTGCTTTTGCCGCCTCACGTATCATGGCTAAAGTTTTAGCTGATGAGACAAGGATCTCTTCTAATGCAATATAAGAGGGGCTTCTGTCTTCTTTTGCTTTTGCCCGCTCTCTTAGCAGCCTATCTGCTGTATCTGCTGGCAGGTTTTTTCTTAGTTCCTCAAAAAAAGCATCCCAAGATCTTTCAGAAATCTCTTTTAAGGTAGCATTCACCCTTGCCTGAATCAAGGGAGCTAAAACGGGTCTTGATGCAGCAGAATTGTATTTCCAAAGATTACCGCCAAGCTGCATGAAGCTGACTTCTAAAGAATCTTTTACAATTCCAAGAGAAGCCCTGTTAAAAAAAGTAAAAGCTGTCGCTTCAAGCTCTCTTGGACCAAACTGTATCGATGAGTTTCCAGCTTCATCGCCAAGGCCAGAGCCAGTAATGGGCATAAAATCAACTCCTTTTTTCAACTAATTCTTTTTCCAAAGAAGAGATGGACAGTTCTGCTTTTTCTTTTAAAGCTGCATATTTTGGCTGATTTGCAATCCTTTTGAGCATCATTTTAAGCATAATGATAGCTCCTGGAAGATTGTTTTCTTTAAGGAAGCAGTCAGAGGCGTGAAAAAATGGAAAAGGCGTTGCTTTGTCCAACAAAGTTGTTGCAATATAGGATTGGATGGCTTCCATGTATTCTTTTTGCTTATGTAAAGAAGAAGCAAGAGCCATGGAAAAAGCTGCATTTTTTGGGTCAAAAAACACCAAAAGCCTCAAAATTCCAGTCGCTTCTTCATATTTTCCTGCTTGAAAGAGGTTATAGGCGATCACATAAACGCTTTCAAAAAAATCAGGGTTGAAGCCCATGGCATCTTTTGGAGACATATGGTCTTTCATGATTTTTGTAAGGACAGCTTTTCCCTCTTCAGGGTCGATTTCCGGATATTTTTTGGAGAATTTGTCTACTGATTGCTTAATGAGGTCATCAATTTCCATTTTCTTCTCTCCTTATTTTTTTAAGCCGAAATGCTTGCGATTGAGGTCGATGTTTGGCCGGCACTTGATAAAATATGCGACTGTATAGAGGCTATAAAATTAATAGCAGAAGCATCGGCAGAAAGCATTGCCAATAATTTTTTAATCAGTTTTTGGATGTTTGCAATATCGGCATCAGACTCTACTTTACGCGCTTTCATTTTAGCCAAAAGCATTGCCAAATCTTGTTTAATCACACCTTGACCAATTTGCAGTCCGCTTTGTGTCAAAGATACCAAATCGTTTATCATAGTAGCTGTAGCTTGTGCAATCTGGGCGGCTTTTCCCCCAAATTGAGATCCCAAGTTGGCAAGCGATGCAGCAGCAGCTCCAAGTCTTGGAAACTGTGAGGCAAGACCTGGAAATATGGCAAAAGCACCGGCTCCGAGTGTCACAATTGTTCCCACAATTGCAACAACAATTGTTGCCACCATTGTGCCGATCATGATGGCAGACTGCTCTGCAGCTTCTGCTTCTTCTTTGGATTTGCCAGATCTCATGGCGATATCCCGGACGATATGAGACGATGTCAAAAGGTCTGGACAAGAAAGGATCATGATGGCTCCAGCTTGCAAGATAAACATGAATTTTGCAAAAATCTGAACGCCTTTTAATTGGGATAGGCTAAGGTAGGGCATTAATTTAGCCACTAGGTCTTCAATGCCTTGCATCACTTTTTTAAATACTTCCATCTCTGGTTCCACGGCATCTATCATACCCATTACGGCAACAGCGCAACCAACTGGGTTAAGGGTGCATGCAGATATAATGAGTAAAATTAACATAATAATAAATTTAAATATTTTTCCAAAAATGCCCATGCTCGCAATTTTATCCTGTTTGCTGCTAGCTTCTTTTGCTTTTGCAACGTTTTCTTTGATCTGGTTCAAGTTCATGTCCATTTTTGCTTTTGACCAGGCTTGAGCCTGTTCTGAGGTAGCGCCTTGACCCTCATAAAGGCTTGTTTTAAAGGCAGAGAGCGCGTGGCTGATATTTCTTAAAATATCGATCATGGCATGTCTCAAAGGACCGTTTGGCCCCATTGAAGGAATGGCATTTGCAACTGCAAGTCCTTGATTTAGAATTTCTTCTACTTCATGCACA
>DAORNI010000010.1:13783-17438 GCA_035440845.1 Parachlamydiaceae bacterium | reverse complement strand
GGATTAAGAGCTGGATAAGTACCAGCTGCTGCCGGGACAAATCCAACGCCTTTTAAATGCATGTCTGTATTTAATTTGGCCAAAGCTTCTGCTTTAATGGATGCGGCTGCTTTTGCTACAAAGTCAGGAACTGCTGCTGTATCATCTTTTAAAGCTTTTTGAAGGGCTTGTCTGTCTTGCGCTGTCCAGAGAGTGCCATCTGGTTTTACAGGATTTCCATTTAAAAAGGCATCCATGCCATTTGCCACATATTCTTGATAAAAGCCGTTCAAGCCGGCGTTGTACATATTGGAATTGACAGTCAATTTAATGGAGGGGGTGCCATCTGGGTTTAAAGGGATCCCTGATTTTTCTGCTGCCTGTGCAGCGGCTTCTTTTTCAAGCCCTTTAAGCTGCCCTTTTAAAGCATCGCTGCCTTTAAAAGAGGCATTTGGATTAAAGTGCATGTATTTAAGCTGCGCTTTTTGCTCATCAGTAAGAGGAGGCTTGTGATTTTCAAGAGCAGATTCAAACTCGTCATTATAGGTAAGATTTGCTTGTTCTATAAAATCTGCTTTATTTGGAACCGGGTGGAATTCTTGGGAAGTGAGGTTGAATTGCAGTAAAACCTGGTCTAATGCCTGCTGCTCTTCTGGAGATTTTGGAGCACCGGAAAGATTATTATAGTGGGCAAAGCGAAGCTCTGCCTCATTTGGTTTACCCTTAATAATTTTTTCAAAAAATTGATCGTAGGCGTTGTTTAAAACTTCCTCGCTTGGATATTTGATGCTGGCAATTTCTGAATCAAACTGCTTTTGCGGCATGACAAAATGGGAAAAATTTGCAGCGTCTGCTAATTCGTGATTGGGAGATGGCAGTTTTGGAGCGTTTGGCAGGCTGCTAAAAAGAATTGTTTTTCCTTCTATTGACGAGGGGTTGAAAAGCGAGCTGATCGAGTCATCCATCCATTCGTTGTCAATTACTTTTCCACTGACTGATGCAGCGTTTGCCTGTTCGTTGCTTGTTTGTCTTATATAAGTCTGAGTTTGAATACTGGCACCAAGGGATAAATCTTCTGACATATAATCACCCTCAAATTAACTTTTAAAGTTTTTTGCTGTTTTCTTTTAAGACCTCAAGGTCTTCATCTTTCAATCCAAGTTCTTTCTTAAGAGTCTCGGCAGTAAGTGTTGCACGGTCTTTTAGAACCTGGTATTCCGGACGATTTCCAGATTTTTGAATGGCCATGTTAAGTGAGACTAAAGCAGAGACTTTATCATTCATTTGAAGATAGCAATCAGAAGCATGAAAGCCAGGTATTGGACTATTGCTGTCTAAAATGCCGCATAGCAAATAGACCTGCACTGCTGCATTGTAATCTTTTAATAAATGAAAACAAGCTGCAAGTCCAAGCGTATATTTAGCCTCTGTTGGATTGATCATCATCAAATATCTAAAAAGCTCTGAGGCCTCTTTATACTTTCCGGTATTGTAATAGCGGTAGGCTTGTGCATAGACGCTTTCAATCTTGGCATCGTCTATTTTCATGAGATCTTTTGGAACAATGGCGCCATCTGTTGCTTTTTTTAAAAGGGCATTATAATTTTCACTCTCTGTTTCCTTTAATTTAGCCCCCAGTTTTTCAATAGCTTGAGAAACCTGTTTTTCTTCGCTTTTCATAAAACATTTTCCTTACCTGAAGATTGCTGATAAAATCGTGCTTATCTCTTGAAGTATTGCGGTCGCTGTGTTTGCCTGGTCATTAAAGGCATCACTGCTTTGGTTTACTCGGGATTGGAGGGCTTTGGCATCTTCAGACACAGTGTCCTTGTAGGCTGTGATCTGTTGCACCATCCCGGCGTTAAAGTTACCTTGCTCATCTTGTCGTTTTTTTTGTACATCGGATAAAGACGGATTATCTGTAAATGGGTTTCCGGAATTAAAATCCCGTAGTTTGTCATCGCTGGCTGCCGTAAAAACGTGCACTTGGTTTAATAGGTCGGTGTATCCTCTTTGCCATGAGGTATAAAGAGAGAGCCTATCAGCCTGGCTTGCAGCTACTCTTTGAATAGAAAGGATCATCTGGATAACAAGATGTAAAATATCATTTAAAATCGTCACATCTTGCACAGGAAGTGTGGCAACATGAGGAGCTGTGATGTTGGCCAGAGTCTGTACAAAAGGAACCCACTCTGTATATTGACGGCTTGGAGAGAAATAGCCATGTTTTGCAACCATGTCTTTTTGGAAAAGATCTAAATATTGACCAAAAAGGGGGCTAGATGGTGCTAAGCTTGGAAAATATTGATAAAAAGTAGTTTCAAAGCTTGGGGTTGCACTGGAAGTTGCAACCACAGAAGAAGAACCATCATTGACATTTACCACAAAACCAGAAGTGATCGTGGCAGATGGCACTGTAAAAACTCTAAAATTTTCAAAAAAGCCAATTGCCTGGTTTAAATTTGTAGTAAGAGAGCCATTCAACTGATAAGGATAGTTTCCTGTAAAACCTTTCCAGACCGTGTCAATAAATCCATATTGTTCGTGATTGCCGTCTGCATCTACTGCAGATAAAGATGCAATAGGAGTTGAAAAGAGGCCTTGCATATAAGCACCCTCTGCCCCGCTAAAATAGGAAATGCTAGAGAGGTAGCTTTGAAGGAAACCGTTCAAGACATCTTTTACAAGGGAATTTAATACTGCAACGTCATTTGGTGGATAAAGTCCTTGTGCAACTAAAAACTTCGCATATTTGGAGGCAAAATCGCGAATATCTCCTGGAAGTGGATTGCTATTTTTATTAAAACTTGCAAAAAACTGGTTTACAAGAGCGATGTTGTTGCCGGCTAACTGGTACATGGCAATCAGATCGGAAGAATTGGCAGGGATCGCTCCGCCTGGCAATACGGGCACATCCACAACAGTTCCAGGAGGATTTGCAGCTACGCTGGCAAATGTGTCAATAACACCATAGTTGGAGTTTATTAAAGACCCTAAAAGCTTGATAGGCTGGTTTTGATCTTGAGGCATATAATTTTGTTACCCCTCTTAAGATTTAATGCCTTGAGCCATTTTAACAATAAGTTGGCTAAGTTGTGTTAAAACGGCTGCGGCTGATTTATAAAATTGTTCAAAAACAAGCAAACTGTTTCTTACTTCCTCTTTTTGGGCATCATTGGTAGATTGGGCGGCTGTAATGGCGTTTGTGATATTTTGCTGGATTTTTCCGGCACTTGTTGCATCTGCTGCTGCAAATGTGTGGTAATTGTCCATAATCCAGCTTCTAATGCCTATTTTTGCAGCAACTGTTGGAGTTGTTGAGAGTGTAGATCCCAAGTTATTGACAAGGTCTCCATAAACGGCAGAGATTTGTCCAATTAATGCTTGAGAGCGTTTAAGAGGGTCTGCAAGAACCGACGCTGGAGTTGTAGAGGCTAAACTTACTAAAAGTGCGCTTAAAGCTCCTCTTTGACGTGTCATCTGAAGTTTTAAGGTATCCATTGCAGAGAGTGTTCCAAGGAGAGGGAATTTTTGGACACCGTTATAACCATCTCCAACAATTGTTTTAATTTGCTCTATTGTGAGGCTTTGTGGATTAGGACCAGTACTTGAGACATAATAACCGCTTAATATAAATGATGTAGGTACTGTTGAGAGGAAAGTATTGGTAGATGTA
>DAORNI010000010.1:0-13750 GCA_035440845.1 Parachlamydiaceae bacterium | reverse complement strand
GATCAACCAATGTAATTTTAAATGTCCAACTGTAATTAGTAGAGGTATTCCCAGATGTTGGATAAACCGATAGAACGTATTCTGATGGAGGGAGTGAAAAAGGTAGAACTTCAGATGTAAGCTGTGGCACTAGGGCTTGCTTTAGCTGCGCGCTTGCATATTTTTCATATTTGGTGATGTAGTTATCTAATGTAGTGGAAGGTCCAGAGGATCCCAAATTAAGAGTAAAGCTGCGGCTGTTCACTATAATGTTATTGTGCAATTGCTGAAGCTGGTTCAAGTTGTCAAGAGAGCTTTGTGTCGCTTTTAATGCATTTTTTAAATCAACAAGTTTTTCATTGATCACCTGGTTTGCTGTATTGACATATTCCATTTCTGTAAAAGCTTGAAGTGATCTTGTGACCGACTCGTTAATCGTATCTGAAGTAAAAACTCTTCCTGTTGCAAAAACTCTTGCCACTTGAGCTGCAGCTTCTGTTGGATCAGTTGAAATGGCAGAAGGTGTGTCGCCCGGATTTAAAGGGGGAACGACGGTTAAAAGCCTTGCTGCATAGACAAAAATATTCTGGATGTCGGCGATATTTTCAGTGGTCGTTTTGTTTCTGAATGCAAGCAGATCAGCTGTTGTGAGACTGTCTAAATTTCCACCGGGAGCCAAAGATTTGAACAAGCGGTTTAAAACTTCTATCATGGCAGGTGTAAGGAAATAAATGACATTTGGGGATGTCCCAGGATCGGATCCATTAACAGACGGATTCTGAAAATTTGCAGAGTTGAGGTTTACCGATACGCCATTTTTAGCAATTTCTATTAAAAAATTGACGTTTGACTGGATGTCGTAGAGCTCTGCTGCGGTTATAGAACCGCTTCCTGTTTTTAGTTCATAAAATTTGGACAGCGCAGTTACAAAGGCTTGCACCAGGACAGGATTGGTATAATCAGAGCCTGTAAACTGGGCAGATCCCACTCCGGAGATTTCTGTAGTAAAAGGCATAACATTATCCTTTTTTTTTAATTGCTTAACAACAATTAGTAAAAGTACCTCATCTCTATAACTAGATTATAATATAATTTTTATTTTAATTCAATATTATACCTGTATAGAGAGCGGTCTTTGCCAGTTGCTGGGTATTGTCTTGTCATACATAAGGCCAGTCATATAGGAGTTAATAATGTTGTTTGCAGGATCCAGCCATTTCCTAAAAATAAAGAAACTGTCAATGTTTGGCTTTTCAAATTCCCGTCTTTGATCCTTTAATTGGTCGATGATCTTCTTATCGTTCTTGATCTCTAAATTCCTGATCTGGTTTTCATATAAGCTGACAAAAGAGTTGGGATCGTTCCTATCTGTTAAGATTTTTACAAGATTATCTGTAACAGATTGGGGTAAAACATTGGCAACATCTGATTTTGTTGCTTCCTGGATAGCTATTTTCAATTTATTGCCAAGTTCACTTAGAGTTAAAGGAGACTCTGGTTTTGCTCCATTAATAAAAGCGACTGCATTTTCTGCAAGAAAGCTTGCCTCTTCCTGTTTTAAATTTTGTTTTAAAAGTTCATCTGCCAATGTTTGTTTAAACAAGCTCTCTGTTGAATTTACACTTGGAAGATTGGCTGCCGTATTGGTCAGAGCTTGGCCAATGATGCCAGAAGCTTGAGGTTTTGGTATTTTGGCATCTTCTGCTAATCTGTCTGTCAAGCTTTGCTGCAAGCTATAAGAGCTTGGGGGATTAGTGATTGCCTGATTGAGGCCAGTTGAGCTAAAGGGGTTTTCTGGTATAGAGCTGCTGTTATAGATCGAGAGGGGAGGTGGATCTGCGGAAAAAGAGGGGGCATTGAATGTGGCATTTAAGATATTTTGAATAGATACAGGCGATTTTAATGCAATGCCGACACTTGCTGCACCATTTAAGAGCAGTGAGACGTTTTGTGCAGCCAATAATTTTTCAGCAAGCTGTCTTGCTTGCCCTTCTGAAATGCCGGGAATATCTTTTATGATAGCAGCAAGGGCATCTAGTGTGGATTTTCCATTGTCTGCCACTATTTTTAAGATATTTTGCATTAGTGCTGCTGCAATAGCAATATCAATTGCCGGGTTTCCAGATTCTACAGCCTTTAATTTGTCTCCTAGCAACTTGACTACAGAGAGTCCGGCAGATGCTCCAATTTGAGCCAAAAGCGAGACTGCAAGAGCGTTGATCTGGTCATAAATATGGGGAGGAACGGGTGTTTTTGCATCTGCTGTGATGATTTTAAAAAGGGCTGTGGACAAGACAAGTTCTAAGTGAGGTGTTTCCATCCCGACGATCATATTACCTATAGAGCCGTTGGATCCAGGAGATGTTCCTTGGACAGCTGGTTTTGCAATGTCCATAATAAAAGCGTCTACAAGGGCTGGGTCTAGTCCAAATCCTTGTTTTAAAATGAAGTTTATAAAAGCACGGTAATCATCGATACTTGCTAGTTTTTTACTGGTGGCGGCAAGTGCCTCTAAATAAGCTTTTGCAAAAGGCATAAAGTAAGTTTCGATAATGTCGTTTTTACTAGGCGGCATTTCCGTTTGGCTGATATTTTCAAGTTCAGTCAAAGAAGTAAGATTGGCAATAGGTGTTGAGGAATAAAGAGGCTGTAAAGGGAGAGGTGGAGATCCATCTGGTCCAGTAGCTGGAGTTAAAAGAGGAATATCTGGGATGCCAAGATCGAGCTTATGGATTAAAGCATTAAGATCTGGGATTACAACTGTGTTGTCGAAATTTGTTTGGGTGTTAAAATTGTTTAGTCTATTTGCATAGAGTAAAAGGCGCGCATTTCCTCCGGTTGAATTAAGAAAGTTATTAAAGGTATTAACAGCAGCATTATAAGCTGCAATATCTGAAGCGGTGGGATTGCTGATGCCGTTGATCGTGTTGATCGCATCGTTCATTGCTGCAATTCGATTATTAAAATTATCTTTTACAATGTTGTAGTTGTTAATTGCAAGGTTCAAATCGTCTATTCGATCATTGAAATTCTTGATCAAATTAGTAAATGTATTTGCATATTCCACAACATCTGCATATTTCCTGGACAGATATTGAAGTTGTTGAACCATGCCTATAAAAAAATCGCGGTTGACGACAGCATCGACAGCCTGGCTGTCAAATGCGGATTGCTTATGCAGACTTTTAGTGGTGTCCACGTGCTGCAAGAAACTAAACAAGCTCATGGAATCAGTTTGCTTGATTGCTGCTTGCCCAGAGGCAAATGCAATAGGAATGACGTAAGATGAGCCGGTATTTGATACAGGTGAAGAACTCATAATGAAACCTCTAACACTTGTTGTCAAAAATAAGTATATTAAAACATATAATCTCTTTATTTCATTATAACAAAAAATAATTTAAATTAATATGTTTTATCTGTTTTAGTCGAATTTAATGACTCACCTTACGCAAGAATTTATGCCGGTCTTTCAGACCTTGGATGGTTAGTTGTCCAAGGTCTGAAAGACCGGCATAAATTCTTGCTTAAGGTGAGTTAATTAGTTTTTATGGGGGATAGATTGTTAAAACCCCTTCCAGCTCATGCAAATGGGGATGACTTCTTGGGCATAAGGTTTTAAGCGTTTTTCAATGAAATGGTGCCAGTTGCTAGATGTTTGATTCAAGTTCAAATCAAAAACGGCTATTTTGGCAGGATGGTTGTTTTTAATGAAATCTTTTTGGATTTTGATCGATTCAATCAAAAGCTGAACCGGGTTTAATCGATGGCGAAAGTCGCGCTCCAAATAAAGTCCTGAATATTTGATCGTGGATGGATTGATCCGGTGGGTGATCATCCAACCAATGATTTCGCCTGTTTGAGTTTTAAGACCTAAGCTATTTAATGGCTCTATTGACTCCTCATTTAAAAAGGGGGAAATTTCTCCCAGAATATTTCCTTCTTCCTCCCTTTTTAAAAGGAGCTCTTTTTCTTGGTTTTTTAAATCTTTCCAAAAAAAAAGTTTAAAGGAAGGAGGCAATGCATAAGGCTTGAATATCCAATCCGGTTTAAAAGAAGCCCCATCAAATACATAGCGATAAATAATAGGGACAGGAATTGCCCATCCTTTTTTTTCTAAAAGACCTTTCAAAGCCTCTTTTGCAGGCAGGTTTTCTTCGTATAAGAGTGTTGCGCTCTTGCATTTTTTTTCAGTTAAAAGACTTTCAAAAGCTGTTAAAAGAGCTGTCCCTACAGATTTCCTCCGCCATTTTTCATCGATAAAAAGAGAGTGGAGCTCTGCAATATAATAGGTTTTAGTAGCGCTTGCAACTAAAAGGCCAATGAGCTTCTCCTTTTCAAAAGCAGCTAACAAAATCAAATGAAGGTCTTGATTTTCTCTAGTTTTTAAGCAGCTCCTTTTGCTTTCTGGAATAAAAGCTTCAATTTCTGCTAATTTTAAATTTTCAAATTTGATTTGTTTAATTTCCATAAAAAAAAGAGACTTCTCCAGAGCGAATGTTGTACATACCGCCAATAATGGCGATTTTGCCCGTTTTCACAAGATCGTTTAATATTTGGCTGCGCGCTTGAATTTCTTTTATCCCCCACAAAATGTTTTGATAAGCCACCTGATCTACCACATGTTCTTGCTCTTTGGGTTTCAGTGTTAAAAATTTATCTGTTTTGGTTAAATTGATTGAGGGCTTAATTTCTTGTAGTAAAGAATCCAGATGGGTGCAGCCAGTCATCTCTTTTGCTGATTTCTTATGCGCCGAAAAATCAACTGCTGCCCTAATGGCACCACAAGAGGTGTGTCCCATCACTAAAATCAGTTTTGCACCAGCCACAGCGCAGCCATACTCCATGCTACCAAGGATTTTTCTGGAGATCACATTGCCGGCAATGCGGATACTAAAAGTGTCTCCTAAACTAAGGTCAAAGATGATTTCAACAGGAGTTCTAGAGTCGATGCAGCTTAAGATGACAGCCATTGGAAACTGTCCAGAAGAGGTTGCGTTCAGTAAGCGGTTTGGATCTCTTTTGATCGGCTTACCTGTTCTAAAGCGCTCATTGCCCTCGTTTAAAATATCCAAAACACGTTTTGGCGTCAGGGCATTTTGCATTTCCCGGTTGCTAAAGTCGATGTACTGGATCTGGTCTTCAAGTCGGGGGTGGTTTTTAAACCCTTTTAAGCTAACTTGCACTCCGTGTGCTGGCGCCATCTTATTTTGAAAGTCTAAGATAAGGTCTGAAATGTCCGGATCGATATAATGCGTTCCGGTAGCATCCAGTAAGACATGACTGCCTTTTGGAACATTTTTAAATATCTCATCGAGCGAAGCTTTGTTAAAAAAGCTCACCTGATTTGGCAACTCAATGTGTAAGACATGGTCACCAGTGGCATGCTTTTCGATGATCTTTTTTATAGGGATCTGCATATTGCTTCTTAAAATAAAGGCAAGAGAGACAGAAAGACCAATCATGATCCCAATGAAAAGATCTGTAAACACAATGGCAAGCACGGTGGTGATAAAAGGCAAAAATTGGTATTTCCCTTCTTGCCACATCTGTTTAAAGAGCTTTGGGCTTGCAAGCTTTGTCCCGGTCACAAGCAAGATGGCAGCCAGAGAGGACAAGGGAATGGCATTTAGCCACTTGGGAATCAAAAAGACAGTTCCAAATAAAAAGAGACCGTGCCAAATGGTGCTCAATTTTGTTTTAGCGCCTGCATTGATGTTGACAGAGCTTCTAACGATCACGCTAGTGAGGGGAATTGCTCCAATGAGTCCTGCAAGGAGGTTGCCAACGCCTTGCGCAAAAAGCTCTTGATTGGGTGGGCTGTCTCTTTGCAAAGGATCTAGTTTATCGACTGCTTCAATGTTTAAAAGAGTCTCTAAAGAGGCTACAATCCCTATTGTAAAGGCTGCGATGTAGACATCAAAATTGGCAAGGGCGCTAAAATTTGGAAAGGAGAAAAACTTTAAAAATTCTTGTGCGTTTGCAGCTTCTGGGACTTGGACAAGATGCGTTTCCCCAATACTTAAAGGGCTTTGTATATGATTAAAAAAATAGTTGATGAATACGCTTGCAACGACAACTACAAGAGGCACTGGAATATTTATTTTTTTTAAAAACTTGAAATGATCCCAGGCTAGCAGCAAAAAAAGAGAAATGGAGCCTATTAACAAAGCGCCCGGATGGATATCAAAAAAAGAGTCAAAGAGTTCGGAGATCGTGTTTTTATTATCGGGTTGAAAAAAAGATTTTTCTCCCATAGGATCCATGTCATGGCCCAAAAGATGAGGAATCTGCTTTAAGATCAAGATAATTCCAATGGCTGTCAAAAGGCCTTTGATGACGCTGGAGGGGAAAAAGATGGCGATATAGCCCATCCTTGCAGCACTCAAAATAATTTGAAAGATGCCGGCCAATGAAACGGCCATTAAAAAAGCATCAAAAGAACCAAGAATGCCAATTTGAGAGGCGACAACAGCAGTAAGACCCGCGGCAGGACCACTCACGCTTGTGTGGGATCCGCTGACTAGGCCAACGACAACGCCCCCTAAAATTCCTGCTAAAATCCCGGAAAAGAGGGGAGCATTGGATGCAAGGGCAACCCCTAAGCATAAAGGGAGTGCAATTAAAAAAACCACAAGCCCAGAAGAGAGATCTTTTATAAGGTTAGATGGTGTGTATTGTTCTCCCCGAACCGATAAAAAGCTTGGCATATGTAAATAAACGACTCATGTTACGATTTTCTGGAAAATAACATTTTTGTTTAATGAGGAGAATTTATTTTTTAGCTTTTATCGTGCTTTTTTTTTAAAGTCTCTGACCGTTTTAATACGTCCGCCATTCCAAGTGAGGTAAAGCTTAAGTCTGCGCATTTTTGAGTCTGCTCAATTCTTTTGTTTTCCGCCTCGTGCATATTGAACCTGACTGTATTTGTCGAGCGAAAGGCAGATTCGGTTTGCGTGTTGGCATAGATGGAATATTTTTCCCAATCATCATTTTGAATAAATGTCCATATAGGTTGGCTAAACAAAGGAGAACCGGTAAGTTTTTTTACAGCTTCTTTGATATTGCCTCTTTGCATCGCTTGCATGTAATGCACTAAAAATTTTTCATGTTCATCATTTTTTGTGTTTTGAAATAATTTGCTATATTGATGAGCCATGTCTGCAGTTTCATATTCCTCTTCTACTCTTTTTCTCATCAAGTTTGCCATCTTTTCAATAATAAATGTTTTTTGATCTTGAGAAAATGAATTCAATCCAGCTGCTTTAATACTTTGAATTTCATCCGATGAAAAATGACTTACGATGCACGGGTCATTAGAGTTAAAAAAAATCTGAAGAAAAGTAGAAAGATCCGACATTATTTTAATAACAAACTCTTGCATTTTGATTCTTTCCATCATGTTTTGTCGACAATTGACTATTAAAGATGATTGGACTTTTTTGATCATAAAGCATGCCGTTTTTGAGAGGGTGATCCTAAAATTTCCTTGAGGGTGAGCTTTTGGAAACAGAGAAGCTCCGGCAATGATATCTCCATTTAGCCAAGGTGTCGTAAACCCATTGGAATAGATCAAAGATCCTAAATTCAAGGCGCATGCTTTTTCTATGGTGATAGAACCGCTCCATTGATGCTGGCCAATTTCAACATCTGTATCGCTGTAACTGCCTTTTCGAAGCAAGACAGAGCTCCATCTGATCAGATCAGAGACTACTGCTAAATTGCCACCTTGGCTGTTTGGATAAAACCCAAGTTCTTTTGATGCCAGCTCATAACACTGTTTATCTTCAATCGTGCCAAACTGATCCGTAAGATTTGCAAGGTCGTTTTCAAAAGAGATCAGTGTGATCTGATATTTTTCTGCAAAAGCCGTTAAATCTGACAAAGCTTTATCGCTTAATAAAGCGGCTGAATACACAAGCGAGAGATAACCTTCCGGATTTTTTTCTCGGTATTGTCTAAAATCGTCCTGATACAGATAGGGCATAAAAATTTTAGGGTCGTGAGCTAACCAAATTTTATAATGGGCATTGCAAAGGCAATATTTTCTCTCTTCTTTTGACATAGGGGAAGAGCTGATCGACTTAAATTCTTTTTGCTGCAAATAATCAACAGGTGTACTTCCTGTGTTATCTTTGCAGTAAAAATTGGCTCCTTTTTTAAATAGCCAATAGATGGCTTTAAAGCAGCCTCTTTCTGCCGCAACATGTGCAGCTGTTTTTCCAGATTGTGGACCTGGCTCGTCGATATTGAAATCGCTGCCTCTTTCACTCCATAATCTTTCTAGCCCTGATAAATTATTTTTTGACGCTGCTTCTCTAAATGGTAACATAATTATTTCTTTATATTTTTGTTGATAAGAAAAATAAGGGTTTTAATTATTAAAGTCTAGAAAGATGTTTTACACTTCTTAAGGATTATAAACTTGCCAGGTCTGTTTTTTGACCCAGTCCTCTTGGCATAAAGGATATAGTCCTTCGTTGTTTTCATAGACTTCCCACATTTCAATGTTTTTACTTCCCGGATTGAAAATAAAGCAAAAATGGATGTCATGAAGACCTGCATGCCAGTTTGTATCAGCAAAATGGATGGCTGATCCTACAAGTTTTTTTTGGATCTCTTCTTTTAGAATATGTTTATAAATAAAAAAATCGATACCGTTGACAATAGTTTTAAAAGGCAAATAGCTGGAATTATGGATCTCCTTGATGATCTGAACTAGACTGTTTCTAAAAAAGAAAAGCGTGCAGTCTGATTCAATAAGAGCCGTTTTTTCAGTAAATTTTTGCAACACTTGAGGATCTTGTCTATTTATTGCATGATGAGAGACTAACAAGAGCAGCTTTTTTCTTTCATCTGCCGATAATTTGGTGTCTGAAACTGCTTTTCCAACCTGAATCAAATTTTCGTCCAGCCACTGCAAGGAAGGGATTTTAGAGCGGACAGCGCGCAAAAAAGTGGGATGGCCAAACATGCAAGAGCAGGCATGCACATCTTTAATGATCAGGGGGGATAAAAGACCCGGATTTTTAATTAGTTCACTATTTAGCTGGTCGGGGAATTTTTTAGCAAAGTCGATCAAAATCGACAAAAGTTTGGTGGTATCTTTTGTGTTCAAGATGACACTTGGAGCTAAAAGATCGTTGTTAAAATAGATTTTGATCACTTCGCTTGAATTATTTCCGGTTTTGTCGCACCAAGGGGTATGGGAAAATACTTTGATATTTTCGATACATCGCTCTTCTTTACCGAGCTCTTCCATAATTTTCAAATTGTCTTTTTGATAAAGCTGCAAGCAGCGGATAATAAAGGCATCTGTTTGAATAAATTTTTTTATTTCATTTACAGTCTGTTCCTTCTCGCTGATTCCGATAAAGCTTTTTCGTATGATTGTTAAGGCAAATGCAGCAAAATCTTCATGAGTCTTAATCTGCTGCCAGTCTTTAATATTGGGAGAAGCAGATTTTTGATAGAGGATAAAAGCACCTCTTTCAGATTTTCCATCGGATGCGATCAGTTTGGCCTTAATGTCTGTGTCATAGGCAAAATAGGTAGATTCTTTTAAATTATAGCGTATTTTTTTAGCGAGCATCTGCTTAAAAGTGGCATCGTTTCCACATAAGGGAAGAATGGTTTCTGTAAAGGCAATGATCAGCATTTCTTTTATTTTGCTGTGCTCGCGACCCTCTGCCATAGAGGCGATCGTATTTTCAAAAATGCGAAGCAGCGGATTGTGCAGTTCACTTTCAAAACTTAATTTTGCGTAATTGAAATTATAGGTAAAATCTCCTGGAACTCTTTTTGCAAATGCCTTTAGCAGTTTAGAGCAAGAAATAGAAAAAATGGGAGACTTTTGGTTTTTTGCAAATTGAAAGAGGATTTCTTGAAGCTTTCTTTTTTTTCCTTTGATTCCCATCGATTTGACGGCAGCTTGAATCCCCGGCACTTCCAAGATATGGCAGATTTCCTGATTTTCAGAATAAATTTTGCCGTCTTGGTCGATTTGAATTTTTTTAGAGACCGATTCTTTCCCGGTGCGCATCAGGAAAGAAAATTCCTTTTTTTCTCCGTTGATCTCGCGCGAAAGATGGTTGCTCAAAAGAAGTTCAGAAAAATCGCTTAAGCACTTGATAGGATCTTTTGAGAGTATTTCAATGGCAAGATAAGAGGCAAAGCAGGAGCTTGCAGGACTTTGACGCATGTGAGAGAGCAGCGCTGCAAGAGCTGTTTTTTTCGCATGTAGCGCAGTGACTAGTTCATTTGCCTTTAGTCCAAGGGTGATGCGGACCAAGTCGCTAGCTGGTGAGGTCAAAGAAAAGGGAGCCGCAATGAGATGCAGCTTTTGCCGCAGCAAGACAGATGTTTTTAAGTAATTTAAAATGAAGGCAATATTTTTTTCAAAAGGCAGTTCTCTTTTTGTTGTTAAAAATTTGCCCATCAAAGGCTCAATGATGCCGATATTCAAAGTGCCACTGTCGCTAATTAGCGCTTTTGCAAGTTCAATGGGAATACGTGCTGCCAAAGCCCTGTTGTGATCTTGAATTTTGCAGATTTTGTGGCGCTGCTTGAACTGATTGAGATCTTTTTCAATTTTATCTAGCTCTTCTTCAAATAGATGATCGATGAGTTTGATCTGTTCTTTTTGCTCTTTATTGATTAAAAGATTATTGATTTTGCTGATATCTTTTCCCATCAGATAGATGAGTTTTCCAAGGGTTGCCCGGACATCGGATATTGTGAGGAAAGAGCTGTTTTTTAAAGAAAGTGTTTTAAATTCCAGTCCAACAGAGGGACCTCTTTTTTCGCGCTTGTCGCCTTTTAAGGCAAAATCTCCAGAATAGCGCATCATTTCGCTAGGCCCGCTTTTGATCAGAGAAAAAGAGAAGGGCAAAATTTTATGGAAAGAACTTTTGATTTTCTTTTTTTTTAAATCATATAAAAAGAAAATATCTTGAACCTGTTCTTTTAAAGGGGATTCTTGCATGGCTTTAAAAGTCTCCCAAAAAGCGGCTTCTTTAAAGACTTGAGAAGAAAAGGCAACGATTTTTTCACTAGCAGAATGATTTTCTTCTTCTGAACAGGGCAAAATGCTGATTGTAAACGGAGGCATTGAAACTTCTATTGGATTTGCATGATCCATAACATTACCATCCTTGGTTTTTTTTCTAGAATCCTTCTAGAAAATCCTTTTCGAATATCTCTTAAGGTTCAAAAGAGATGTTTTCTGCTACAAGCTGGTTTGGAGGAGATCTTTGCGGCTGGAACAAGGGACCATCAATGATAACTGTTAAATTTTGCTGCTTGGCGCTCAAGAGCTTTTCCTGGATGTTTGGGGTGAGCGGCCTATTGTAAACGCTTTGCGTCAATGTTTGTCCGGGGGCGAAGCCTGCTGGTCCTAGCAGATAAAACTCTGTCTGGTCACCCTCTGAGATCAATTTGATCGTGCCTTGGGCTTCCTGGATCTTGCCTCTTACTTTAACACGGATATTGTGTAGTCGAGGTCCCACCATACGCATGGCGGCATCTACTGCATGAAAAGAAAAAGATGCATTTGGAGTCCATTTTAAATTAGCTTGTCCGGCAGCCCCATTCATTTCGACATCGGCAACACCCGGTACTTTGCGAAATTCAGTAGCAAGGAGGCTATAACAGGAAGGAGTGCATAAAGGCGCCGACCAGAAAACCTTAACTTCTTGAATATCAGAATGTAATGGAAATAAAAAAGAATAAAAAGTAAAAAAACAAATAAACTGGTCAAAAATTTTCACTGTGTGCTCCTTTGTCTTAACTTATTTATAGTTATTATTTTATTACTTGTCAACGTAACGGAATCGCCCTTGTGAAGAGCTTATTTTTTTGATACGATGAAGTAACGCACCTTTTAGGAGTCTAATCTATGGCAACACGCACTAAAATTATTTGTACAATGGGACCTGCTGTCAATAGTCTTGATAAAATTATCGAGCTTATTGAGGCTGGCATGAATGTTGCAAGACTCAATTTTAGTCACGGAACTAAAAAAGAACATGAGCAAGTCATTCATTTTATAAAGCAAGCAAGGGAAAAAACGGCAAGACCAATTGCGATCATGCTGGACACAAAAGGTCCAGAGATCAGGCTTGGAGGCATTGCTGGCGGGGAAGTCAAATTTGAAGAAAAAAACCGCTGGCTGCTTGTAAAAGATGTAGTAGAAGGGGATAAAACAAAAGTTTCTATTCTCCCCCCAAATGTTTTAGACTGTGTGCATCTTGGTACAAAGCTTCTATTTGATGATGGCTATATCTCTTCTCATGTTGTAGAGATCAGGGAAGATGGGGTGCTTATTGAAATAGACAATCCGGGTACCATTAGAAGCGGCAAGGGCGTCAATATTCCAAAAGTCAACTTGAACTTGCCGGCTGTCACAGAAAAAGACATCGATGATATCCGTTTTGGATGCCTCCACGATGTAGATATGATTGCAGCTTCTTTTGTGCGTTCTGTAGAGCATGTTTTAGAGATCAAACGCCTTTTAAAAGAAGAGGGAAAAAACGACATTCAGGTTTTTGCAAAAATTGAGAACATTGAAGGCGTCAATAATTTTGACAGCATCGTCCAAGTGGCAGATGGCATCATGATCGCAAGAGGGGATTTGGGCGTTGAAATTCCACTTGCAGAAGTGCCTCCTTTGCAAAAGATGATGATTCGAAAAAGCTATCTTGTGGGCAAACCTTCTATTACAGCAACACAAATGCTAGAGTCGATGATCTATAATCCAAGACCAACACGAGCAGAAGTTTCCGATGTTGCAAATGCGATTTACGACAGTACCTCTGCCCTGATGCTGTCTGGAGAGACAGCTATTGGAAAGTACCCACTAGAGGCTGTTCGGATGATGAAAAGCATTGTGAAAGAAATTGAAAAATATTTTGATTACCGCACTTTTTTTAATCTGCATGCCCCTTTAGTTTACCATGATGTGCCTTCTGCTTTGACCCTTGCTGCCGTTAAAACAGCTTATAGCTCTAAAGCGCAAGCCATTTTTGCCTTTACAAGCAGCGGTTCAACAGCCAGGCTCCTTTCCAGGTTACGACCAGAAATGCCCATTATTGCGATGACCCATCAAGAAAAATGTTACCATCAGATGTCTTTAAATTGGGGTGTTATTCCTTTTTTAGGCGAAAAAGCAGAATCTGTAGATGACGCCTTTAAAAAGATCAGCGATTTTGCGCTTGAAAAAGGAGTTGTGAGTTTTGGTGATTTTGTTGTCTTGACAGCAGGGACACATTTTGGATTTCCAAAAACAACCAATATGATGATTGTAGAAAGCATTGGAGATGTACTTGTCAGAGCTCTTACTGGATATGGTCAAAAAGTGCATGGGAATATTATTTTGGTCTTTAATCCAGAATTGGTCAAACCTTATTCTGTAAAAGATTGCCTGATTGTTTTAACGCAATGTGATGCTTCTTATTTACCGCTGATCAAAGAAGCTGCCGGCATTATTTTGCAAAACCATATCGACGATCTGATCTCAGAGCAGTATGCCTTAGAAACTGCCAAACAGTTTGACAAGCCAGTCATTATCCGAGCAGATGCCGCTTCCCGTAACTTAAAAGAGGGGCAGCTTGTCACGCTTGATCCGGAAAAAGCGCTCGTCTACAAAGGCGTCGTCTTTTAAGAAAGCCCCCAAAGGGCTTAGCGATGCAGACGGAACAAAAAGCAGTGGCTGCTAGATGCTGGCAGATATGATTTTATTTCTTGGAATTGGTATTAACCTGAGTTTTCTAGT
>DAORNI010000009.1:35499-46289 GCA_035440845.1 Parachlamydiaceae bacterium | reverse complement strand
TAGCGCGGCTGCTTTGGGAGCAGTAGGTCGGGGGTTCGAATCCCTCTACTCCGAATTCTCTTTCTTGATAAAACAATGAATTTTCAAATTTTAAATTGGATTTATTGGAACTCTAACACCGAAGCATTCAAGCTTCCTTTTTTTCAACATTCCGTTCGCTGGTATGGTCTTCTTTTTGCTCTTGGCTTTGTCCTTGGCTACTGGATTTTTTATCAACTTATTTTAAGACACTTGCAATCTGAAAACAAAGCGCATCCAAAAACTTTGGCGCTAGAGCTCACCGACAGCATCACCTGGTTTGTTGTAGGCGGCACAGTCATTGGGGCAAGACTTGGTCATATTCTTTTTTACGACTGGCCAAGATACAGTAGTGATCTTTTAAGCATCTTGAAAATTTGGGAAGGCGGCCTTGCAAGCCATGGTGGCGTCATAGGCATTATGCTTGCCTTATTCTTTTATAAAAAAATATCTTTAAAAAAACATCCGGAAATCTCTTATATCAACTTGCTTGACCTACTTTGCATCCCCACTGCTCTAGCTGCTTTTTGCATCAGACTTGGCAATTTTGTAAATCAAGAAATTTTAGGCACCGAAACAACTCTTCCTTGGGCTGTCATATTTGGCAATCCGGCAGATCATAGCCCTATTGTCCCGCGCCATCCTGTTCAATTATATGAAGGTTTTTTTGCTTTGCTCACTTTTTTTATTTTGTTCACTTTTTGGAAAAAGCGGCCGCATTTAAAGGCAGGTATTATCAGCGGTTTGTTTTTTATTTTGATTTTTGGATCGCGCTTTCTTTTTGAATTTATTAAACTGCCCTCTAGTTTGATCCTCAATGAGTCTTTTATACAAACAGGCCAATTATTGAGCTTACCCTGCATTGCGCTTGGCTTTTTTCTCCTCTTTTATGGAAAAAATAGAGTCAAGACAGCTGTTTCAATTTATACCATTCCGGAAAAATAATATTATGAAGTCGTTTCAAATCTTTAGATAAATTTTAAGAATCATTTCGAAGTTAATATTTTAAATATTAATGAAAAATGATTCTCAAAAGATGCTAAAGAGATAATGCGAATTTATGGCGTTTGATGTATAAAAATCATAGGAAGAGTAGTCTGCGCTGAAGCCTGGTTTAAAATAGGTCAATTGTTTTTAGGGTCTAAGGCATTCATTAAGACATGATAGCCTTTGATAAAGCGTTTTTTAAAAAGATCCTCTCTAGAAAAAGCGCTAAACTGCACACGTTTTACATAAAAGTCAAAAGGGTCATCTTCAATCGTAGGTGGAGCTGTTTTGCTTGCCGCAACAGCTTCTGCAATATTCTCTAAAATCTGTTCTATTTCAATCTCTGATTCTTTCATTTTAACCTGAGTTTTCTAGTTTATCTTCTTGAAATTCAAAGATTTTTTTCGATAAGTTTTACAATTTTTTTTGAAAATCAAGTTTTCACCTTTTTTGAGAAAAAAAGTATAAAAATCGCGAGAAAAAAAACCTGAATTTCGAGGGAAGAAACCAGAAAACCCAGGTTTTTAACTAATTTCTATTAAATTTTCATCATCGTGTATTTTTGCAGGCTCTGTCATGGTCAAAAACACTTGCGAAAAATTGTTTAAAAATTCCAGCTGTCTTTTTTTACGTCCCTCATCCAAGCTAATACCAAGATCATCAATTAGCATCAAAGGCAATCCTTGAGATCTGTTTTTAAGCTGCATCCATTGGCTAAAGCGCAATGTTGAAATAAGGCTGCGCTGCTGCCCTTCACTTGCAAAGTGGCGCACTTCTTTTTCATTTAAAAAAAAAAGAAGATCATCTTTATGAGGTCCTGCATAAGTCACCCCTAAATCAACTTCTTTTAGCCTATTTTTTTTAAATAAATCAAGATATGTTTTTTTCAAACAGTCCAATTCATGAGCTGTGTGTCCGCTTGGTTTGTAGCGCAAAGAGACAGCCTCTTCTTCTCCTGAGAGCTTTAAGTGCATAGGATTGTTTAAAAACTCTAAATTTTTAAGAAATTCTCTTCGCTGCAATGCAATATAAGAGGCGCTTGCGGCCATTTCATGCTCAAAACTCTCAATCGAATTTAACGCTTTTGCTTTAAGAAGGCAATTTCTTTGACGAAGAGCTCTTTTATAGCGCGTCAAGTAGTGGATATATAAAGGATCAGCCTGTGCAATAGCCGCATCAAAAAATTCTCTTCGAAGAAGTGGTTCTCCTTTAATTAAAGAAACATCATCTGGCGTTAATAAAACGCCTTGCAAAATGCCAAAAAGATGTACGGCACTTGAGAGCTTTGTGTTGTTATAGAGGATTTTGCGCTCTTTTCCATCAAAGAAAACTTTTAAACTCTGTGAAACAGAGTGTTTTTTAAAAGATATTTCTAAATAAAAATAGTTTTCTCCGGATGAAATGAGCTCTTGTGGCTTTTCTGTACGAAAAGATTTTCCGGTAATAAAATAGTAGATCGCTTCTAAAATAGTCGTTTTGCCGCGCGCATTTGCTCCAAAAATCAAGTTTGTTTTTGGAGCAAATAAAACCATCCGCTCTTTATAAAGGCGAAAATTTTTTAAATAAAGTGAAGTAAGTTCCATTTATTCTTCATTTAAGCGCATCGGCATCAGTACAAAAAGAGGCGTTAAAGCAGCAGGCAGGTTATTTTTTTGCTCTTCATCCATCGACTCTGTGACAAACCAAGGATTATAAGCATCTGTTGCTCCCACTTCGACCCTTTCTTTTTTGCTGTGGCGCAAAATATCTAAAAAGAAATTAGGATTAAAAGCGATTTCTAGTTTTGGACCTGCATAATTAACCGGCATACTCACCTTGCCCTCTCCAATATCCATGGTATTGGCCGTTAACTTTAATTCCCCATCAGAAAACGTAAAGCGTACCGAATGGTTGGAGTCAATAGTAAAAAGAGCTATTTGGCGAAGAAGCGTCATCAACTCTTCACGATGAAGAGAAAAAAGATGTTCTGCTTTTTGCGGAATCACACGGTTCACATCTGGAAAATCACCAGAGAGCAATTTTGTGACAACCATAATGTTAGATGTTTCAATCGCAATTTTGTCGTGGAGTAAAAATACTGTGACCTCTCCCTCGTCTGAAAGATTTTTCAAAATTTCATCTACTGCTTTTAGCGGAATGATATAACTGCTCACAAACGCCGGATCCAACTGGATCTGTAAATGCGCTTTGGCAAGTCTTTTACCATCTGTGCCAATAAAAGTTGCATTGCCATTTGCAATCTGCATCGAAACGCCCGTTAGAATATAGCGGTTGTCTTCCCTGGAAACTGCAAAAGCTGTGCGGTAGAGCATTTCCTTTAAATCTGCTTGGGCTATTTTAAACTGGATAGCATCGCTCATATTGGGAAGCGCAGGAAATTCTGTTTTTTTCATGCCGTTCAATTTAAAGCGTGAAGAGTCTGCTACAATTTCTGTCACTTCTTGCTCATTAGAGGAAATTTCTACATTGACGGCTGTTAATTCCCTCACAAGCTGGGCAAAACGTTTTGCAGGTACTGTTGTTGCGCCCTCTTCTAAAATTTTAGCTTCTGTGAAGCAGCGTACGCCCACTGTCAAATCAGTTGCCGTGATGACAAGCTCATCATTTGCAGCTTCAATTAAAAAATTGGAAAGAATGGGAATTGAGGCTTTTTGTTGCGAGGCCACAACATTTAAACATTTATTGATCAAATAATTGAGTTCTTGTGTCGAAATGACAAATTTCATTTTAACTCCCATTCAGTTTTAGAACAACGATAAAGCCAAATTTAGCTGTTGTCAAGATGTTTCCAATTGTAGTACAATTTCTTGCATGACTGACAAACAAAAAGAACTTGTTTCAAATCGAAAAGCTGGCTTCAACTACGAGATCTTAGAGACACTTGAAGCCGGGATCGTCCTTTTTGGAACCGAAATCAAATCGCTTCGCGACAATGGTGGCAGTTTAAGCGATGCCTATCTTAAAATTATTTCTTCAGAAGTTTGGCTGGTCGGCTCCCATATTGCACCCTACCGCTACGGCAATATCTACAACCATGAAGAAAAACGCGACCGAAAGCTCTTGATGCACAAAAAAGAGATCATCAAATTAAAAACGGCTAGCCAAGAAAAGGGTCTTGCCTTAATCCCTCTTTCCATCTACCTTGTAAAAGGGAAAGCAAAAGTCAGGATCGCTGTTGCAAAAGGCAAAAAAGTAGCCGACAAGCGAGAATCTATTAAAGAGCGCGATGACAAACGTCGTATCTCTCAAGCAATTAAAAATGCTAAAACTTAAAATTTTATCTATTGGAAAAACAAAGGAAGAGTGGCTGGAATCTGCTTTGAACGAATACATGAAGCGATTAAAGCCGATCCTCTCAATCGAATTCCTTCTTGCAAGATCAGACGAGGAGCTGCTTTCTTTAGCAGAAAAAGAACCCCTTCTTGTGTGTCTTGATCCCAAAGGGAAAAAAATGGACAGCGCGGCATTTGCAAACTACATCCAAAATAAATTTGTGGAAGGCGGCTCCAAACTGGCCATTGCCATTGGCGGGGCAGAAGGACTTCCAGAAAAACTTAAAAGTCATAAAAACCTGATTAGCTTTTCTGACCTCACAATGACGCACCAGATAGTGCGCCTTGTCTTGATCGAACAGATCTACCGCGCTTTTGAAATCATGAAAGGCTCCAAGTATCATAAATAGCCCTAAAATAGTGCATGGAGCCGTTGATGAGAGAAGCTCCCACAGCCACGTCCACAACTCCCCGCACATCTTCTGGAATGCCCAAATACTTCATCGAGATGCCAAGAAAGATCATAGCGCCAAGCAAGAGACAATATTGGAGAGAATACATTTTACTGATGGGAGCTGGATCTGAGAGGTTATTAATGCGTCCCATCACTCTTTTTGCCGATTTGGCAAGAATAAATTTTCCTTTGCAAAAACCTATAAGAAGAGCAAAAGCAGCAAGCAACAAAAGCAGACTTTCAATACTGCTAAAATAAGGTGAAAGCCATTTTATCAGCGGATATCCATTAAACGCTGCATTTTGAGAGGCATCGATCAAATAATTAATCCCTTTCCACATTAAAAGAGCTCCGGCAAACAACCATATGGCTCCGGAAATAGCTACAAGGCTTTTGCGACGCAAATAAACCATAAAATTCTCCATTAAAAGTATATACAAAAATCAGTCGTTTCATTATAACTTTCCTTAAATAGGTGTAAACACTTTTCTCATCCAATTTGTAAGGAATATCACACGTTATGAATATATCGCTTTCGTTTATACGAATACTTTTTCTTTTTATTTCCGTTTTGATCGGGACAGCTTATGCAACTACATCTTTAGAAGGCGGAGCTAATCCATTAAATATTTTAATCGGCGTGCTCATTGGCAGTTTTTTTTCTTTTTTAGCTATTGTTACAGATTATTTTTTCAAACAATTTAATTTACGTTCTTTCAACATTGCCATTGTCGGTCTTTTTATAGGCTGTTTGATGGGAAAAGCTGTGATGGTAGTTGCTGAAAACGCTCTTTTGACATCTCCACTTGAACATGCCGCAAGCGGCCTGCTCAAAACTTCTATCTTTTTGTTTACTGCCTATCTTGGCATGTGCATGACAGCAAGGGCTGCAGAAGAATTTTATGTGAGCATCCCTTTTATCAAATTCAAACCTGTCAACCACAAAAAAAAAGATCTTTTAATCGACCCTTCCATCTTGCAAGACTCACGCATTTTAGACTTGGCCTCTTGCGGCCTTTTAGACCATCACCTTATTTTGCCGCGCTTCATCACAAAAGAGCTCTATAACCTTTCTGAAAACAACAATGAAATAACAGCCTCCAAAGCGCGCCGTGCTTTGGACATTTGCAAAAAACTTGAAAATATAACCCATCTGCAAATGCGCTACACGGATACTGATTTTCATGACATCCAAGACTCGCTATCTAAACTAAATCGTCTCGCAAGACTTTTAGACGCCAATATCATCACATCAGATGCAAGCCGCGTCCAATCACTTACAAAAGATGGTGTTTCCATCATCAATATTAATACTTTAGCAAATGCTTTAAAGCCCATTAGCCAAACGGGCGAATATATCAACATCAAAGTCCAGCATCCAGGAAAAGGCGCAAGGCAAGGGGTTGGTTATTTAGATGATGGCACAATGGTCGTCATCAATGGTGGAGCCGATAATTTAGGCGAGATCATTAAAGCACAAGTCGTTTCCGTAAAACATACAACATCTGGACGCATGATTTTTTGCAATTCAACAGACGAGGAGCTGCTCTCTGAACATGAAGCTGCTGAATCTTTTACAAATTTAAATCTTGCTCCAAAAAGCCATTTTGCCCTTTAATAAAAGAATGATCAAAGGCATTGGCAACGACATTATTGAAATTCCCCGCATGCAGCGGGCTATCAGACGCCATCAAGTGCGTTTTTTAGACCGCGTATTTACCTTAAAAGAGCAGCAATACTGTCTTGGTCATGAAGAATCTGCAAGACACTTTGCCGGCAGATTTGCAGCGAAAGAAGCGATTGTCAAAGCTCTTGGAGTCGGTTTAAAAACAGGGCTTTCCTGGCTTGATTTTGAAATCTTAAATGATGAACATGGCAAGCCTTTTGTTAAAATCTCGCCTAAAGCTGAAAAGCTTTTTAATCATCCAGTCATTTTATTATCGATCAGCCATTGTAAAGAATACGCCACAGCCGTTGCCCTCTGGCAGCTGTAAAATCAATAATAAATTTATCTTTTAACCTGAGTTTTACGCCGTATGCAACTTTTTATACTGTTAACAAACCATCAAATCTAATTGATGGTCTTTCTAATTTTCTATTTAAAAATATTCCTAAAGTATGTGCTAAGACTTTTCTTGCTAATCGACTCAATAAATGTCAAAAATCTCATGCCTAAATTATATTCAAATGAAACCGATTGTTTAATTGACTAATAACAGTTTCTTTAACACGAGTTTTCTAGTTTCTCTCCCCGAACTTCAGGTTTTTAGATGCCAAGGCCAAAAGGGTAGAAAAATGTCAGACAGAGACGGTTGGCATTTTTTGGAAAGTTCATCGCATAGATGCGGTAAGAGTAGTCAAGCGACAGAACTCCCCCCACATTTTCTAAAAGGTAAGAATATTTAAGTCCCACATCTACCGATTGGTGGCGGATTGATCCATAGCCATGAAAAGAGGCAACCCTTAAACTTTTGCCTCCAAGGCCAAAAAGGGAGGCTAAAAAAACTTCAAACTGATGCAGCTCACAATAATTTTGAGCATAGGAGCATTCTGCCCTTAGCCAAGGCGATCCCTGTCCAAAACCAATGGCAAAAAGCGCAAAATAGCGCTTTAGCCAAAACTCGCCATAAGAGATTTCTTTTCCAATCGCTGCATGCAACTCAAGCTCTAAAAGACCGTGATGAAAAGAGCTTAAATCGTGCAATGCCGGGCGGCCTGCCTCTATTAAAGAAAAACCTACAACCATGCTGACAGGATCTTCCACAATATCGTCTAAAATCTGATAACGTCCAGTCAATTTCAAATGATCCAAATTAAAATTTTGAGCTCTTGTGGCTGCCGCAACAAGCTCTACTTCTGCTGCATAGCGATCATAAGAAAAAGCAAAAGACTGTGATAAAAAAAAGTCGTTTGCCTTATAGCTCGTTTTGCCTTTAGATGTTGCGACCTTTCTAAATTGCTGAAAGAGTACTTTTGAGCGCGATTCTCCAACCAGATAATCCCCATACCAGGGCTTTAGCTCTGTTGCTGAAATAAAAAAAGGAAATAATAGAAGCAAAAGCAGCTTTTTTATCATGTTTTTAAGCAATAAGCCCTCTTGCTGCCATTTCACGCTCGGCCTCAATTGCTGCCATACAGCCAGTACCAGCTGCTGTGATAGCTTGTCTGTACACATGGTCTTGTGCATCTCCTGCTGCATAGACTAAATCTACATTTGTCTTGCAGCTTCCAGGAACTACTTTGATGTAGCCATTTGGATAAAGCTCTATCTGATTTTTTAAGAAAGCTGTGTTTGGGGTGTGCCCAACAGCAAAAAAGACGCCACCGGCTTCCATCTCTTTTGTTTGATTGCTCTTTTTATTGACGATCTTGACAGAAGAAACAGTCTTATCGCCCAAAACTTCTACAATTTCGCTATCCCAGAGAATTTCAATTTTAGGATGGTTCAAAGCTCTCTCTTGCATAATCTTGGAAGCTCTTAATTTATCGCGTCTATGGACAATATAAACTTTGCTTCCAAATTTTGTTAAGAATGTCGCTTCTTCAACGGCTGTATCACCACCGCCGATGACAAAAAGTGGCTTATTTCTAAAGATAGGCATCGCGCCATCGCAAACAGCACACGCTGTCACCCCTTTTTGCCAAAATCCATCTTCACCAGCTCCTTTGATTTCGAGGCGATTTGCAGTAGCTCCTGTTGCAATGATCACGCAATCGGCACTATAGGAATTTGTTTTACCTTTAATTTTGTAAGGCTTTTGGCTAAAATCAACTTCTTCTACATCTTCTGTTAAAATGGTAGAGCCAAAACGGAGCGCTTGTGCACGGAAGCGTTGCATGAGCTCTGGCCCTGAAACGCCCTCTGGAAAACCGGGGTAGTTGTCCACTTCTGTTGTTGTCATCAATTGACCCCCGGCTGGCCCTGAAAAAAAGCCTTCATATAATACAGGTTCCATGTTAGCTCTTGCCGCATAAATTGCGGCTGTATAGCCAGCTGGTCCTGATCCAATAATAACAAGTTTTGCTTTTTTCATTTACCACTCCATTAGACTTCTTTTGGAGAAGTTCTATCAGATTCAACTTTTTTTTGCAATTCCGAAAGAAGTCTATTGGCGCAAATCAAAAAATTTAGTAAAATAGATCTTTATTAAATCGTGAAAACCCAATATTTGCGATATTCAAATTTTTATTTGAATATCAGCTAAAGGGTGAAGGCTGGAAGTTTAGTGCATTCTCAAATTTTAATTTCATTTTTTGCTTATTTTTGCGTTTTACTCGCTATTGGCATTATTTCTCATAAAAAACAGACTTCTTCCACAGATTTTATCATGGGAAATAGAAGTTTAAATTTTTGGTTGACGGCTCTTTCTGCACATGCAAGCGATATGAGTGCTTGGCTTTTTATGGGTTTTCCTGCTGCAATTTTTCTTGGAGGGTTCTCTAAATCTTGGATTGCGATCGGTTTAGTTGGCGGCATGTTTTTTAACTGGCAGTTTGTCGCCAAAAAATTAAGGACTGCAACAGAAAAGTATGACAGCTACACTCTTTCGACCTATTTTGAAAGACGATTTACAGATCACTCCGGCACTTTGCGCATTTTAACAGCAACTATTTGCGTTTTCTTTTTAATCTCTTATTTAGCGGCAGGGCTTATTGCCATGGGACTTCTTTTTGAGTCCATTTTTAAGATCGATTATTATATAGGTCTCTCCCTTGCGACATTTGTTGTTGTCGTATATACCGTTTTTGGGGGATTTCATACAGTCGCCTGGACCGATCTTTTCCAGGCTCTTTTCTTGCTTGCAGTGATCGTTTTTGTCCCTTTTGTCGCTTATATGGAGCTGCCAAATGGGGTAGCCGATATCCAGGCTGTAGCTGAAATTAAAAATATTTCTTTAAGTCTTTTTGATCACCCTTCAAAAGAGGCGATGCTGGCAAACTTTTTTCTTATTTGCTGGGGGCTTGGCTATTTTGGCCAGCCGCATATTGTTACAAAATTTATGGGGATTAAAAGCGCAGATGACATCTATAAGGCAAAATATGTGGGAATGACATGGCAGATCATGACACTTCTTGCAGCCTCTGCTGTTGGCTTGATTGGAATTGCCTTTTTTGCAGAAGGGGCACAAGATGCAGAACTTGTTTTTGTCTCGATGGTAAAAATTTTGTTCAACCCTTTAGTTGCAGGCTTTATCCTTTGCGCTGTTTTAGCGGCGAACATGTCTACAATGGATTCTCAAATTTTAGTTTGCGCTTCTATTTTAAGCGAAGACTTTTATAAGCGCATGGTAGGAAAAGAAGCCTCTCCAAAAAAATTATTGATGATCTCGCGCTTAAGTGTTGTCTTTGTCTCTCTTTTTTCATTGGCGCTTGCTTTTAATAAAAATTCTACTGTTTTAGAAGCTGTCGAATATGCATGGTCTGGTCTTGGTGCCTCTTTTGGACCTCTTGTCTTGATGTCTCTTTATTCAAAAAGGGCAAACCGTTATGGGGCTGTTGCCGGAATTTTAGTGGGCAGTATTGTAGCTGGTGGCTGGCACTTCGTAAATGATTATTTTAGCGAATACACGATACCAGCTATGCTTCCTGCCTTTTTCTTGAGCCTGACAAGCATTTATCTGATTTCAGCTCTTACGGACAAATATACCCAAGTCTCTTGCCAAGAGGAAATGGGTCAAAAGCAGATTTTGTAGCGGAGTAGGTATACCGATCAAGCAACTTTCAGTTCTAAACTTTTTGGAAGAGAGGAGATCTCTAGAAATTCTCAGAAACGCTCGGAAAAATCCTCTCCAATAAACTCTGCCATAAGCAATCGGATAACCACTTCTGTTGTTTTCGGCATCCCTGTAGTTTTGTTTTTCTTAAGTTCTTGCCTAGAAATGGTTGCATGAGTTTTTAATTCTAAATAACCTCGAACAAAAGAAAATAGTAACTTAAGTTTTGGGTTTATCTTCTTGAAATTCAGGTTAGTAGTTTCAACATGCAACTAGCATATGTATATATGCTACTTATAAACACGATTATGCTGACCTTTTAGGTCTTAAATTTGTTTGGTTTCA
>DAORNI010000009.1:33578-35489 GCA_035440845.1 Parachlamydiaceae bacterium | reverse complement strand
CCCAGACCTTGCGGTCTGGGCTAAGAGATACTGACCTTTCAGGTCAGAAGACTAAGATTTGGCTTTTTCGATGTAATTGACAACATCTTGGATAGTTTTTAGCTTTTCAGCTTCCACTTCACTGATTTCACAGCCAAAACGCTCTTCAAATGTCATGATCAATTCTGTAAGATCTAAAGAATCTGCGTTTAAATCTTCTACAAAAGATTTTGATAAAGTCACATCTTCTTTATCAACGCCAAGTTGTTCTACAACTATATCAATCACTTCTTGCTGTATGCTCATCTTATGTTTCCTTGTTTGGTTTTTAAATATTTTTTTACATTACCATGCCGCCATCGACAACCATCACTTGACCGGTAATATAGCTGGCAAGCGGACTTGCCATAAAAAGTGCTGCGTTTGCGATGTCATCTGGAGTGCCCATTCTCTTTAATGGGATACCCTCTAATATTGCTTTTCTTTGCTCTTCTGTTAAAACATCGGTCATGGGCGTTTCAATAAATCCGGGAGCGATGCAATTAACTAAAATATTTCTTGGTGCAAGCTCCTTGGCCAGCGCTTTGGTAAAACCTATGATGGCCGCTTTTGAGGCTGCATAATTTACTTGCCCTGCATTTCCAATCAGTCCAATAACAGAGCTGACATTGATGATTCTACCAGCCTTTATCTTCATCATAGGACGCACTAGCGCATAGCAGAAATTATAACAAGACTTTACATTTACTTCCAGCACCTTGTCCCAATCCTCTTCTGACATCTTCATCAAAAGCTGGTCGCGTGTAATGCCCGCATTGTTCACTAAAATATCGACTTGTCCAAAATCTGCTAAAATAGTTTTTACAGCTTCATTTGAGGCTGCATGATTTGCAACATCGACAGCATAAAACTGTGCTTTGCTATTTGGGTATTTTTCATTTATTTCTTTTAAAACTGTCTGGCCTCTTTCTTCATTTGTACCAATCAGAGCTATATCTGCACCATGTTCTGCAAATTTCAGCGCAATTGCCTTTCCAAGCCCGGCTGTAGCTCCAGTCACTAATGCTTTTTTTCCGGCCAATAAATTCAACATTTATACTCCTTTTAGCATAAGCAGTTCGAGATCTTCCACTTTTTCGATGCTAACAACAGAAAGTGCAGGATCGATCCTTTTTATCATAGCTGCCAATGTTTTGCCAGGACCCATTTCAATAAAAAAGTCAGTTCCTGTTTTTTTCATTTCTAAAACAGAAGCTTCCCATCTGACTGGGCTTGTCACTTGATCGATCAAATAATTTTTTATTTGCATAGGGTCTTTTACAAAACCGCCAGGGACGTTCATCGCAAGCTGGACAGAAGAATCTTTTAAAACAACAGCTTCTATATAGGGTTTTAAACGCTCTTTAGCCTCTTTCATCAAACCGCTATGGAAAGCGCCATGGACAGCAAGCGGTAAAACGCGCTTTGCTCCTTTTGCCTTTAAAAAAAGAGTAGCCTCTTCAATCCCCTTTTTTGTCCCTGAAACAACTACTTGTCCAGGACAATTGAGATTGGCGACAAAAAGATCGTCTGGCATGTTCAGCTCTTTGACAAAATCTTCTACAGCTTTTGCTTCAAGTCCAAGGACTACTGCCATTGTCCCTTCTTTACTTTCGCATGCATCGTTCATATATTGGCCGCGGTGAGATACAAGTGGCAGACATTCTACAAAACTTAAAAGCTTAGAAGCAACAAGCGCACTATACTCCCCTAAACTTAAACCTGCTGTCATGCTGGGCATTAAATGAGGAAATTCTTGGTTGATCACCCTTAAAATAGCAATGGATGTGACAAAAATGCCAAGCTGGCTGTTTTTTGTTTCAGTCAGCAAAGCTTCTGGCCCGTCAAATACAATAGAAGAGAGTTTAAACTTTAAAACATCGTCCGCTTCTT
>DAORNI010000009.1:32195-33554 GCA_035440845.1 Parachlamydiaceae bacterium | reverse complement strand
CCGCTTCTTCAAAAGTTTCTTTAACAACAGGAAATTTATTAAAAAAATCTTTTCCCATTCCGGGATATTGAGATCCTTGTCCTGGAAAAATAAAAGCATTTTTTTTAAAACTAGACATTTGTTCCTTCTTCTATTTTCGTTAAAATGGTAGCACCCCATGTTAAACCGGCTCCAAAAGCAACCATCAAAAGATGCTCTCCCTTTAAAATACCTTTTTCTTGAATCAGACAGTCTAGTGCAATGGCAACGCTAGAGCCGGATGTATTGCCAAAACGGTCTACTGTCTTATAAATTTTTTCATCCGGAAACTGCAAATTGGCAGCAATTGCATCGATGATGCGCACATTGGCCTGATGCGGAATAAACCAGCTGATCTCTTCTTTTTTAATTTTTGCTTTTTCAAGAGCAGAAATAGCAGCAGCTCCCATGCGTCTTACTGCCGCTTTAAAAACTTCTCTTCCTTCCATTTTAAGGTAGTGTAATTTTTTATCTAATGTGTCTTTACTTGTAGGCTTCTTCGACCCACCCCCCGGAACAATAATAAGGTCAAATAAAGATCCATCAGCACCTAAAGTGACGGTATCGATCAAAAATCCAGAACCTCTATTTCCAATGACGGCAGCTGCTGCGCCATCGCCAAACAAAATGCAAGTATTGCGATCTTCATAGTCGATAAAAGAGCTCATTTTTTCTGTCGCAACAAGCAAAACATTTTGGTAAATGCCAGATTCTACATAAGCTTTTGCCATAGAAAGCCCATAAATAAAGCCGCTGCAAGCAGCTTGCATATCAAACGCGGCTGCATCTTTTGCACCTAATTCTTTTTGGACAAGTGCTGCCGTACTTGGAGAAATATAATCGGGGGTCATGGTGGCCACAAGGATTAAATCGATGTTTTCTGCTTTTAAGCTAGCATTTTCCAATGCTTTTTTAGCAGCAAACACACCCATGAAAGAAGCGGATTCTTCAGGACTTGCAATGCGACGCTCTTTAATGCCAGTGCGAGAAACAATCCATTCATCGGATGTCTCTACCATTTTTTCAAGGTCATGGTTAGTGAGCACCTTTTCTGGCAAATAAGAGCTTAAACCTATAATTCTTGCTTTAATCATCTGCTTTTCTATAAAATCGTTTAAGAACCTGTTTAATATCTATGATCAGGATGCTTTGCTGCTATAAATTCGCTAGAAACCCGCAAAAAATTTTCGCAAACAATTCATCCGATCGAAGATATTAAATAGGTTCTGACAGATCAGCATACCAAAATTTTAATTTATAGTCGATTAAAATTAAATATTTGTAAGGAATAAAAAATCATGCGCTATCCGCCTCATTTATTAAAATTAATTGACGTTTTAA
>DAORNI010000009.1:26493-32182 GCA_035440845.1 Parachlamydiaceae bacterium | reverse complement strand
AAAAAAATTACCAGGCGTTGGGAGTAAAAGTGCAGAACGTTTTGCTTTTCATTTGATCCAGTCAGGACAAAAGTCTCTAGAAGAAATGGCCTCTGCTATTCAAGAAATTCCCACTATGTTAAAAATATGTCCGGAATGCGGCGCTTTGAGCGACATCAAAAATTGCGCTTTTTGCGACCCTTTAAGAGCAACTTATCGCTCCATGTGCATTATTTCTTCCCCAAAAGATGCATTCATGATTGACGGCACCCAAGAATTTAAAGGATTTTATCATGTCCTTGGATCACTATTGTCGCCCATGGATGGAATTGGTCCTGAAAAACTTAATATTGAAAAATTGAAAAACCGCCTTTTACAGCTGGAAATTGAAGAGCTCGTCATTGCTCTTGATTCCACACTAGAGGGCGACGCAACAGCCCTTTATTTAAAAGAAGAGCTTAAATCTTTTGACATCCATATTTCACGGCTTGCCTTTGGCCTGCCTATGGGAAGCTCCCTAGATTATGTAGATGGAGGTACTCTGGCAAAGGCCTTTTCCGGACGCGCAAAGTTTTAATTGCAATTTATTTGAGATCTTCCCTATGATTCCCCTTCTTTGATGCCGAAGGGGTTACCATATGCCATGCACATTACGTATATTATTAAGTTTTTTTCTTTTAAGTTTCCTTTCCGTTTTTGGACAGTCGCCCCAATATGAAAATAAAATAGTTGAGAATATCTGCATCGTCTTAAACAGCACAAATGCTGAAAATTTTGATGTCGAGGGGCTAAAAAAAAGACTTAAAACAAAAGAAGGCGATCACTTTTCGCAGTCAGAATTTGATCATGACCTAAAAAATTTGATCCAAGATTTTGACCGCATTGTTCCAGAGATCACATGCAAAGGCAATAAAATCTATATTGAGCTTAAAATAGCGCTAAAGCCAAAGATCGGCATGATCTACTGGACTGGAAACGAAAAAATCAAGACCAAAACGCTAGAAAAAGAACTTGCCGTTTTAAAAGGCTCCACATTTGATCGTCAAACATTTAATAAAGCTTTTCGCAAATTAAAGACCCATTACATAAAAGAAGGTTTTTTTGAAGCTGAAATCAACTATGAGGTGACATCTAATGATCTTTGCAACGAAGTTAATATCGAAATTTCCATTATTGAGGGAAGAGCTGGAAGGATAAAAAAGGTTGTTTTTTGCGGCCTTGATCCTTGCGAACAAGATGAAGTTTTAGACATCATGGTCACAAAAAGTTATAACTTTTTTACAAGCTGGATCACAGGAGAGGGCACTTATAATGAAGACGCTATCCAGCAAGACCAGTTTGTCATTTTAAATTATTTGCAAAACAAAGGTTATGCAGACGCAAAAGTAGGAATCTCCCTTTTAGATGCAGAAGAGCCAAACAGGATCATAGTTTCTGTCAATGCAGATAAAGGCCCCATCTATTCCATTGGACAAGTCTCTTTTGAGGGCAACAAACTCTTTTGCGATGCGGACATCCAAAAGAAAATTACTGCACATGTCGGTTGCCCTTATGGTCCAGACACTATCCGAAAAACCATTGAGAACATCACGGCACTTTATGGAAAGTTTGGATATATCGATGCTTATGTGGATTATGAGCCAAAATTAATTGATGGGAAATTTGCTTATTCGATCCATTTTAGGATCCATGAGGGCAAAGAGTATCGAGTGGGCATGATCAAAGTGCTTGGAAACTGCTCCACACAAACAAACATCATCCTTCATGAAGTCATTTTAACTCCTGGAGAAGTTTTCAACTCAGAAAAGCTCCAGGCAACAGAATCGAGACTAAAAAATGTCGGCTTTTTTAAAAATGTCAACGTTTATGCTGTAAAATCAGATAAAAGCTCTTGCTTTGGCGACAACTACCGCGACATCCACGTAGAAGTAGAAGAGACAAGCACCGGCCATTTTGGCGGGTCTATCGGTATCAGTACGGCAGAGCGTTTTTTTGGCGGCCTCAATGTGACAGAAAATAATTTTAATTATAGAGGTTTCAGCCGTTTTTTTTCTGATGGCTATCAAGCATTAAGGGGCGGGGGCGAATATGCCCACATCACAGCAACAGTTGGCCAAAAAAGTAGAAGCTATGTCCTTTCCTGGACAAAGCCCTATTTTATGGACACTGAATGGAGCATCGGCTTTGACCTTGAAAACTCCAGTACACGCTACATCTCTAATGATTATGACATCAACGCAAACGGCCTGACCCTTCATGCCACCAACCAGATCAACTCTTTTGTAAGACTTGGCTACCACTACCGCATCAGAAATTCAGACGTGCATGTTTCAAAAAAGAAGAGCGTCACAAAAGAAGAAGAAAAGCAGCTGCACCATGACGGTCTTATCTCGGCTGCTGGGCTCTCCTTGCTTTACGACTCGACAGACCATCCTTTGAGACCAACAACTGGCTTTAAATCGAGGTTAGAGTCAGAACTTGTAGGCCTTGGCGGAAGATACCACTTTTTCTCGATTGCTTATCTTAACAGCTATTACATTCCAATAGACAAAGAGAGCGTCCTTAAATTCCGTGCGGATGCCAGATTTATCAATCCTATGTTCAACACAGCAGAGTATGAGATCCCAATAGATGAGCGCCTATTTTTAGGTGGCGACAGCATGCTGCGCGGTTATAAGCCTTATAAAGTTGGCCCTCTTTTTAAGGGAAGCAAAGACCCAAAAGGCGGCACTTCGCTCCAATTCTTGTCTCTAGAGTATACAAGAAGACTTTTTAGAAGACTAGACGGTTTCCTCTTTTGCGATTCTGGCCACCTGGCTGATAGAAACTGGACTTTTGGGCGCATGTATACGTCTGCTGGATACGGGATTAAATTCCAGGTTTTTGAAGACGGTCCTCCGATCCAGCTTGGAATTGGTTATCCTATCAACCCAAAAAACCGTAAAAAACAAACGAAGAATTTTTTCTTCATGGTAGGCGGCAAGTTTTAATTTTTTTAAAGGAGATTTTTTATGAAATTATTTCGTTATGTTCTTTTAAATGCAGCTCTTTTAGCAGCAACGTCTCTTGTATCAGAAGTGCCGCAAAACATCCGATTTGGTGTTGCTCACTTTAAAACTTGTGTGGATCAATCTCTTCTTGGAAAAGAAGAGCAGGCAAATTTTGAAGCCCTAAAAAAACAGGTCGAAACATCTTTTGCAGAAAAAGAAAAAGTTTTAGCTGATATGGCAGAAAAGTTTGATGATGCCGATTATCTTGATAGTTTATCTCCAGAAGCTGAAACAGAACTTAAAAGAAATTTTCGCCAATTAAGCCAAGAGCTTAATCAATTGCAAAATCAATATTACCAAATGCTCACTCAAGCAAATATGAAGATCATCCAAAAATTGGAAAGCGCAGTAGATGATGCCTCTAAAATCTTAGCGGCACAAAAAAAATTGGATGCCATCTTTACTGATGAGAGCCTCTTTTTCTATAATGACAGCCTTGATATTTCCAAAGAGCTGATTGCTATTATGGATGGCACTTATGAAAAAGAAATTGCTGAGATGAAAGAAGTAACACCATAAAGAAAAAAATCATGCAAAAGAAAAATTTTTCGTTAAAAGAAATTGCAGCACTCACTGGTTCAGAATTGATAGGGAATCCTGAAAAGCTTGTTTCTCATGTCTCTGATCTGGAAAATGCAACAGCGAATGATCTCTCCTTTTTAGCCAACCCGCGCTATGAGCAGGCAATGAGGAATTCAAATGCCGGCGCTATTTTTATGGCTAAAGGGATGGAAGCTGCTCCTAATAAAAATTTTCTTTTGCATGATGAACCATCGAGAGCCTTCCAGCAGATGATTGAGCTTTTTTATGGTAAAGAGCACAAAATGACAGGCTTTACAGGTATCCATGAAACTGCTGTCGTCCACTCTTCTGTAAAGCTTGAAAGTGGAGTAGAGATTGGCCCCCTGGCCGTTATTGATGAAGGCGTTGTCATTGGAAAAGATACAAAAATAGGTGCTGGCTGCATCATTGGCCCTTATACGGTTATTGGGAGCCACTCTTTTTTCCACCCCCGTGTTACAGTGCGTGAAAACTGTGTGATTGGAAACCATGTGGTCATCCAACCAGGAGCTGTCATTGGCTCTTGCGGTTTTGGGTTTATAACAGATAAAAATGGCCGTCACACCAAATTAAATCAGGTTGGCAATGTGATTGTTGAAGATCATGTAGAGATTGGAGCTAACACAACGATTGATAGAGCGCGCTTTAAATCGACAAAAATAGGTCAAGGCACGATCATTGACAATCTTGTCCAGATTGCCCATGGCGTCACCATTGGAAAGCACACCATTATTGTGTCACAAACAGGCATTGCAGGTTCTACAGAAATTGAAGACCATGTGGTCATTGCCGGTCAAGTGGCTATCAATGGACACATCAAAATATGTAAAGGAACTATGCTTGCAGCAAGGGCAGGGGTTGCAAAATCGATCGATAAGCCGGGCAAATATGGGGGCTATCCGGCAAGGCCTCTTACCGAATACAACCGCAGCGTTGTCCGCATGGCAAATATTGAAAGCTCTATCAAAGAAATCAAAGAGCTAAAAAAAGAAATAGCCGAGCTGAAAAAACTCATCCATTAATTTTTTCGAAGTTAATATTTTGAATATTAACGAGAAATAATTCTCAAAAAATGATGCGAATTTACAATATTATTTTTGATAATTGGTATTAGTAAAAACTTTCAAATCTATCTTAATAAATTACATGCGGTGCTGAAGCATTGCTATAGGGGTTTCCGTGTTGAGAAGAATATTGAGGAGTATATGCTTGTGATGCCCAGAAAGAAAAATTAGGATCCTCAAAAAACGCTGGCTGTTGCCGTCTGTAATAAAATACAGATTGATTCAAAACTTCTTTTGGAAGGGATTGAAAAATAGCAAGCGCTGCTTCAATATCTGTTACTAATTCCTTTTTAGCACGCTCTAGCATTTTATCACTGTTTTTTTGTCCCTTGTTAAAGAGCCAAAGTCCAAGGCCGCATAAAAGAAAAATACCGCCACACTTCATCAGTTGCTTTGCTTTAAATAAAGCAGAAATAGTCGTAAACAGTAAAGAACCTATAATAAAAGCTTTTACCTTGAAAGCGGTATTTGCATATCTGCATAAAATGGTATAGGCTTTTGTCGATTTAATCCTATCTAAGAGATCGATTTGCAAATTTAAAACTTGTTTTTTAGAATCGTCTATTTTAAAGTTTGAGGACTGTCGCTGCTGGATTTTAGTCTTTTCTATAAATGTTTCGAGGTCACTTAAATCGTGCCCTATAGACTCTAAATTTTTTGATTCAGAGGTTGAACTCCCAAGAAAATAGCATCCGCCTAAAGCGATTAAACCAGAAATTACAGCTATAGCAGTTGTTTGCTTATCTTCTTTTTCTTTTGCCTTTTTCTCTTCTTCCTCATCTCTTTGAGAATCTGTTTTTCTTGGTTGCTGTGCATAAACGACATTTATCTTGTGTTGGCTCAAATCGATATTTACAGTGCGACGATTAAAAAGATTTTCAAAAAGGTTTGCAATAAATAGCCATGCTCCATTTTCTTCTTCTTTCTTTTGTGGAGAAGCTCTGTGGCTTGACTGCTTTGGCACCTCAACATTTTTTAACGGTTCAAAATAGTGAAGCAAGTCGACTAAAATTTTTTCTACTTTACTATCATAAA
>DAORNI010000009.1:25257-26467 GCA_035440845.1 Parachlamydiaceae bacterium | reverse complement strand
AGTAGATTCAATCTGATCTCTCGGGATAAATAAATTTGGATTATAAGTATAATTGTTAAAAGAACTTTGCATGGAAAACACTTGATAAATAATTTAAAAGACAGAACATAACACATTATTTTTAAAATTACAATTAATTTATCCAATCAAATAAAAAATTGGGGATTATAGAGAAGAATACTATTAAAAATGCGAAAAAAAGACCTGTATAAAAAGCGCTATTAGTTAAAAGCGGAGCGGTTAAAACATCTTTATTTGCGCCCTCATCTTTTGTCAGCATTTTGCTAACAATCCGAAAGTAATAAAAGGCAGAAAAAACAGTTGTCAAAAGAGCTGCAATCACAAGCAAATAAAGACCTGATTCCCAGCCTGCTTTAAAGATATAAAATTTAGCTAAAAAGCCAACTGTTGGTGGAATACCGGCCAGCGTCAAAAGAGCGAGCGCAAAAAAACTGGCTAAAAGAGGCGATGTAAAAAATAAGCCTTTTAGATCATCTAGATAAAGCCCTCTTTTTTCTTTGTCCAAAAGCACTAAGACAGCAAATGCTAAAAAGACTGCAAAAAGATAAACCAGAAGATAAAAAAGGATAGAAGAAATGCTAGACGTTGAAGAGGCGCTAAGCGGAATCAGCAAAAAGGCGGAATGAGAAATGCCAGAATAGGCAAAAAAGCGCCTTAAATTAACCTGGCGGATCGCTACCAGATTGGCGTAAATCAAAGCCGGAAAAAAAAGAAGGGCAATTGCCTCATTCCAAACGGGGTTAAAATGCAAAAGTCCTTCTAAAAAAATGCGGATAAAAGCAGCAAAAGCACCTATTTTAGTGCCAGTTGCCATAAAGGCAGTCACTGGTGTTGCAGAGCCTTCATAAACATCTGGTGCCCATGTATGAAACGGAACAATGGCTGCTTTAAATAAAAGTCCGAGCGTCACCAAAGCAACACCTGATAAAAAAAGAATTTTTTCCGGTTTTTTTGCCAGCGCATTATAGTTTTCTAAAAGAGCATCAAAATTAAGAGTATGAACGGCTCCATAAATCAAAGCAACTCCGTAAAGAAAAAAAGCAGTCCCAAGTGAGCCTAAAAGAAAATACTTGATAGCTGCTTCTTTAGAAATATACCAGCTCTTCACATACCCACAAAGGACGTAAAGTGCAATAGAGAGAGTCTCTAAACCTAAAAAGAGGGGTAGAAAATCTGCAGAAGAGCCTAT
>DAORNI010000009.1:23695-25112 GCA_035440845.1 Parachlamydiaceae bacterium | reverse complement strand
AAAAAAAAGGCTTAAAAAATCGGTCTTTAACCATGCTGTTAACAAGATATTTTCTGTTTTTGAGGCATAGAGCTTGGCTAAAAAAGCAGCAGCAAAAGTGACAAGAGTTAAAGCGTAAATCGCTTTTTTGCCCTGCTCAAAAAAACAGTCAACCAGAAGGATCAAAAGAGCGCCAAATAGCAATACCATCCAGGGGCTTAAAAAAAGAAGATCGACACTATTTAAATAATTCATTTAATTTCTCCTAAACTTTTTAGAAGCAGCTCCGGATAAATGCCGATTAAAAAAATGAGCGCAATAAGGGGCAATAAAAGCAGTACTTGCTTTTTTCCAATATCAGAAAAGCCATTATTTTCTGGTAGCTCGCGCCCAAAAAAATTAAGCTCCATGTAGCGCAGCATGTAGACGATCGACAAAACAACTGTTAAGACTAAAAGGGCTGCAAAAAGGGGGTTTTCTTTAAAAGCGCCAAATAAAATAGTAAGCTCTCCTATAAAATTTCCCGTTCCCGGAAGTGCCACAGAGGCTCAAACAAAAATTAGAGTCAGCCAGCAGAGCTTTGGCATTGCAGCTGCCAGGCCTCGATGTTTATGAAGCGCCCTTGTATGGATTTTTTCTTCCAAAAAGCTCGCCACTAAAAAAAGACCTACAATGGTGATGGCGTGATTCAACACTTGCAAGAGCGCCCCTTGATGTGCTGTTTTGTTTAAAATAAAAACACCAGCTACTATAAAGTTAACATGGGAAAAGCTGGAATAGGCGATTAGGCGTTTATAATCTTTTTGCATCCAGGCGGCAAAAGCGCCATAAATGACAGCAAAAATAGCAAGATTCAAAAAATAGGGGCTTGAAACTGTCATAAAATTTGGAAAAAGAGAAAAGCCAATCCTGAAAAAACCGTAAATGCCGAGTTTAGAAAGAAGAGCTGACAATAAAAGTGTAGCTGTGAGGGGTGCTTCTGTATAAGCATCGCTTAGCCAGCCATGAAATGGAAAAAGTGGAGTTTTTACAGCAAAGGCCAAAAAAAAGGCTGCACATATAAAGACAGCATAGGGTAGCTTTTCAGCTGTTTTTGCCAAGATGTCCAAATTAAAGGAGCCGCCCGAAAAATAGAGAGCAAAAACTGCTGCCACCAAAAGACAAGAGCCTCCAATCATATAAACAATAAATTTCATTGCAGCTTTTTTGCTCTCGTGGCTGCCCCAAAACACCATGATAAAATAAACAGGCAAAAGAGCAGCTTCAAAGAAAATAGTAAAAACAACTAAATCTTTGGCTGTAAAGAAAATAAATAAAAGACCCTGAAACAATAAAAGGAGTGAAAATAAAAGAGCTTGCTTTTCTTTCGCTGCTAAAATCACCACCGGCATGACTAAACAAGTGGTCAGCAAAAAGATGTAGGAGAGCTCATCTGCTT
>DAORNI010000009.1:8063-23648 GCA_035440845.1 Parachlamydiaceae bacterium | reverse complement strand
ATATGAGCGTTAAAAATCTCTTGTTTCATGAAAATCAGCATAAAAAAAGGAATCAGACTTAACAAAAAAGCTGGCAGCTTTCCACTGTTTTTAAATGGCATAACCAAAAGAGATCCTATAAAAGGAATCAAAATAAAAATGCTTAAAAGGGACATAAAAACCTAAAAAGTAAAATAAATCAGTAGTACAAAAGCACCTATTGCCATCAAGGCCGCATAAGAGCGGATCTGTCCATCTTGCACCCCTTGCAAAAGCCTACCAAAATCAGAAGCTCCTCTTCCCATTACATCTAAAGAACCGGTAAAAATTTCTGGCTCCACAAGCGATCCAATAAAGGAGGAGAGCTTTTCAAGCGGTTTTACAAATAAAACTTCATAAATCTTATCAAAATAAAAAGCATTTTTTAGCAGTTTGATATTAGCTCCCAAATGCTCTTTAAAACGGCCATACATCAGTAGCGGGATCAAAACTCCCAAAAACGCGCCAAAAATAGCCATATAAGACTCTTTGGAATGCGCAAATCCGTGAGTCAAATGCTCTTCTATTGGGTTGACTCCCACATCGCTTAAAAAAGCCTCTAAAAGAGGAGTCTTTCCAATTTCTGCTCCTAAAAAACCGCCAGTCACTGCCAAAAAAGCTAAAATGATCACTGGGGTCAACATAATGGGTGGTGCTTCTTTGACATCGTCATGATTTTTTGCAGCAGTTCCCCAAAAGGTAAGCAGATAAGCTCTTGTCAAATAGACAGCAGTTAAAATAGAGGCTGTAAGGCCGATGTAAAAAAGAGTGGTGGAGCCAGCCAAATATTCCTGCTCTAAAATAAGGTCTTTACTAAAGAAGGCTGCAAAAGGAGGCACTCCCGCCAAACTTAAAGTGCCTATTAAAAAAAGCCAATGTGTGACGGGAAATTTTTTTGCAAGACCACCCATCTCATTTAAATTTGTCACTCCATGCATCATGTGTACCACATTCCCAGCAGATAAAAAGAGAAGTCCTTTAATAAAGGCGTGCATCGTCAAATGAAACATCGCCGAATAAAAAGCACCAGTACCACACGCTAAAAGCATGAAACCCAGCTGACTGACTGTCGAATAAGCTAAAACTTTTTTTAAATCAGTCTGAGCAATAGCTGAGAGCGCTGCAAAAAGAGCGGTAAAGCCACCTACTGCGCCCACAATTTGCATAGTCAAAGGAGCTTGCAAATAGAGTGCATGCAATTTGACGATCAAATAGACCCCTGCTGTTACCATTGTGACAGCATGAATAAGTGCAGAAACGGGAGTAGGACCTGCCATGGCATCTGGAAGCCACACATGTAGCGGAAACTGTGCCGATTTTCCAACAGCTCCAACAAATAAAAGAAGTGTGAGCACCGTTATCAAAAAGCTGCCTTTTTCAAAAATGGTTGCTTTATTTGTCATTTCAACAAGGTCTACCGTGCCAAAAAGATAAAAGGCGAGCAATATACCAAGCAGAAATCCAAAATCTCCAATCCTGTTTACAACAAAAGCTTTAGTTGCAGCTTTTGCTGCATACTCTTTTTCAAACCAGTATCCAATCAATAGATAAGATGCAAGACCAACGCCCTCCCACCCCGCAAAAAGAAGCAATAGATTGCCGGCTAACACCAAAAGAAGCATCGCAAAAATAAAGAAATTCAAAAAAGCAAAATATCTCCCCTCGTCCTTATCATGCTCCATATAACCAACAGAGTAGACATGAATTAAAAAGCCAACTCCCGTCACAATCAGAGTCATCAAGAGAGAGAGATGATCTAGCCTTAATGTAAAGTCTGCTTTTAAATCTTTTAAATTCAAGATATTAAAAAAATAGACAGTGATCGATTCCGCTCCCGCATAAAAAATGGAAAAAAAGCAGAGAAAAGAGACCAAAACAGCGCTGCACGCGATAATAGAAACCGCCATTCTGCTTAAAAATTGGTGGAAGGCAGTGATGATTAAAAAGCTCACAAGCGGTATAAAAAGCCCAATACAAATAAGAAGATCCAATTTCTACTCCCTTAAAATATGATACTGGTCTAAGTCAACCGTCTCTTTTGAGCGAAACTGGTTAATGACAATGGCAAGACCAACAGCAGCTTCTGCCGCTGCTACTAGCAGCACAAAGAAGACCCAAACAAGGCCAAGCACATTGCCTGCATGCTCTGCAAAAGAGACAAACAAAAGGTTTGCAGCATTTAGCATAAGCTCGATCGACAAAAAGAAAATCAGGGCGTTGCGCCTAAAAAGGGCTCCTAGTACCCCCACTGCAAACATCAACAGACTTACTCCAACCATTATTTTTTTCCCATATAAAAGGCACCGATGATGGCCACCAAAAATAAAAAGACAACAGACTCAAATGGAAAGAAAAAATCCAGATAGAGAGCCTGTCCTAAGTTTTGCACTGTCCCAAACCCATTTTTTAGCTCTGTAGGCTTGTCTGAGACTTGTAAAAAGCTTTTCAAAAGATAGAGCGTTGCAGCCAAAAACATGCCGGCTGCTGTAAGAACAAAGCTTTTACCAGTCTTGGGCTTAAATTCATTTAATTTCTCATGCGCATCCTGGAACATGATGATCACAAACATAAAGATGATCAAAATAGCGCCCGCATACACAAGGACTTGCATGATGCCGATAAACTCTGCCGAGCGCTCGATATAAACGGTTGCAAGCGTTAAAAGAGCTGCCAAAAAGGTCAAGCTTGCATGAACCGGATTTTTAAGTGAAACAGTCAAGATCGAGGAGAGAATTAAAAGGCTGCCAAGAAAAACTTCTGCAAAGTTATGGAAAGGATGCAAAAATAATTCCATTTCAAACCTCCCTATCCGGGTCTCTTCCAGATTCTCCCGGAACTTTTTCTGTCAGCATTCCTTTGGTATAGATCAAAGACTCTCTTGTATATCCGGAGAGTTCATACTCATTGCTCAAAATGATTGCTCCAGTCGGACACGCTTCTTCACACATGCCGCAAAAAATACAGCGCAACATATTGATCTGAAAATCTTTTGCGTAGCGCTCTCCATGCGAGTGCATCTCTTCTTTTGTGTTAGATGCTGCTTTCACATAAATCGCTTGAGCTGGACAAACAATTGCACAAAGCTCGCAGCCAACGCAGCGCTCCTTGCCATCGTTCCAAAGAGTCAAATAGTGTCTTCCGCGCGACCTTTCTGGTAAAACGCGCTTCACTTCCGGGTATTCAATGGTCGCTGGCTTTTTAAAGGCATGTTTTAAAACAATAAAAAGCCCACTTATCATCGATAGAATTTTAGAAATGGTATCTCTCATACTAGTACAAAATAAGCGGTTATAATTAAGTTAAGGATAGCAAGCGGGGTTAACACCTTCCAGCCAAAGCTCATCAGATCGCCATAGCGAAAGCGTGCCATAGTGGCACGTACCCATAAAAAGATCAGAACAAAAAAGGCCACTTTTAAAAGGAACCAGACAAGCGGCAATTCAAAAGGCCCCAAATAGCCTCCAAAAAAGAGCGTGGCAGAGATGGCAGAAACTGCCAAAATATTGATATATTCCCCTAAAAAGAAAGAGGCAAACTTAATGCCCGCATATTCAGTGTGGTAGCCGCCAGTCAGCTCTTGTTCTGCTTCTGGCAGATCAAAAGGAGCTCTGTTTGTCTCTGCAAAAGCTGTAATAAAATAGATCAAAAAAGCAACAGGATTTGTCCAGATGTACCAGGCATTTTTTTGCTGCTCTACAATTTCTGACAAGCTTAAAGACCCGGCAGAGAGTGCAATCGTCAAAAGGGAGATGCCCATCGGGATTTCATAGCTGACCATCTGTGCCGTCCCGCGCAGCCCCCCAAGAAGGGAGTAGCGGCTGTTTGAGGAGTAGCCGGCCAAGACAACCCCATAAACAGCTAAAGAAGAGAAGGCAAGCAGAAAGAAGATTCCTGCATTGATGTCTGCAATTTGCAAAGTAATCTCCCTACCAAAAAGATGCACTTTGCCGCCAAAGGGAATGATCACAAAAATAAAAAGGGCTGACATCAGCGAAATAAAAGGAGCTAGCCAGTAGGTAAAAGTATCAGCACCAGCGGGCTTAAAGTTCTCCTTACATAAAAGCTTGATACCATCTGCAATAGGCTGCAAAAGCCCAAGCGGCCCTATACGGTTTGGACCCATGCGCTGTTGCAGTCTTGCTAGCACCACCCTTTCTAAAAAAGTCATGTAAGCTGCTGCTCCAAAAAGAAAAGCGATTAAAACAAGCCCTTTAACAACAACGATCAGTACAGTTTCAGCCATTTTGTGCCCCTTTAATAGAAACCGCCATGCCGTTAAATAAAGAATCGCTTAGATTGTGCACAAACAATTCCGGAAAACCAAGAGGCAAAACGACCGTCTCATCTGCAACGCTCTTGTCTATTTCCAAATAGCCTTGAATACTTTTATCTTGAGTCGCAATTAAAATAGCATCCCCATTTTTTAACCCGCGCGTTTCAGATTCCTTTTCATTCATCCTGACCTTTGGAGACTTTGCAAGTTTTGCAAGATGCTCATTATGCCGCATCCGCACTCCTTGATCAAAAAGCCTTTTCTCAAATACAGCAAAAAGAGAACCCTTAAATTTTTCTGTTTGCTGCTCTTTTTTTCTCATTCCAGAAATAGCTGGCTTTATCAGCCCTTTTTGAAGAGCTGCCGTAAAATCCGCATCGATTGAAATGGGGGAAGAGAGCTTTTCTGCTAGAATAGAAAAAATTTCAAAATCGCTATAGATGCCATTTGGTAACTCTTTTCCAGGCTGCAATCGTTGCACTCTCCCTTCAATATTGATAAAGCTGCCGCCTTTTTCGGCATAGCAAAGAGTGGGCAATACTACATCTGCCATTTCTGCAGTCTCTGTTAAAAAGATATCTTGCACAATCAGACATTTGATATTTTTTCTTGCTTTTTCAAACAATGCTTTAGAAAATTTGGCAGCAGGATTGCTTCCTGCCACATAAAGGGCATCCCAGCTATTTGCGGCAGCTTCCTGTAACACATCTAAAGCTTTTAGGCCAGTTTCATTTAATTTTATTCCAAGAGGGCCAAAATCAGGGTGCATTCCCGCAATCAAAGCTCCCATGCTATTTTCTGTACCTTCTAAAATATTTAGACTAAGATTTAAGTTATTTTGTCTGAATTTTGTAAGAAAATCTAAAAGCTTTTCTCCCTTTTGACTGTGCAGATATTCAGATCCTATAAAAATAGCTGTCCTTTTGTCGCTTTCAATATATTTTAAAAGAGCTTCTACTGCATCTAGCTCTTCTCCTGGTCTATGGATCTTGTTTTCTGTTAAATAGGAGGCAATTTCTGTTGCAAAATAACCACTGTAAAATACTTTGGCGCCTTTGTTGATCGCCTGGCGAAGACGCAGCCATAAAACAGGAAACTCCTCTGTCAGATTGACCCCAAAAAGAAAGGCTGTTTCCAGCTGCTCTAGATTATCAATTGAAATTTCCATTCCGGGGCAAACATCTAGTTCAAAACCGATGCGATGGTCAATATGAGGTGTTTTTAAGACATCGCGCATCAGTTTTTGAAAAAGGTAGTTCTCTTCGACCGTCAAAGGATTTCCCCCAAAACCGGCACTATTTTTTGATTTTTTTAGCTGCTCTGCAATAAAAGAAAAGGCTTCTTCATAGGTTGTTTCTTCCAGCTTATTGTTTCTTCTAATAAGCGGTTTTAAAAGCCTGCTTGGGCTAGAGACAAACTCATAGCCAAAAAAGCCCTTGTCGCAAAGCCATATGTCATTGACAGCTCTATTTTCTAAAAATCTGGTTCTCATGATCTCTCCATCCCGGCTATCAAAGACCATGCTACAGCCAACGGGGCACAAAGTGCAGCTGCTATTTACAGAGTCATTGTCCCAAGGCCTTGCACGAAAGCGGTAGACTTGGCTAGTAAGCGCACCCACTGGGCAAATGGAAATGGTGTTTCCAATAAATTTAGAGTCAACAGGGGCGTGGTCTTTTGTCCCCACTTCCGACTTAAATCCTCTGTCAAACATCTGCAGTGCATGATCCCCTGCAATTTCCTCTCCAAAGCGCGTACATCTGGAACAAATAATGCAACGCTCACGATCTAGCATTAAAACAGATCCAAGTGGGAGCGCTTTTGTAAATTTTCTTTTATCTTCAAAAAATGCGCTTTTTCCAGGACCATGCGAGAGGGCATTTTCTTGCAGCGGACACTCCCCTCCTTTGTCACAAATCGGGCAGTCAAGCGGATGATTGATCAGCAACAGCTCTAAAATGCCTTTTCTACCATCCACTGCCCTTGCACTTTCTGTTTTAACGTTCATGCCTTCTGTTGCAACCAGCGTGCAAGAGGCTTGCAGCTTTGGCATTTTATCTACTTCTACAAGACAGACGCGGCAGGCACCAAAAGGAGGCATTCTGTCCTGGTAGCAAAAAATAGGAATCTCTGCTCCAAGCTGCATGGCCGCCTGGTAGACAGTCGTTCCTTTTTTTACTGTAACAGACTCGCCGTTAATGGTTAATGTGACTTGATCATTCATAGTGTTACGTAAATATAAGGGTAAGAAATTTTCATATCAGGCTTTTCATGCCGGTTTGGATTTTTTTCGATATACGCCTCAAACTCCTCTTTAAATTCATGCATGCAGCTAACAAGTGGCAAGGCTCCACCCGGTGCCAAAGGGCAAAAGGAGTTTTCTTCCATCTGACTGCAAATTTTACTGAGCTGATCCAAATCAAAATCTGTTCCAAGACCATTTTCAATGCGAGTCAAAATTTGGGTTGCCCATCTTGTCCCCTCTCTGCAAGGAGTGCATTTACCGCACGACTCATTCTGGTAAAACTGGCTTAAACGGTTTGCCACTTTGACCATGTCTGCAGTATCATCCATCACAATTAAAGAAGCAGTCCCAAGCGCCGTACGCTTTAAAACTAAAGACTCAAAATCCATCGGCACGTCTAAATCTTTTGGTAGCAAAAGAGAGCAAGAAGAACCTCCAGGAAAACAAGCCTTAAATTTTCTTCCCGGCAGCATACCGCCAGCTTTTTCTAAAATATCTTTTAAAGGCACTCCCAAAGGAAATTCATAGCAGCCGGGCTTTTGCACTTGCCCACTCACCTGATAAATTTTGGTGCCCTTGCTCTTTTCTGTCCCGATCGACCTATACCAGTCAACCCCGCGATTTACAATGTGCACTACATTGCAAAGGGTCTCCACATTATTGACAATGGTCGGCTTGCCATAAAGTCCAGAAACAGCTGGAAAAGGCGGCTTTAGTCTGGGCGTTGCGCGATATCCTTCTAACGAGTTAAGCTGAGCAGTCTCTTCGCCCGCAATGTAAGCGCCAGCCCCCGGTTGCACAATAATGTTAAGTGAAAAGCCGGAGTTTAAAATATTTTCTCCCAAATATCCCCTATTTTTTGCTTCTACAATCGCTTCATTCAAACGCTTGTTACCCTCAAAATATTCGCCCCTGCAGTAGATAAAGGCAAGATGCACATTCAACGCATAAGAGGTTAAAATCATCCCTTCAATCAGTTGGTGTGGATCTTTTTCAATCAATAGTCTGTCTTTAAAAGTGCCAGGCTCGCTCTCATCTGCATTGCAGACTAAATATTTTGGATTTATCTCTTTTGGCAAAAAGCCCCATTTGATGCCTGTTAAAAAACCGGCTCCACCTCTGCCTCTTAAGCCAGAATCTTTGACCATTTGGACTAAAACCTCTGGCTGAATCTCTTTAAAAGCTTTTCTTATTGTCTGGTAGCCACCTTTTTTTTCATAGTTTCCGATCAAATACTGCTCTGGTATGTCAATATTTTCTAATAAAATGCGCATTTCATCCATGAAAGAGGCCTCCTAAATCTTCTTTACTGACTGGCCCTACCACTTTTTCTCCGATAATCATCATAGGAGCCTTGTCGCAAGCACCCAAACACTCGGAAGGAATAATGCTATATTGACCATTTTCCGATACTTCATGAGGAGCTGTTTTAAGTTTTTTGCACAAGGCATCTATAAGAGAATCTGCTCCCCTTAGCATGCAAGAGACATTTTTGCATACATGGATGATCTCTTTTCCAACCGGCTTTTCATAAAACATGTCATAAAAAGAGACGATCGCATAAACATCATTTGGGCTGATTCCAAAAAGATCTGCCACCTCATCTTGTATTGCAGATGGAAGATAGCCTAGTTCTTCTTGGGCCATATGAAGGGCAGGAATTAAAGCTGAGCGCTTTTCCGGATATTTTTTTTGCAAATCTAAAATGGCTTGTCTTGTTTTTTCAGTCAACATCACCTGTCCACATCTCCTAAAATCGGATCTACGCTGGCAATCGCCACTACAACGTCTGATAATAAACAGCCCGGAATGACCTTGCTCAAAATTTCCACATGCGGGAAAGAGGGAGATCTCACACGCACTCTATACGGTCTGTTTCCTCCATCGCTCTCTAAATAATAGCCAAGCTCGCCCCTTGCAGACTCCACTTGATTATAGAGGCAGCCAATAGGAGGATGAAATCCCTCACTTACAAGCTTAAACTGATGGATCACAGCTTCCATGCTTCTTGCCAGTTCATGACGAGGTGGGAGCCTCACTTTCCGATCTTCTGTAATGACTTCTCCAGGCTCTAATCTATCTAATGCTTGATAAATGATCGCAACGCTCTCATTCATCTCTTCTAAACGGACCATGTAACGTGCGTAAGAATCTCCTTCTTCTCTTATAGGGATTTTAAAATCGTAAGTTTCGTAGCCAAGATAAGGATAAGCTTTTCTCACATCATATGTAACGCCGCTGCCCCTAATGACTGGCCCTGTACACATGAACTGTTCTGCCAGATGCTTAGAGATAACAGCCACGCCTTGCAGTCTGTCACACCAGGCGTAGTTATTGGTGAGCAGCTTATCAATATCCTCCCATGTTTTGGGAAAGTTTTTTAAGAATTTCCTTAAGTGCCCTTCAAAATGCTCATTTAAATCTCTGTTAAGACCGCCAATTCTCCAACAGGAGGGAAACATTCTAGCTCCAGACATCTCTTCAAACAAGTCGAGAATTTTTTCACGCTCTATAAAGCAGTACATGTAAACAGAAGACATATTAAGCTCTAAAGCACTTGTACCAATCCAGAGCAAGTGGCTCCCAATACGCGAGAGCTCCAGCAAAATAATGCGGATAATTTCTGCCCTTTTGGGCACTTTTATATCCATCAGCTTTTCAACAGCACCAGCAAAGGCCTGCTCTTCTGCTGGCCCTGACAAGTAATCTAGTCTGTCAATCAAGGTAAACACTTGAGAATAAGTGCGGCTTTCACACTCTTTTTCAATGCCTGTGTGCAAGTAGCCGATGATAGGCTCTGCACTCTCCACAACTTCACCATTTAATTTTAATTTTAAACGGAGCACGCCATGGGTCGAGGGGTGCTGGGGACCTAAATTAAGCTCTAAGACCTCGCTTTTCTTACCCATGATGAATCACTTTAAGTTTGTCGTTTGGAATAATGGCAGAGGGCACTTTTGGCATGACACCATGTTTGAACTGCACAGGCACTTCTGTCAAAGGATAATCGCGCTGCATAGGGTGGCCTTTCCAGTCATCTGGCATCAAGATGCGTTTTAAATCGGGGTGGTTTTCAAAATGGATGCCAAACATATCGTAAAGCTCCCTTTCATACCAGTTGGCTCCTTCAAAAAGGTCTGTAACAGAAGGAATTTTTTCATCTCTTACAACAAATAGATGGAGGCGCACTCTTTCTAAATTATCAGGGTTGTGGAGCCAATAAATGACTTTGGTTCTAATTTCCGGCTCTAAATAATCCACGGCCGTCAAGTCCATCAGCACGCGGTAAGATTTATCCATAAAAAAACGAAGAAGCGGCTTTAGCTGCTCTTTTGTTACTTCCAAAGTCCATTCGTCCAAAAACTTTTTTGCAGTAATAAATTGCTGCTTATCCATTGTCTCTATCAGTTCTTTTGTAGTCATGACAAGGGATGCTCAAGTTTAATTTTCTTCTGCAGCATAATAAGCCCGTCCATTAAAGCTTCCGGTCTTGGCGGACAGCCTGCAATGTACACATCAACTGGTACAATCTGGTCTACCCCTTGCACAATCGCATAATTATTGTAGACTCCCCCACAAGACGCACAATCTCCCATGGCAATCACCCATTTTGGATCTGGCATCTGCTCATAAATGGTCTTTAAAACAGGTGCCATTTTATGGCTGACCCTTCCTGCGACTATCATCAGATCGCTCTGTCTGGGAGACGCCCTAAAAACTTCCATGCCAAATCTTGCAATATCATATCTAGAGCCTGCCGTTGACATCATTTCGATGGCGCAGCAAGCAAGCCCAAATTGTGCTGGCCAGAGCGAATTAGCTCTTGCCCAGTTGATGATCAGCTCTAAAGAGCCAATCAAAAATGGAGTTTTTTCTTTTAGCGACTGATTCAATTTAAAGTTACTCCCAATTAAGGCCGCCTTTTTTCCAGACGTAGGCAAATCCCACTAAAATAGCCGCCAGGAAAAAAAGCATTTCATAAAAAGCAAAAGGGCCAATCTGTTTGGCAATTGCAGCCCATGGATATAAAAAGATCACCTCGATATCAAAAACAAGAAAAAGTAATCCCACCAGATAATGGCGCAAAGAAAAGCGCTTTTTTAATAGATGAGCCTCTGTCTGGATGCCCGATTCATAAGGCATGTATTTGACGCCAGAGGACTTTTTATCCCGAAATAGCAAAGATGCGCCAAGCGTTAAAAGAGCAACTGCAAAACAGAGTACAAAATAGATGTAGATAGGAAAAAAATCTGTCATCAGTCTTATGAGTTATATATTTCAAATTTTAACTCATATAATTTAGGTTCATTTTAGTCAATGTTAAATTTCAATAACTCATGTTACGCAGTCACTAGCGCGGACTGCGTAACATGAGTTATTAATTAGCAATCAAGCTGCCTGAACACCAGCGGAAATCGCTGATAAACAAATAAAATATTTGCTCTTTAAAAAAAAAGTATTATAACTAATTTTCTCTGAAATAAGCGTTTTATAAAATAAAGAGCAGGATATTCATGTTATCTTTACCAACTGACCCAATTCTTAAAATCACTTCTTATTTATCTTTAACAAATTTAAAGGCGTTCTCAAGGACAAGCCACCAGATACGAAACCGCTGCGGAATGCTAAAACTCAATGAACTTTATGGCGTAAGCTTAGAAGCATTTAAAAAGCTTCAGGCTGATTTTGAATTTAAATCATGCTGGTCTAGAGAGCTGAGTTCTGAAGAGATGCTCAATATCTATCTAGCAAGACTCTCTAATTATCATCCTTCCATAAAAGAAAACATTACAATGGAGATGGCGCCAAGCATAACAAATCCATTTGCTCCCATTGTCACGCGCTTTACTCTCTGCCAAGCATTTGATGACTCTTTTCTTTTGACAGAAGATATAAAACCGCTCATCTCTAATCTAAGCTCTAATCAATTTATTGCTGCTATCCGGTTAGGCAAAAGCATTGCCTATGTCGAAGTTCCAAAAGATAATTTTTTTTTAAAACATTCTATTACCGATATGTAAATTCTGATGCTGAAAACATAAAATGCAATATCACCTACCCAATAAAAGAGATCCATTGTTTTTTTAAGGATTATTCAAACTTTTCAGATAAAGAAATTTTTGCTCTTCAAAAAGCTGCCGAAAATGTCGTTCTTATAAAAAAAAGAATGTCCTTATATTAAATTCTTTAGTATATATTAAAATTTTAAATATAAGACAAAACCGTATGCCATGGGAACCTATTTTCATGCTTGCCCTTGTGGGCTTGCTTTTAGTTTATCTGATCTATGCTTTGATCAACCCAGAAAAACTCTAAAAAAATTTTAATGCAATGTTTTTAGAATTCATACTCTTTTCAATCCTTTTAACGGCCCTTACACCTCTTCTTGGAACCTACATGTACTATGTACTGACCGGACAGGAATTTTTCTTCAAGCGCTACATCAAGCCTTTAGAAGATTTAAGCTACCAGTTAGCAGGTGTTAATCCAAATACTGAAATGAGTGCTTTTACCTATGCTAAAAATATGTTGATATTCAATGCATTGGGCTTTTTTACCATCTTTTTTTTAATGGTCTTCCAAAAGTTTTTACCGCTCAATCCAGAAAATTTAAACGGCACGTCGCTCCATTTAGCTTTTAATGTGGCAGCAAGCTTTACTACAAATACCAATTGGCAGTCCTATCACCCGGAAACCACTTTGAGCTATCTGACCCAAATGCTAGGGCTTACCGTCCAAAATTTTTTGAGCGCAGCCACTGGCCTTAGCGTGCTTTTGGTTTTAACGCGCGGTATCATTACAAGTGAAAAAGAGACAATTGGCAATTTTTGGCAAGATCTTGTGCGCTCCATCCTCTATATTTTTCTTCCACTTTCTATTATCTTAGCTTTATTTTTAGTCATAGAGGGCGTCCCTCAATCCTTTTCTGCCTACGAAAAAATCATCACATTAGAAGGGAAAGAGCAAACAATTCCCTTTGGTCCTGCTGCTTCTCAAATTGCAATCAAGCAGCTTGGCACCAATGGAGGCGGCTTTTTTAGCGCCAATAGTTCTCATCCTTTTGAAAATCCAACGCCTTTTACAAACTTAATCGAAACTCTTGCTATTTTAACACTACCGGCCGCTTCTATCTATCTATACGGACTTATGAACGGGAGCAAAAAGCATGCTTGGCTTCTTTACGCTGTCGTCTTTGCCATTTTTTTGCTCGGTTTTTTCTTTTCGCTCTATGGAGAGTACTCTTACAGCAAAAATTTTGACCTCTACCCTATTTTAGAAGGAAAAGAGACGCGCTTTGGCTTTTTCAACAGCATCTTGTGGGGGACTGCCACAACGGCCTCTTCCAATGGATCGGTCAATGCGATGATAGCATCTTTTTCCCCTATTGCCGGTGGTATTGCCATTTTTAACATGATGCTAGAGGAGCTTATTTTTGGAGGGTCTGGAGTTGGCCTTTGCAGCTTGCTCATGTTTGTTTTTTTAACTGTCTTTCTTTGTGGGCTCATGGTGGGAAGAACGCCCGAATATATGGGAAAAAAAATTGAGACCAAAGAGATGCTCTGGATCACGGTTGCCATTTTAATGCCCTCTTCTTTGATTTTAATAGGAACTGCTATTAGTGCTATCTTGCCTTTTGCAACAAAAGAGATTGTAAACAGCGGCCCCCACGGCCTATCTACCCTCCTATACGCCTTTACATCGGCCGCTGCCAACAACGGGAGCTCTTTTGCCAATTTAAATACCAACACTCCCTATTACAACTTGATCCTTGGAAGTGTCATGATCTTAGGGAGACTCTCTATTTTAATCCCTAGCTTGATGATTGGCGGCTATCTGGCAAAAAAGAAATCGGGAGTTCCATCTAAGGGCACTTTTTCTTGCGACAGCAACCTGTTTGCAATCCTCCTTTTCACTGTTATTTTGCTAGTCAGCGCTCTCTCTTTTTTTCCTTCTCTTGCGCTAGGTCCTATTGCAGAAGAGCTTTTAATGTCAGAAAACCGCTATTTTTGATAAGGATTTTCATATGGGACAACAAACTGCCTTTCTTGACAAAAACATGTTAAAAGAAGCTTTTTTCAATACCTTTAAAATGCTAAACCCAAAAGTGCAATTTAAAAATCCTGTGATGTTCGTCACTTATATAGGAGCGATCATTGCCAGCTTCTATTTAGTGCAAGAAATTGTGGCAGGCTCTCTCTCCTCCTTTGACTTGCAGCTTGTCTTTTGGCTTTGGGTGACAGTCCTTTTTGCCAATTTTGCAGAGAGTGCGGCAGAAAGCAAAGGAAAAGCTCATGCAGCCTCGTTAAAACAGACAAAAATAGCTTCTCATGCAAGAAAAGTGCAAAACGGGATTGAAATACCGACACCGCAAGCCGAACTTAAAAAAGATGACATCATTATTTGCGAAGCCGGTGATATCATCCCCGCAGATGGCGAGGTGATAAAAGGCGTTGCGACCATTGATGAATCGGCAATCACCGGAGAATCAGCTCCAGTCATCCGCGAGAGCGGAGGCGATAGGAGCGCTGTCACTGCCGGCACAAAAGTCTTAAGCGACAAACTCACCATCCGCGTGACGTCTCATGTTGGAGACAGTTTTTTAGACCGCATGATCAATTTAATAGAAGGCGCAAAAAGACAAAAAACTCCAAATGAAACAGCACTTCATATTTTATTGACTGGCCTTACCATTCTTTTTTTGATCACAACAAGCTCCTTAAAAGCGATTGCCTCTTTTGGTCAGCCAACAGAAGAGACAGGAAACAGCGTCCCTGTTTTGATCGCACTGCTCATCTGTTTGATACCCACTACCATTAGCGCTCTTTTAAATGCTGTTGGCATTGCCGGCATTGACAGGCTCATGCGACGCAATGTGATTGCAAAAAGCGGAAGATCTGTAGAAGCTGCTGGAGACATCGATCTTTTAATCCTAGACAAGACAGGCACCATTACCATTGGTAACCGCATGGCCACTGCTTTTTTACCCATTGTCGGCAGCTCTGAAAAAGATTTGGCAGCCCTTGCACAGCTTGCCTCCCTTGCAGATGAGACGCCAGAGGGCAGGTCTATTGTCATTCTTGCAAAAACAAATTTTGGTCTAAGAGCAGAGTCTTTAGATGCAAAAAGATCAACCGTCATCCCTTTTTCTGCCAAAACGAGGATGAGCGGCATCGATTTTTTAGATGGAAAAGGAAAAATCCAGCGGATGATCAGAAAAGGGGCAAAAGATGCCATCAAAAACCATATTGAGCATTTAGGAGGTGTCTATCCCCAAGAGCTGGATCTGGCTGTTCAAACGATCTCTAAAAATGGTGGCACTCCTCTTCTTGTCAGCGACAATGAAAAAATTTCAGGGATCATCCATTTAAAAGACATGATCAAAGGTGGCATTAAAGAGCGGTTCCATGAGATGCGTAAAATGGGCATCAAGACAGTGATGGTGACAGGCGACAATGCACTGACAGCAGCAGCCATTGCAGCAGAGGCTGGCGTGGATGATTTTATTGCAGAGGCCACACCCGAGATCAAACTGAACCTGATCAAGGCAGAGCAAAGCAAAGGGCATCTTGTGGCCATGACGGGAGATGGGACAAATGATGCTCCAGCTTTGGCACAAGCAGATGTCGCTGTTGCCTTGAACACCGGGACAGAAGCCTCCAGAGATGCTGGCAACATGGTGGATTTAGACAGCAACCCGACAAAGCTGATCGATATTGTCAAAATTGGCAAGCAGCTTTTAATGACAAGGGGGGCGCTCACCACATTTAGCATTGCAAATGATGTCGCTAAATATTTTGCCATCATCCCCGCTATTTTTAGCTCTCTTTATGCTTTAAAAAATATGTCAGGGCCACTCTCCCATTTGAACATCATGATGCTCCACTCTCCAAAAAGCGCTATTTTGAGCGCCATTATTTTTAATGCCCTTACAATTGTAGCCCTCATTCCCCTTGCTTTAAAAGGCGTTAAGTATGAGCCAAAGCCGGCAGACGAGCTTTTAAAAGCAAATATTTTAATTTATGGAGTGGGCGGGTTTATTACTCCTTTT
>DAORNI010000009.1:0-8036 GCA_035440845.1 Parachlamydiaceae bacterium | reverse complement strand
AAACTTGTAGACATGACTCTTTACCTGCTTAGGATTGTATGATCAAAACGTCTTTTCGCATGTTTTTTTTAATGAGTTTAATAACGGGAGTTATTTATCCTTTGGTCCTTGTCTTTTGCAGTTTTATTTTGTCAAAAGACCCTTTTATTTACCATTTGGACAGAAAAATTGGTGCTCAATTGATCGGACAGTCGTTTGAGCATCCGCGCTATTTTTTAGGAAGACCTTCTGTTTCTAACTACAACCCCTTAATTCCAGGTTCCAGCAATTTAGGAGCAACTAGCAAAGCGTTAAGAAAAAGAGTCGCTCTTAGAAATGAAGAACTAAAGATTATCTATGGGCAGCCTCACACTTCAGAAGAGCTCCTCTTTACATCTGCAAGCGGCTTAGATCCACACATTAGTCAAGAAACAGCTCTTTACCAAGCAGAAAAAATTGCAAGGTCAAGGGACATTGACCTTGCAGAAATAAAAAAATTGATCGAACAGCACACAACCACCTCTTTTTTATCTTTTTTTGCAAAGCCCTATGTGAACGTCCTTTTACTTAATCTTGCCTTGGACAACCTCTCCTTTCAAAAGGAAATGCCATGAAAAATAATGAAAGCAAAGACGATGAAAACCGTCCAAATCCAGAAGAGCTTTTACAAGCAGTCTCTCGCCAGGAAAAACATCAGAAAAAAGGAAAATTAAAAATTTTCCTTGGGATGGCTGCCGGTGTTGGCAAAACGTATGCCATGCTGCGGGAAGCTAGAGCTTTAACAAAAAATGGCATCCATGTGGTCATTGGTACCATCGATACGCATGGCAGGAAAGAGACGATGGCCTTATTGGAGGGGCTAAAAGCGATCCCTGAAAAAACAGTCATTTATAAAGACCATATTTTTAAAGAGTTGAATTTAGAAGAGATTTTAAAACAAAAGCCCTTTCTTGTTCTGGTGGACGAGCTTGCCCATAGCAACATTCCAGGTTTAAGACATGAAAAGAGATGGCAAGATGTACAAGAGATCTTGGCAAATGGCATCAATGTCTATACAACCCTCAATGTACAGCATATTGAGAGCTTGAAAGATATCGTAGAAGAGATCACGGGGATCTCCATCAAAGAGACAGTACCAGATTCCATTATTGACGAGGCAGATTCGATCCAACTTGTAGATTTAAACCCCGATGAGCTTTTAAAGCGTCTTCATGAGGGAAAAGTCTATTTTGAAGAGCAGTCCAAAATTGCTTCTTTACATTTTTTTAAAAGCAATAAATTAACAGCCTTAAGAGAAATTTTGCTACGCTATACGGCAGAAAAGATCAACTATGATCTTCATCAGATGATACCGGCAAATACAGAAGAGAGCAAATGGAAGCCAAGAGAGAAGCTCCTTGTTGCCATAAGCCCAAGCCCCCATTCCCAAAAATTGATCCGCTCTACCAGAAGATTGGCTTTTAATTTGGAAGCGCCCTGGATTGCAGTTTATGTAGATACAGGAAGACTGTTAGATGAGAGTGAAAAAGTAATGCTTTCTAAAAATTTATCCCTGGCAAGAGATTTGGGCGCTGAAGTGATCACGACTAGCGATCCCAATATCGTAGAAGCGCTACAGCGCACTGCAAGAAGGCGGCACGTCACGCAAATTGTTGTAGGAAGATCACCCCAGACAAAATTCTTTAATTTTCTAAGACCTCAAAGCCTTTTAGACAGGCTGGCAAAAGAGTGCACCGACATTGACATCCACGTGATCCGCCAGGAAGCACTTTTAACCAATCATCATCATAAGTTAAGGGCTTTTTCTTCTAAATTTCACTACTTGCCCTATTTTTTTGTTTTATTGTCTGTGCTGCTGCTTGCGGTCATTTGCTTTTTGACTCTTCCCATGGTGGGCTATCAAGTCATCGGAGAATTTTTCTTTATTGGGATTTTAGCATTAAGTCTCTTTTTTAAAAAAGGCCCTATCTTTTTTGCTGCCTTCCTTTTTTCTTTTATCTGGTACTTCTTTTTTATTCCGCCAGAATCCAAATTCTCAGGAGAGACATTTTTACTGCTTGGAATCTATATTTTGACGGCCGGGGCAACTGGCATATTAGTAGACCGATACAGGACACATCAAGATATGCTGGCTAAAAGAGAAGAGACATCTAATGCCCTCTACCATATCATCAAACAGCTTAGTAAAGCAGAGTCTGCCCAAATAATCTTTAAAGAAGTCACCAACAGGTTGCAAACTCTTTTTGGATCTAGTTTTGAAATTATCATTAAAAAACTGCATAATGGCATCGATTTAAACCACTCTCCTCTTATTACGAACGAAAAAGAAAAGGCAGCAGCCCTATGGGCCTATGAAAATGGGAAAGAGGCGGGATTTGGGACAGATACGCTGCCCTTTACTGACAACCTTTATATTCCTATTAAAAATCCTATAGAAACAGCCGGTCTTCTTGTTTGCCAAAAAAAGTCGGGAGCTTTGCCTACTTTGGAAGAAAAAAATTTCTTACATACAGTCGCTCAGCAGATCTGCCATTTGGCAGAGCGTCAATTTGCAGAGGAAAAAGCAAAGCAAGACGAGCTGCGCGTTCAGATTGAAAAAATCCATGCCAGCATCTTCAAGCGCCTGGCAGCTGAAATGGAGCCTTCATTAAGAGAAGCAAAAGATGCCATGTTCAAATTAAAAAAACAGCTAGCAAGTGTGAAAGATAAAGCATTGACTAAAAAATTTTCCGGCATCATGAACGCTTTGGAAGAGTTTTCCAGATCCTTTGAGAACATCTCAAAAATCGACGATCTAAAATAATTAATTTAACCATACATCCTTTCATAAAATGCAATAGTAACCTGAGTTTTCTAGTTTATCTTCTTGAAATTCAGGTTAGTAGCTTGCCAACAATCTATCTGATCAAAAAGTTGGGTTTGTGAATTCTTTAGTAGATTTTTTTGTTAAAATTTGCGAGACAGAAAATTGCAAATATCTTATTTTAAATAAGTTATAACTTATAGAGGAATTACTGAAACTTTAATTGCTATGCGATTTTAAAAAATTTTAGAGCGCGGAAACTTAAAGTTACCACCCTCTAAAAAATGTGAAAACTAGATCTTAATGAAGCCTTGACCTGGTTTTTGTCCTGGAAGGCTAGATGGTGCTTTAGCTTCCGATCTGGACTCATCGTCACGACCCTCACAGATCTCTGTACAAGTTTTGCGCCATTTTTCTACAGTTTCTACATACAGAGGTGCAAAAGCTCTTAAAGCAGAAGAAACAGCATGCTCCATATCTAGGGTGCAGTGCATCAAGATCAGTTCTTCTTTTGTTGCAACGCCAACGCCGCCGCCAGCCATTTGACCGCCTAACATCGACCCTTCTAACAAGCGCTCATAAAGGCGAAGCAAAACTTTTGAATCTTTTGGAAGCCCATCTAACAAAGGCGAGTAGAGGTAGAGACGTTTTGAATTTGGCTCATAAGTCAAGTGCAGGGAAAACTCATCGTCAATTCCCAAAATACACGTGTTGTTTTCATCAAACTCTAAATTATCAAGGTTTAGCTCTTTGCCAAACTCTTTGAGGTTTGCTTTCGCATTTTCTAGAGACATAATTAACTCCTAAAAAGCTTCATCTTTATATTTTATCTTAATATCAGACTCTCTGATTTTCTTCAAAATGCATTTTTTTCATTTAAAAGTAAATGGTTTTTATCTCGTAAATCTCCTCTTTTTTCAATAAATTTCACAAAAATAAAACATTGAAACTATATTAAATATAGACTATTTATATCAAAAATAACTAAAAAATTATAGAATGATTAAAAAAATAGCGTCTGGAATTCCAACTCCGCTTGGTGCAAAAACATTCGACCATGGCACCAATTTTGCACTTTTTTCAAGCAGTGCTAAAAAAATCACGCTCTGCTTGTTTCTTAAAAATTCAGATACGCCTTTTATGAGACTGCCCTTAAAAAATAAAACAGGCAACATCTGGCACCTTTTTGTCCACGACCTTCCCCTTGACACCTTTTATGCTTACCAGGTAGATGACTCTTCTCAATTTTTATTAGATCCTTATGCAAAAAATGCGGTATTAAAGAACGGTTTTTTAATTTCTGCTGTTTTTAGCGATCCCTCTTTTGACTGGAAAGGAGCAAAAAAACCAAATATTGCAATGAAAGACCTCATTATCTATGAAATGCACACAAGAGGCTTTACTATTGATGAGTCTAGCAATGTCCAAAACAGAGGCACTTTTTTAGGGATTATAGAGAAAATTCCCTACCTTTTAGAGCTTGGCATCAATGCTGTTGAACTAATGCCAGTCCACATCTTTGACACGCATGAGTATAAAAAACTTAACCCCATCAATAATAAAGAGTTATGCAATTACTGGGGATACTCTACCCTCAATTTTTTTTCATTAAATCCAAATTATGCTGTCCATTTTCCTCTTGTTGAATTTAAAACGTTGGTAAGAGAGCTTCATTTAAATGGCATTGAGATCATTTTAGATATTGCCTTTAACCACACAGGAGAAGGGAATGGAAAAGGATCAACGCTTTCTTTTAAAGGCCTTGATAAAAAAACTTATTACCTTTTGAACAAGGAAGGTAATTACTTAAATTTTTCCGGTTGCGGCAATACCTTCAACTGCAACCATCCAGTAAGCATGGCTCTTATTTTAGAGGCTCTTTGTTATTTAGTGACAGAAGCAGATGTAGATGGCTTTCGCTTCGATCTAGCCTCTATTTTTAATCTGGACCAATTGGGAAACCCTCTTAAAAATTCATCTCTTGTCGAATACATTTCTAAAGAGCCTCTTTTAGCAGATATCAAGCTGATTGCAGAGCCTTGGGATGCTGCCGGCTTTTATCAGGTAGGCTCTTTCCATCCAGATGAGACGCGCTGGTCAGAATGGAATGGTAGATACCGCGATGCGGCAAGGTATTTTTTAAATGGTTTAAAAAAAGATCCCGGCAAGTTTGCAACCCGTATCTCTGGATCAGAAGATCTCTATTTTAAACGCGCTCCTTTTAGCAGCATCAATTTTATCACTTCCCATGATGGCTTTTCTTTGCACGATCTTGTCAGCTATGATCAAAAGCACAACTTGAACAATGCAGAAAATAACGAAGATGGAGAAAAACATAACTTAAGCCGCAATTTTGGAACAGAGGGTGAAACAAACGACAAAAAAATCCTTGCTTTACGCAAAAAGCAGATGAAAAATTTTCATTTGGCTTTAATGGTATCACAAGGAGTGCCCCTCATTTTAATGGGTGATGAATATGGACATACCAAGCAAGGCAACAACAACACATGGTGCCAGGACAATCAGCTAAACTGGTTTTTATGGGACGCTTTAGAAAAAAACCAGGAGTTTTACCGCTTTTATAAAAAAATGATCGCCCTTAGAAAAAATTATAACTGTTTTAGAAAAGGCACTTTTTTAAAAGAGGAGGATATTTCCTGGCATGGCCAAAAGCCTTTCTTGCCAAACTTTTTCCCTTCCCACTCTTTTGTGGCCTTTAATTTGAACGATGCTGCAACTGGCACAATTTTCTATATTGCCTTTAATGCAGAAAATAAAGAAATAGCTGTAGAGCTACCGCAGCTGCCAGCAAGCCATGGCTGGCATTTTTTAGTTGATACGGCACGTAATGCGCCAGAAGATTTTATTGATGAAGAGCTGCAAACTCCTTTAAACAGCAACCAAATTGTGATCTCACCCTATTCAAGTGTGATTCTAATGGCCTACGCCATTTAAGGACATTTTAATCTTGTTCATGCCGTTTAGAGCGGCAATACGGTAGCCTTCTGCATAGGTAGGATAATTAAAAATATGGTCAATAAAATAGTCGATTTTGGCACGAAAGCCAATTGCCATTTGTCCGATATGCACAAGCTCTGTAGCAGTTCTTCCAATGATATGGACGCCCAAAATTTCCAACGTCTCGGCATGAAATAAAATTTTAAACAGCCCTACATTGCTTCCTGCGATGTGACTTCTTGCAATTTCATAGTAATGGGCTCTCCCCACCTCATAGCGAAATCCAAGCGCTTTTAACTCATTTTCTGTAAAGCCGCAGCTAGAAATTTCTGGAATTGTATAAATGCCCACCGGATAAAATAATGGAAAATGACGCGTCTCATGCCCACAAGAATGCAGCGAGGCAAGCCTACCCTGCTCCATACTGGTTGAGGCAAGACATGGGCCTCCAATGACATCTCCAACGGCATAAATGTGGGGTTTTGCTGTTTGAAAGAGTGCATTGACAGCCACATACCCGTTGTTTGTCGTTGCAATACCCGCGTTTTCAATTTGCAGACCATCTACATTTGCCGTGCGCCCAAGTGCGTAGAGTAAAACATCTGCCTTTAATACTGTTTTATCTTTAAATTCAACTACTGCGTGATCTTCTACCCTTGAAATCTTTTCTGGCTCTTTTTTGCCTAAAAATTTAAGCCCAATGTCTGTCAAAGCCGTCTGCAATAAAATTCCAATTTCTGAATCCAAAAGCGGCAGCATGTGCTCTTTTTTATCAATAATTGTTACTTCTGTCCCAAGAGCTGCAAAAAAACTGGCATATTCAGAGCCAATGATCCCTCCTCCCAACACCAGCATCGATTTTGGCACTTTGTTGAGGCCAAGCAGCCTTGTGGAATCTAAAATAACATCATCATCAAAGGGAATATTGCTGGGGTTCCTTGGCTTAGAGCCTGTTGCTATAATAAATCTTGACGCTTTTATTTGATGCGTGAGCTGCCCGTCTCGTCCGGCAACTAAAAGCTCTTTGTCATTCGTAAAATGGGCAAATCCTTGGATAAATAATATTTTATTTTTTTTAAATTGCCATTCAATCAAGTTCCTTTCTTCATCAATAACCTTGTTCAAACGAAAGTTTAGGTCTTTAATCGAAACATCCATGATCTTATAATCTTGCCCGTAAAAATTGCGCTCGTGGAAGCGGGTAAGATCGATAATAGCTTCTCTTAAAGTTTTAGAAGGGATGGTACCAGAATAAAGGCAGCTGCCTCCTGGATCTTGAAGTCTTTCTACAACCGCTACTTTTTTGCCAAGCTTGGAAGCTTGAATAGCGGCTTTTTGTCCTGACGGTCCAGATCCAATCACTAACAGATCAACTTGCAATTCTTCCATCTATTCCTCATATTTGACTTCACGGTACAAAATCCTCTGATTAAGTTTCAATTTTAAACTTTTTATATTATAATTGGAGTTAGGGAGGGAAGAGATGGCAAAAACAAATTTTACAAAAGTTGAAGAGGCTTTGGCAGAAGGAATGCGCAAAATGACCATGGAGCATGTGCATGCCCTTGCTGACTCTATTTCCGAAATAAACGCCAAAGGTTTTGAAAAAACAGAAGCTGAAACTAAAAATAAGCTAATTGCTATTTTAAAATTTGAACTTAACTGGCTGGGCAAGCAAGATCCAGAACTGCATAAAAAATTAGGAATCAAGCGTTCTGAAATAAAAAAATTAATAGATAAAAAAGAAAAATTAACCGCAGAAAATTTTGAAAAAATCAAAAGCATCAAAGAAAAGCTAGAGCAACTAAAAAAAGAGCTGAATGAAAAATCCCCCCAAACAAATGAAGAATTGATTGAAAAAGAGAGAACCAAGCATATCAATAAACGATTTAACAAAAACGATAATTGGCTCCCTTTGCATTAAACTTCTTGCAAATTTCCATTGAACCATAAGCAGCTATTGTGCTATTATCGCTCTTTTCATATAGAGGAGAATTCTCATGTCCAAAAGATGTCAGGTCACAGGCAAAAAGCCCGTTTACGGAAATACTTACGCAATCCGCGGTATTGCTAAAAAGAAAAAAGGGATCGGCCTTAAAATTACAGGAAAAACAAAAAGACGTTTCTTACCAAATTTGATGAAAAAACGCATCTGGTTTAGTGAAGAAAACCGTTTTGTCACATTGCGCCTATCAGCTGCTGCCCTTCGCACCATCGACAAGCTAGGCGTAGCTGCAGTAATCCGCAAAATGCGCGCCGAAGGCACTGCTGTTTAAACTAATCTAATATGCGCCCC
>DAORNI010000008.1:49759-50431 GCA_035440845.1 Parachlamydiaceae bacterium | reverse complement strand
TTCCAATTATTTTAAGTTTTTTGATGAAAAGCTTCCAGAAGGGATTAAATTGGAGCTTCAAGATTTAGAAAAAAGATTAAAAGAAGTCTAAATGAATTTATCTCAAAATACCAGAAAGCTTACAGGATGGCTTTTTATCAGCGGTGCATTAAATATTCTTTTTGCCTCTTTCTTTTTTTATTGGATGACTAAAGAGCGCCCCCCTATTCCTTATTTTGAGCTTAAGCCGGCCAGTGCAAAAGAGCAACAACCTCCTTTTGCAATTGATCATAGCAACAGGGAAATCATTCGCTACTTCAAAACACTAAGTCAAGAGCAGCTGATCGCAAAGCTTTCTAATGCAGAATTTGTGGACAGCGGTTATACAATTCGTGATTTGAGTTTGGCTTGTCTTGTGACATTTCACCATTTTGATATCTATCGCGCTCTTTTAGATGTTTCTCAGCCATGCCAAGAGCGCGTCATTGCTTATGGCTGCAAAAAAGATGGCAAGCCGGCAAAAGTGACTATTTACCCAGGGCTATCTGACAAACAATATGAGGAGATCATACGTTTTGCTGCAAGGGAGCGCTGGCCCATGACGCCAAAGGGTCTGTTTTTAAGCTTGAAACAGGCAAAAGCATCTGTCCAAGGCTCGCTTGCTGATGCCTTTTATTTAACGCCTCAATTTTT
>DAORNI010000008.1:48245-49732 GCA_035440845.1 Parachlamydiaceae bacterium | reverse complement strand
GCAAGGCTTGAGACACCAGTTTCCAAACAGGAGGTCTTAAATGTTGTTTTAGGAGGCTCTTTTGGGATGCTCTCTCATTTTACAGAGCAGCAAAGGCAGTTACAAGATTTGACAAAGCCAAGGAGGCAGCATTTTCTTTTAGAATATGTGAAAAAGCAATCCAAGGAGGCAGCTTATCTGCTTTTAAAGACCGATGGACCAGAAATTGTGCGAAAATTTGATGATGCTCATATTCAAATGCTGCTTGCACTTTTATCGGACAAAACGGCAGAGGCAGGAAAATTTGCCCTTGCTCTTTTGACAAGCCCGCGAGGAGACCTTGTTTGGGAGATGGCAGCTAAAAGACTTTATGAATATGCAGGAGAAGAGATGCCGGAAAAATTTGAGCATCATCTTGCGCTTATTAAATTTTTGCCTGCTAATATGATTTTTAAAAAGCAAGAAGGGCAGCAAGAAGAAAAAGAATTAAAAGATGCTGTTTTAAAAAAATCGCATTTGCTCTACATCATTCAAGAAGGCGACTCTCTTTGGAAAATTTCCCGTCGCTTCGATGTGGACATCGATCTTTTAAAGCAGCATAATCATTTATCTTCCGATTTTTTAAAACCAGGTACAAGTCTTAAAATTCCTTGATGCAGGTCTAATGGCTGCTGGTAATATAGAAGATTCATGACAGTTTAAAATACCAATAATCCGATTTATAATATTTTTAACATTCAAGTTTTCAGGAATCCTGATATGAATCATATATTTATGATTTTTTGCTACGACAATTTTATCTGTGTAGGGGCCCTGAAATGGAAATGTTTGAAAAAACCAGCGTTGCTCTTCCACATGAAAATGATGCTCATTTTCTAAAAAATGTTTTGGCTGCTTGTTGCATAATTGCACTTTGATATAAGAATTTGTGTTCTTGGGAAAATAGCAAATAAATTTGCCATTTTCCTGGCTTCCAATTTTTTGTGAAAATTTTATGATCTCTCTTAAGAGGCCATTAATTGAAATGACTCCGTTGGTATTGTAGTAGGATTTGATTGTGATGTTGTTGGCAATGGAAATATTATTGTAAAAAAGAGCCCAAATTCTGTTGTCGAATGCTTTTTTATTCCATTCTTTGTTGACTTCAGAAGCGTGGCAGAGATCTCTTGCATTGAGAAAAGATAAAATATAATACTCAAGATCAGGATTGAAATGTGCAAACATGATAAAAACCTCCTTGTTTTATCTTGCTTTTATAAAATCTGGAAACAATAAAACTATTTAAGGGACATCGTCTTTTCCAAACTGCTTATTCCAAGGATTGCAGCGCAAAAGCCTTTTAATTGTTAACCAAATTCCCAATAAAAATTGATGCTTCCGGATTGCTTCTATTGCATATTCTGAGCAAGACGGCGAAAACCTGCAATTTTTGCCAAGAAATGGACTGATTGCCAGCTGATAAAGACGAATGATCCCAATGACCATTTTTTTCATAGTTTCCTTATTCT
>DAORNI010000008.1:41641-48158 GCA_035440845.1 Parachlamydiaceae bacterium | reverse complement strand
GTAAGCTCGCTACCACCTCAAGGTAGTGCGTATACCAATTCCGCCACTTTCGCAAGTAAAACAAAGAAAGAAGCCAGATCTTAGCGAAAATGTTCAATTATTGTCAACTAATAACCTTAAGTTTTCTAGTTTCTCTCCTCGAACTTCAGGTTTTTTTTTGTGATTTTTGTACTGTTTTTCTTAAGAAAGGTAAAAAACTTGGCTTCCGAAAAAAAAATTGCAAAACGCACTCTTGAAAAAGTCCTTGAATTTCAATAAGATGAACCAAAAACTCAGGTTAATAACCTTAAGTTTTCTAGTCTTATTTTAAAATCTTTTGGAACCTCAAGTGTTTCCAAATGAGAGAAACTTGCAGCTTTTGCAAGCTCTTTCATTAAAAAAATCTCTTCTTTTGAAAGTTCTTCCGGATTTAAATTCAAAACACCCTCGTGCTGTAAAACTTTTAAGTAAAAGCTGCAAGAGGCAGCCTCGTAATTCTTAAGCTTTGGAAGTTTGCTTAAGTAGGCTTGAAGCAATTCATAAAGGAAAGGGGCTGGTTTTTCTGCCATTTGTGTCTTTAAAATACATTTTAAGCATTCAAAAGCTGTGTTCAGGCAACTATAGTTTTGCCTTAAATTCAAGTAATATTCTTTTGGAAATATCTCTTTTAACGTGCAAATTTCGCTTTTTCCAATCGCATAGACAAACTCCGCTTTGATAGGAACACTATTTTTTAAGCTGTTTTTTGCTCTATTTGCGTTTTTTGCGATCAATTTGATAATACCTCTTTCTTTGGTAAAAACCGTTGCTATTTGGTCGTAATCGCGAAAATCAAAGGTTTGCAGAACAATGCCTTCTGCTTGATCTATTTGCATTTATTTTGTCTTTTTGCTAATCTTCTCTTTTCTTTTCCTATGCACCGATAGCTCAATCGGATAGAGTACCCGGCTTCGAACCGGGTGGTTAGAGGTTCGATCCCTCTTCGGTGCGTTTTTTCTTTTTACTTAAAGTTTTAAAGCCTATAATGAGGTTGTAATCCTTCCTTTAACCACTAAAGAGGTGCCTATTATGAGCCGAAAATCCAAAGCTCTCCAGTTTGCAGATGCTACTTATAGCATTAATGTTATAGGTAAAAATTTGGTTGTCACCGACGCTATCTACGACTATGCAATAGAAAAAGTCTCTAAAATTGAGAAGTTTAGCCACCGCATTCTCGACATTGCCGTCATTCTAGAATTGCAAAAAGTAGAGCAGCGCTGCGATATTATCTTAAAAGTTGGTCATATTAAAGTCAAAAGCCACGCATCGACAGACAATATTTATGCCTCTATTGATAAAGCAGTGGACAAGTTACAAAGCCAGCTTTTACGTTATAAAAGCCGCATTCAAGACCATCAGGGAAAATCAATAGAGATGATGGAAATGACTGTAAATATTTTGGAAGCCTCTCAGGATGAATTAAATGAAGTGAACGACGAGATCGACGAAGAAAATATGCTTCATTCCCTAAAAGAACTTTGTCCGCGTAAGGTGATCAGCCAAGAAAAGATGCTTTTGAAGTTTTTAACAAACGAAGAAGCGATCATGAAAATGGAGCTTTCAGGAGATGCGTTTTTGATTTTCAGGGGAGAAGCAGACCGCAAAATTAAAGTGATCTACAGAAAAAATGATGGCAATTTTGCCATTATCGAACCCGAATTTTAGTATTTGTTTTGAAAAAGCTTTTTTGTTCGGCAAGAAAAGAGTGGGTAGCAGCTACACCGGAAGAACTTGTTCGTCAAAGACTTTTGCATCATTTGATCCATGATCTTTTATTTCCGCGAGAGGGAATTGCTTTAGAAAAAGCCCTCTCTTCAATGCCTCATCTCTCTTTATCTAAAGAGAAGATGCCAGATAGAAGATTTGATATGGCCTGTTATGCAAAAGGAATTCATCCGGAGCACTCCCTTTATCCTCTTTTAATCATTGAATGTAAAGCTGTTAAGTTAACAGATGTGATGATGCATCAATTGATTGGCTATAATTATTACGCAAAAGCTAAATTTTTAACCTTGGTCAATCAAGATGAGATACGCTTTCAATTTTATGACTCCTCGCTTTCAAGCTACAAGATTGTTTCCTTTATCCCTTCCTATCAGCAACTCCTGTCTTTTACTAATACTAATTCCATAAAATAATACTATTTTGGAAATGGTATAAATAGACTTCTTTGGCTATAGTAAAAAAAAAGGGGAGATTATGGCAGAGAAAGATTACCTAGAAAAGATGCTGCAGCAACTAGCTGAGCTTCTGCGAATGATTCAAGATAATCAAGGAAAGCCTCTTGGCGACAAAGTAACTCCCCAAATCAAAATACGCATTGCTGCTTTAAAAGAATTTGTTGCAAAATTTTCTGAATTAAATCACAAAGCTTTTGAAAGCGGTGGTCTTAAAGAAGAGGATTTAGAAAAGCTTATTAAAGTTCCTTCTCCAAGTCTTTCTGAAAAAGAAAAAAAGCTTTTGGATTTTTCTAAGAAATTAAGAGAAGAGGCAGAAAGCATCCAAAGGGATCTTGCCACGCATAAAGAGGCAAAAGAATCGATCTATGATAAAAACAAAACGCAAAAAACAAAAAAAGATATTTCAGAGCGCAAAAAAAAATTTAAAAGGCTTGGAGGAGATACTTGGCTGCCGTTATAGAGGAGAGTGAATTTCAGGAGAATCTAAAGCGACTTATTTTTTTAGAGGGAAAGAATAAATTTCCTGATCTAAAAGAGCCTTCCCGTATTTTTTTAGCTCCAAACGCAAATGGAGAAATGAATCTTCAAATAAAGGAAACAGAAGATTTTATTTATTCAAAAGAGGACATTAAAAAGGAAGCAGAGGATTGGTTTTCTGCTTTAAGCCTGGACTCTATTAAAATTTTATATGTTTTTGGGATTGGGCTTGGATATTATTATGAAGCTGCAAAAAAATGGCTCCATGCAAATCCGACGCGTTTTATTATTTTTTTAGAAGATGACAAAGAGATGCTTTTTCATTTTCTTCATGCGCCGCTTGCCAAAGAAATTTTGCATGACGGGCAAGCAAGGGTCCATTTGATGGAAAATCAAGAAGCTCTTGTAGACCATCTCTCCACTGTTTTTCTTTTTGACCCCTATAAAATCACTGCTTTAAATGACTATAAAAACAGGCGGAACTTGAATTTAGAAGGACTCAAACAAGAGTTTGCCTACTTTTTTTATTCCAAACAATCCAGAATGGCAGAGTATTTAAGCGGAGGCGGCTCTTTTTACGTAAACTACTACCATAATTTGCAGTTCTTATCAGATTCTTATTTTGGAAATGGCTTGTTTGAGCAATTTAAAGGAGTTCCAGCTATTATTTGCGGGGCAGGACCTTCTCTAAATAAAAATATTGAAACATTGAAAACATTAAAAGACCGTGCCTTGATCATTGCAGGAGGTTCTGCGATCAATGCTCTCAACTCTCATCATCTATTCCCTCATTTTACAGTGGGGATCGACCCAAATCCTACCCAGCTGACAAGAATACTTGCTAATAACGCTTATGAGACCCCTTTTTTTTACAGGAACCGTATTCATACAGATGCTCTTTTTGTGGCTAGTCCAGAAAGGCTTTATCTCACCGGCTCTGGTGGCTATGACGTCCCTTCGTGGTTTGAAAATAAATTAGGCATCAAGGCTGGACCTTTTATAGATGAGGGCTATAATGTAATCAATTTTGCTGTTTCCATTGCAAAAAATTTGGGCTGCAACCCAATTATTTTATGCGGTCTGGACCTTGCCTATACGGAAGGGCGTTCTTATATTCCAGGACTTAAATTGCATGCCCTCCATAATTTTAAAAGGACTTTTATCACAAAAGGCGAGCAAGATGAGCTTGTCGGCTTTAAAGATATTTATGGAAAAGAAACGACAACTCTTTGGAAGTGGATCAATGAGGCTTCCTGGTTTGCTCTATTTTCAGAAAGCAATCCTCAAATTAAGCTCATTAATGCAACAGAAGGCGGCATCGGATTTCCAAATGTTGAAAATATTCCTTTGGCAGAAGTGGCAGATACTTATTTAGACAAACAGTACGATTTTGAAAGCCTTATCCACACAGAAATTCAAAACAGCCATTTTGGAAATCAGACAACAGGTGCCAACGTGCTAAAGGCAATGAAGCTTTTAAGAAAAAGTCTTGGAAATTGCGAAGTTTATTTAAAAGAGCTTTTAGAAAAAGCTTTAAGTCTTGTTCATAAAAAATTGGAAGATAAAAGTTATGATCTGGAGCCTTTTTTAGAGGATCTTGCAGCTGTTGATAAAAAATTGCGCGATGAGGATTATTATAAGGCAGTTTTAAAGCAGTTTGCAAATCATTATTTTTGGATGTTTGAACAAAGGATGGATTATTTTCTCTACGATCAGGACAAAGAATTAAAGGACAATAAGATCATGTCCAGGCTTCAGTTAGAAGTAGATTGTGGTCAATTCTTAAAATCTGTGATGCAGCTTAATAAATGCATTTTAGAAGATGCCATTCGTCGTTATCCAAAAAAAGAGCCTTTAAAAAAGACAAAGGTAAAAAAAAGAGCAGTGGAAAAAGAGCCTTTAAACCATTTGGAAAAAAAAGTCTCTTATTATCCTAGTAAGGAAATTAAAAGTGAGGCCTATTTTGAAAATGGGCTCTTGGAAGGCTTCTGTTATTACTTTGCAAAGAGTGGTAATCTTTTGGCAAAGAGCTTTTACAGCAAAGGAAAAAGAGAGGGAAAATCCTATTTTTATTATGAGAACGGACAACTTTTTGCCGCTAAAAATTTTAAAAATGGGCTTTTAGAGGGATCTCAGGAATTTTATTATGCAAACGGTCGAAAAAAGGCGCTGATCAGCTACTCCCAAGAAAAATTAGATGGGATCGTTCTTCTTTATTATCCAAACGGCCAGTTAAAAAGAGAAATTCATTTTAAAAATGGAGAAAGGGACGGCATTGAAAAAATGTGGAGTCCAGCTGGTGCTTTGATGATAGAAGCTTTTTATAAAGAGGATAAACCAGAAGGTGTTGCAAACTGGTGGTACGGTAATGGAGTCTTAAAGCAAAAATCAAGCCATCATGAAAATACAAATGATTTTCATATTCAGTTTTTTATGCCGGATGGAAAAGAAATTTTTGAGAAAGAAGACTATTTTGACCATCTGATCAAAATTACGAATTCTTTTACAGAATCAATAGAAACTATTTTAAAACAGACCGATTTGATCATGCCTCATCTTGCGAACATGGATAAAGACGTCATCGAAACTTCAAAGCTTGAGCTAAAAGCGCTAGAAGCTGAAATGACAAAACTTTTGGAGCTGAATGAAAAAATCAAAGCTAATTTTAGCGGAAATTCTCATGCAATGGAAGAGCCTATTTGGAAATCATCAGCCCTCCAAGCTAAAATCGATGAACAGCTAAATGGCCTTATTCAGGCGATGAAAACCGAAGTAAAAGCAATTCAAGACTTAATTCAGAAGGAAATTGATAAGATCATATGAATGCCATTTTTGAAAAAAATGTTGAGAAATGGGCTGAGACCGATCCAAGGAGAGCTCTTCTTTTGCCCTTTTTAGAGCCTAAAACAATAAGAAATAAAGAGACTTTGGAATCTGCAGAAAAATGGTTTTTAAGTTTAAAGCTAAAAGATGAAGAGATCCTTTTTATTTATGGGGTGGGTGCCGGTTTTTCTTATGTGGCTGCAAAAAAGTGGCTAAAAGGCAACCATCGACTTATTTTTCTAGAGGATGATTTTTATGCCCTTTACCATCTTTTCCATACAGAGGTTGGAAAAGAGATGCTGCACAATTCCAAAGTATCCCTTTTTTATTTTGAAAATATTCAAGAGGCAAAAGAGACGACTTTAATGCTCCGCTGGGAATTTTTAATGAAGAAAATTCGGGTAGAGGCATCTCCTGGCTATAAAAAAAATAAAAAAGAGAGGTATACAGATCTTTTCCACCGGATTCAGAACGATCAGGCGCTGCACGATTCCTTAGTTGATGAATATTTGGGCTATGGTGCCCATTTTTTTAATAATTTTTATCAAAATATCAAGTTATTGCCAGGCTCTTACCATGGAAACGCCCTGTTTCAAAAATTTAAAGGTGTTCCAGCTATTATTTGTGGAGCTGGATCTTCTCTTAACAAACACTTTAAAGCCTTAAAAGCTTTGGAAAAAAAAGCGCTTATTTTTGCCGGAGGGTCTGCTTTCAATGCTTTGGCAGCCAATGACATCATGCCTCATTTTAGCGCAGGGATCGATCCCAATTCTGCACAGACAGCAAGGATCAAAGAGACATGTCATCTGCCAGTTCCCTTTTTTTTTCGCAACCGCATCCATAGCGATGCTTTAAAATTGATTAAAGGAAAAAGGCTTTATATCCCAGGAAGCGGAGGCTATGACATTTCAGAGTGGTATGAAGACCAACTCAAAATAGATCGAAAAGAGATTTTAGACGAGGGTCATAACGTTGTCAACTTTGAAGTTGAAATTGCGAAAATGCTGGGCTGCAACCCG
>DAORNI010000008.1:36448-41629 GCA_035440845.1 Parachlamydiaceae bacterium | reverse complement strand
TATTTTTGTAGGGATGGATTTGGCTTTTACAGGAATGCGCTCTTATGCAGATGGTATTATAAAAGATCCTAAAGTCACAAAAAAAGCCATCCTTAAAAAAGATAAGCCAAAAGATTTTGATTTGAAGGCAATCTTAAAAAAAGACATTTATGGAAAACCACTTTATACGCTCTGGAAATGGATTGTAGAGGCGGAGTGGATGGCAGATTGGGCAAAAAGGAATAAAGAGACGCTGCTTTTAAATGCAACAGAAGGAGGGCTTGGCTTTCCTGGTATAAAAAACTGCACATTAAAAAGTGCAACTGCAAAATATTTGAAAAAAAATTACAGGTTTGAAAAACGTATTGAAGAGGCTTTAGAAAAAAAAGGGTCTTTAAAAATCTCCAGCAAGAAGGTCGCTGCTTTAACAGTTTTAATGGGTGCAAGCCTTAAGCGCACGCTCTCTTTTTTAGATATTTTATTAGAAGAGATTGAATTGATGCGGATTAAGATTGAAGGATTAGAGAAGTTAGAATCAGGCTTTAATGTGGTAAGCGGACGCGCTGCCCTTTTTGAGTCTGATCTCTTTGAAGAAGATGCTTATAAATATATTTTAGAAATCTTTAGTGAAGTCTATGCCGGTATTTTAAACCATGAAATGAGAAAAATCCGTCTTTCTAAAATGGCAGAAAAAAAGAAGGCGCTTTCCAAGCTAGAACTCAATAAAAAACGTTTGCTTTTCTTAAAAATGGTTGCAGAAGTCAATCAGGAGCTTCTTAATCGCCATTCTTGAGGTAATTTTTAGTTTTGAAAGAAGTCTATTGGCTGTTAGCACAAATTAGAAATGTCTGGTTTTTAAGGAATAACAAAGATAAGCAGGATCGCAAGCCCGAAGACTTTGACATAGGTCAAAAGCGAAAATTTAAATTTAAACGACTGTATATAGTGCAATCTTGTGGTATTAGTTTAGATAGAGATTTTCTGCACTGATTTCCTGGGCGCTGTTCATGACAGCTGCGCGCTCGATAATATTGCCAAGTTCGCGCACATTCCCGGGAAATGAATAACCTAAAAGTTTTTTTTCTGCATCTTTAGACAAAGTTTTTTTGGGAAATTTATTTTCAAGGCTTGTCCTTTCTAAAAAATAATTAGCAAGTGTTAAAATATCTTCTTTCCGTTCTTTAAGAGGGGGAATGTGGATGGGAACTACATTTAAGCGGTAGTAGAGGTCTTCTCTAATCACTTTATTTTTAATAGCTTCTTGGATATTGCGGTTAGTAGTGGAGATTAAGCGGACATCTACTTTTACCGGTTTTGTTCCACCTACCCGTTCAAATTCCTTTTCTTGGATGGCTCTTAAGAGTTTGGCTTGCAGTGAGATAGGAATTTCTGTCACTTCGTCTAAAAAGAGAGTGCCGCTATTTCCAAGTTCAAAGCGACCAAGGCGTTTGGCAGAAGCCCCCGTAAATGCGCCCTTCTCATGGCCAAAAAATTCTGATTCCATAAGCGTTTCGGGGATAGCTGCACAGTTGACTTTAATGTAGGGGTTATTGTGCCTAAGAGATTGGTCATGAATAGCTTGTGCTACAACTTCTTTTCCTGTTCCCGATTCTCCGCTAATGAAGACGCTTGCATTGCTTTTGGCAACTTGTGTGATTTGAGCAAAAATAGCTTTCATGGCAGGACTTTCAAAAACAAAACGGCTTTTGCTCTCTTTTCCTCCTTTTGAGATCTGTTCACGCAAAAATTGATTTTCAGAAATAAGGGTCAAATGTTCTCTTGCTTTTTCAACAGCGGCTTCAATAGTATCTTTGCAAAATGGCTTGATGAGGTAAGTAAAAGCGCCAAGCTTCATCGCCTCTACTGCATTTTCAATTGTTCCAAAGGCAGTGATGACAATTATAATAGTTTCAGGAGAGACCTCTTTTGTTTTTTTTAAAACTTCAAGACCCGTGATATCTCCAAGCTTCATGTCTGTGATAACAAGGTCAAAATGCTTGTTTTTTAGTTCTAAAAGGGCTGCTTTTCCATTTTCTGCAACAGTCACTTCCAGCTGTTTTCTTTCCAGTGTTTCTTTTAAGAACCTGCGCATCAATTCTTCATCATCTGCAATCAATACTTTTTCAATAGCCATTTTTATATCACCTTGCTGAATTTGGAATTTTTATGATAAAATTTGTTCCTTTATCAAGCTCTGATTCCACATCAATTGTCCCGTTATGGGCGTGCACCACTTTATGCACCTCTAAAAGACCAAAACCGTTGCCTTCTTTTTTTGTGGTAAAAAAAGCGGAGAAAATCTTTTTTAAATTCTCTTTTGAAATTCCCATTCCCGTATCAGAAACCGTAATTTTGGTATATTTCGTTGCATCGAGTCGTTCCATTTCAAGCCCTATTTCTAAAATGCCGCCATTTGGCATTGCCTGAATGGCATTGATCATTAAATTGAGTAGGCAAGAAGAGATGAGCTCTTCATCTCCTTGTAGTATTAATTTTTCATTTATATTATTTTTTATTTTAAATTCAATTTCGTGGGAGATGAGTTTGTTGTTTAAACGAGTATCTTGATACAATAATTTTTTTAAATTCTGGACTAAAGATAAGAGGTCGATTTCTTTTAACTTGAGCTGCAGCGGATGAGCAAAATTTAAGATTTGAGTGACGAGGCGGTTTAAATGATCGGTGCCATCGATGATCAGATCGGCCATTTGTTTCAAATTAGGCTGTTTTTCAAGGTCTTGTCTTAAAAGTGAGGCAAAGCCTTTAATGCCCCCAAGTGGATTTCTGATCTCATGGGCAAGCAGGGCAGTCATTGTCCCAAGATCCTTTAAGCGAGAGCTTGCATGCGCCAAACTCTCTGTTTTTTTAATTTCTGTCTGATCCTGAAAGATAAGAATTAAGGTTTCTTTATTGAAATGGCAGCTGATTTTAAGCTGCACGGTTTTTTCAGGAAAAGAAAGTGTGCTGTATTGAATAGATGGCGCTTTTTTTTCAGCAAGGGTTTTTCGGATGGAAAAGCCAAAAAGATGGTCATTAAAGTGATTTAAAAAAGGGGAATTCAAGACAAGTTCTTGGCTTTTTTCTAAAATAGTTGCAGCTGTCAAATTATAATGTGCAATGGTGCCATCAAAGCGGATGCAAATAATCCCTTCTATAAGATGATCAATCAAAAGGTTAAAACTTTCCTTTTTTTCTTCTGTTAAAGTAGCTCTATTTTGATCGTGCATATTTTTAAGGTAAGAGGAATTTTTTTTTTGATCAAGTTCAGATTGCAAAAAAATTGAATATTGTGGAATAATCTACTTTTTTAAGTTTACAAATCTTTTAGGAGATAGAATGGCCCGTTACATAGGTAATAAAAACCGCATTGCCCGCCGCTTTGGCGCAAATATTTTTGGAAGAGCTCGCAATCCTTTATTGCACAAGCCAAATCCGCCAGGTGTTCATGAGCAAGACGCCGTAAAAAATCGGATTATGGTGTGCAGCTTGAAGAGAAACAAAAGCTAAAAGCTATTTATGGAATGATCAGCGAAAAACAATTGGTAAAATACTACAAAGAAGCATTACGTCTTCCTGGTAATACTGCGCAGCATCTTGCTGAAATGCTGGAATGTCGTTTAGACACAATAGTTTATCGCCTTAAGTTTGGAAGCACGATTTTTGCAGCCCAGCAGCTTGTATCTCACGGACATGTGCTTGTAAATGGTAAAAAAGTAGACCGCCGCTCTTTCCAGGTGAAGCCTGGTATGGTGATTTCTGTTAAAGAAAAGTCTCGTAAAGTAAAAGCGATCAATGAATCTCTTGAAAATCCAATGCGTGAAGTTCCGGAGTATTTATCTTTAGATAAAAGCGGGATGTCAGGACAGCTAATGGCAAAACCTTTGCAAGAGCAAATGCCTTGGCCAATCGAGCTTCGCCTACCAGAAATCTGCGATTTCTTAGCCCACTCAACTTAAAACCTTTAAGTTGCCTTCAATTTATATAAACCTGAAGTTCGAGCAGAAAGCTCAAAACTCAGGTTATAAAGTCCGAAGGGCTTAAGATGCATTTGCAATCTGAAAGACTGCAGGATATTTAAAAGTTTGCTACAGTTTTTTTATACCGAACGCATTTCAAAAATCAATTTTTGAAATGCGTTCGGTATATCTTTGCGTCTTTGCATTTTTTTGCTTTTTTGTGTTAAAAAAAATTCTTGCATCTTTCCAGCTGTTTCCTGTATGGTTTCCTTTTTTTAAATAAGAAAGGGGACTTGTCAAAATGTCAGTTCTTGCGCGTTTATTTTTGTTAAGCTGTATTCTTTTTTCTAGTTTGGGGGCAGAGTGTCCGCCACATCTTTCATCAGATGCGTGGGAGATTCTGCAGCCTTATTTGCTGCCTGAAAATCACGCAGCAAAAAAGGTGTTAGACCAATTATTTTCATCTGAAAAAATTTTGAATCATGCAGAAACTTTGAAAAAAGCAAAGTTTAAGCAGGTGGGACAAGGTCATAGCAAAGTAAAAGTCTTGAAGCATAAAAAATTAAAGGGTTACCTGATCAAAGCCTATACGGACGATCAAGCAGAAGTCAGAGAGTGGGAGATCTGGATGAAACGCATAGGGGGAGCAATCGCTACAAGGCAAGCAATTGAGATGCATCAGCTATCTCATTTTTTTACTGTCCCTAAAAAGTGGATCTATCAGGTCAAAAGAAATGGGGTTAGTCCAGAAGAAAAAAACTTTGTTTTACTGGTAGAAGATATGCAGATCTATGGGGCAAGGTCTAATTTCATTCTCTGGAATGGAAGTTCTTTTATAACAAAAGAAAAACTGCAGGCTCTTCATCTGATTACTCAGGAAGCTGGCCTTTCAGATTCTCTTTTTATTGATAATATTCCTTTTACAAAAGAGGAAAAAATTGCCTTTGTCGATACCGAGTATTTTCATAAATGGCCCCTTAATGAAGCGCGTTTGACCAGTTATTTATCTAAAAAAATGCAGAAGCATTGGTTGAGCATCATCTCAAAAAATTGAAATTTTTTTGAAAAAGGGAAAATTTTTTCATTTTTTTTTGCAGCTTGTTTTTTTGCTTTCAAGAGCTGTTGAAAATGCTTTTTTCAAGAGGGAGTAAATTAATTTATTTTATTGAAATTAAGATATTTATGTTTTAGGGTCGTTTAGGAAAAGGCTTGGATAAAAGCCCTTTTTGACACCTGTTTTGAGGTT
>DAORNI010000008.1:32214-36421 GCA_035440845.1 Parachlamydiaceae bacterium | reverse complement strand
TTTTAATAAGAAGAAAAAAAATGAAATTTCAGAAAAAAAATCTTGAGTTTATTTACTGCATGATTCATTTTAAAAAACGTAATCCGAAAAACTTTTCATGAGGAATTTTATGAAAAAAAAATTTACGTTGTTAATGGCATCTATGATGCTACTTGGAGCAAGTGCTGCACAAGCTTGGACAGATGCAGGCTGCTGCTATGAAGATCTTTGCTGTGAAGATCAAACTGGTTTCTACATTGGTGCCTTTGGTGGTGCTAACTTTATTTCGACTTCAAGAAATTGCCATGGTGGCTATGGAAGAAGACGTTTTGATACAGGATACGTAGTTGCAGGCTCAATTGGATACCGTTGGTGCCATAACGTGCGTTTTGAATTTGAATACGGCTACCGCAATAACAAAGTGCGTAACAGACGTCATGGAAGCAGAGAGTCTCTTGTTTCTGCAGATGTTGGTTGTGAAAGCAGCTATGGAAGAAAACATAGAAACTTCTACCAAAATGCTTACATGTTCAACGGCTTCTACGACATTTCGTTCTGCAACGACTGGTGTATAAAGCCTTATGTTGGTGCTGGTATCGGTTATGCGCAAACACGCAACGGCCGTCATGAGAGATTTAACTCTGAAGAAGGTTACTCATATGGACGTAAGAACAGAAGAAATGGTTTTGCATGGCAGATCATTGCAGGTCTTGCATACCCAATTTGCGACGAAGTGGATCTTTCATTGGAATATCGCTTCTTCAAATCAAGAGAGCGCAACCTTTACAACAACGACATCGGTGTTGGTCTAAAATACTACTTCTAAGAGTAGTTTAGTTTAAACTAACTTAAGATTTTTTGTTGATTATGTTTATGCTGAATGATAGCTCAAACTATCATTCAGCTTTCTTTTTAAAGAGGGTTTTATGAATAAAGCGCATCTTTTTTCTTCTCCTTCACTTCTTGGCCTATCTCTTTTTGCCGTTATCATTTACAATAACTACTACAATCCATACGGACAAGTTCCTCCTTTTAACCAAAATTACTACGACACCACAGTGGTTCCTATTTATCCTAACCGCACTCCTGAAGAAAAAGAGCTGACCTTGAAAGTGCAGACAGCCTTTTTAGAAGATCCTTATCTTGGCCCTTATGCCTCTCAAATTGAAGTGCATTCGGTTGCTCAAGAAATTACCTTGTCTGGTCTTGTGGATTCAGACAGAATTCGCCTAAGTGCGGAGACAAAAGCAAAAAATACGCTAGGCGTTAAAAGAGTAGTGAATTTGATCAATGTTCAAAAAACAAGATAGCCCTTTTCTTAAATTTCTTTATATTTTCTGGTCGCTTTTTATTTTGGCGGCTCTTTACATCTATTTTTTTTACCCCGAAATTTTTTATCGCGCAGTAGATTATCCAGGGCCTGGCAGCCCCTTTGTCAATACCCCTGCAGAATAATTCCACTTTTTTCTTGCGAGATTAATTTTGAATATTGTATAGCTTGATATTCAATTTTTAACGCGAGATGAAAGAATATGCCCGCCAAAAACTATCTATGTGCACTCTTTATTGCTTTAAGCTTTATGGGAGGCCATTTATTTGGCCAGGATCCAAGCACAGTTCCTCTTCAGCAGTCTGGACCTTGCGGTTGCTGCTGCGAGTCTTCGTGCTCTTGTGGCTGTGATGAAAAGCATGCTTGTGACTGCGGTTCAGACGGTGTTATTAACATTGCGCCCCCAGTGACTCAAATTAACCCGCAGCACTGTCCTTTTTCTGAGAGTGATTGCGAATTTGCAAAAAGATGCGGTCTTTGGGGTGTTTGGCTTCCAGAGTGTCCTGTGCTATTTCGTCCTCTTTTAGCAGATCCAAGACAAATTGATTATTCTGTGGGCTGGCGCTTTAACGACCAGGTGCTTGGTAAAAACATTATTGATATCTCTTTCGGGGATACTTTAGCCATTTATCGCTGGAATGATATCAATATAGGCCCTTTTTGCGGACAGCTTCAATTAGAATTGGAAGGCGCTCTTTGGGCTACTTTTGCACCTTTAAGAGATTCTTCGCCTCTCATTGACGCAGACTACTATGTAGGTTTTCCCATCACTTATGCGTTTGATAGATGGCAAGTGCGTCTTCGTGGCTACCACGTTTCTACTCATATGGGAGATGAATTCCTCATTGACAATCCCTACTTTTACAGAAGAAATCCAAGTGCTGAATTTGTCGACTTTTTTATCTCCAATGACTTTACAGATGAAATCCGCTATTATGCGGGCATTGGCTTGATTGTGCACCAGGATGAGACATTTAAAACAGGACGCGTTTTTCTTGAATTTGGATCAGAAGTGCGCTTAAGGCAGATGGGCTTTACAGATTTTCGCAATCAGCTTTATGGAGAACCTTATTATGCAATGAATTTCAGGATAAGAAAAGACTTTAAGCACCATCTTGATCAAACCTATGTGATCGGCTATGAAATCGGGAAGCTTTATGGGCTTTGCCGTAAATTGCGCTTTTATTTACAATACCATGACGGCTATTCTTTAGATGGACAATTTCAAAAATGTGCCACAAACTACTTGAGTGTCCGCTTTTCTTACGGGTTCTAATTGCTTAACGAATCACTTTTTATCCAGAAAGAATTTAATAAAAAAACATTTTCTTTCTGGATTTTTTCTTTTATTACCCTTGTTTTGATCTTATCGGTTATTGCAGTCGACCACTGGGCAGAAAAGAAACTAGATGACCAGCAGAAAAATTCCAGCTTTTTTAATGTGACAAATAGGGAACTTTCTTTGTTCCTTTGGCACTGTCCGCACTTTATGCGCGTCCACGCCAAAAATAAAATCGGCTATTTGCCAGGTTTTCAATACATGCACAGGATCAATATAGAGCCTGGGTTTGCAGAAAAAATGTGCATTGCGCCACCCTCTGTGCTTTTTTTTTACCATACTTGGAAAAGACTTCTTTCTTCCTATTTGCCAAAAAGAAAAATTGAAGCTTTAGAATTTCAGGAATTTTTAAACTGTCTTCCAGAGTGGTCTCCACATAACTGGAAAAAAGCTCCCAAGAATTATGCAAACCTCATTGAGAATGAAAAATTTGAGACTCTTCCCTTTGAAGTGCACCACGCTTTTTTTGGCTGGAAAAATTATTATAAAGAAGGGGAGGCGATCAATGCTTTTAGACCCACTTTTTTACAGCTTCAAAGCTTTTTAAAAGAGCATCCCCATTATGCAAGGCACTACTGGAAACATATTTTAAAAGATAGCAGCCCAAACTATTTAAAAACATATGCAAGCGGCTTATTTAACCCTTCTGCTTATGTCCCACAAGATGAAATTGCTCCTTTCCTCCTTGCCGCCCTCTACAACTTCACCCATCCTTGACAAAACACTTAAGGCCATCTAAAATTTTTATCTTTATCTTTAACTTTTTATATAGTGGTTTAAATTTAAACCACTATATACCGAATTATTTATGAAAAAATTAAAATTTGATCCCGAATCCGTATCACGTATAGCCTTTAAAAGAAGAAAGATCTCAATATGCCTCCTTTAATGGATTAAGAGACTTTGTCTCAATAGGATGGGATGAGCTTTATCAAAATTATTGCAAAAATCTTTCAAAAATTCAGCCGCAGATTGTTGAATATTGACACAACAAAATACCGTGAATTAAACGGTTACTATTTTTGGTAGCCCTTTATTTGAAGCTGGATTTGACAAAACCGTCTTCGTAGATTGGTCCCTCTTTTCCAATTGGTAGTGTCCCGCTAAAATAGTCGTGGTAGACTTTTAAGCCTTGTTCAGCATTTTGGATGCAGTAAAAGCAGTTGCTCAGCCACTCAGAGCCTTTAATGGTTCCCGTTTTTAAGTTGCATTGGAAGCGGGACGTGATCTTTGCTTCCCAATAAGCATTTTCGCCAAATAGGATGATGGGGCTTAGATTTGTAGCTCCTACCTTTCGCCGGACCTCTTCTAAGCAAAATTCAAAGTCTGTTCCGATGCCGCCGGCTAAAAAGATAGGAAAATCAAGATTGAATTCAGCTTGCCGCTCTACTAATTTATCTAACCGGTAGGTCATTTTGGCCTCTACAAAAGAATTGGCAAGCTGTTCGTTGACGACAGGGTTGTTTTTAACACGGAAATCGACAATATTGGCGCAAGATAAAATCCCAAGCTCTTTGGCCACCCGATTTCCAACCTCCATGGCGCCAGGACCACCACCG
>DAORNI010000008.1:31273-32203 GCA_035440845.1 Parachlamydiaceae bacterium | reverse complement strand
AAGGTCAATGGCGTGTCTTTATGGAGCATCTCATGCTTCATCTCACTTCGCATTTTTAAAATGCCGCTTAAAAGCAAGCGCAATTCATGCTCAAAAGAGCCTGCTAGCAAATTAGAGCCATAAATGCCAAATACGGTAGATTTTAAAAATCTTTCTACCTCGTTTAAAGGCACAAATAAACCAGAATCATAATCTTGCTTTTGCGCATATTGTAAAATCTTTCCTGTGCCTTCATCCACCCAGTAAACGGGGATTCCAAATTTATCGAGGTCGTGCAAAAGAGCGCGGTCTTCATCTGAAAAGAAGTGATTGAAAGATTGGGAGGGATATTGAAAGTAGATCCCTTTTAAATGCCTTTGCACTTGATCGCTTAAAAGCATGCGTTTCATTAGCGGAGAGGGAAAATAACGCGTGAGCAAAATGCCTTGGCTTGTGATGTAACCATCGTCAATGCTTTTTAAGAAGGGGTAGGAAGATTGCTGTTCAATGTAGCGCTCTACCATTAAAGCTTGCCTTGTGCTGTGCCAAACGCCTGGAAATTCATGCAGGCGCGGATCGCGCAAGATCCAATCATAGCTTGTTAAATTTAAAAGCTGCTCTCCTTTTACGACAAAAACAGCTGCTTGATGATCGATTGGCTCTGGTGCTTTCTTAAACGCGTTAAAAAGAACTTCCGTATTTTCAAGACAAGATTGCAGCTGGTCTCTATCGGAGTAAAAAACGTGCTCTCGATAAGGCTCTAAAGTATAAAATTCCAATGGAATATCAGTAAGCTCCCGTTTGCTTTTTCCATAAAGTTCGTAAATATCGCCAGAGGCTGAAGTGTCTGGCTGTAAGATAGAGGCCGTTGTGTGATGGTAGCCCTGGGAGAGCAATTCATTGACAACGCGCCCAAAAACAGTTCGAATATGCAAGGGCAGTGTGCGTACA
>DAORNI010000008.1:28274-31257 GCA_035440845.1 Parachlamydiaceae bacterium | reverse complement strand
CATCTTCTTCCACATTCCGGGGAACATCGGGATTCCAGATCTGATGCAATTTTAAAAGCTCTCTTAAAGGCAGATTTTCAGAAAGAGCTTTTGCAATAGTGGGCAAAAATCCTTCAATAGTTGGAGCATAAGTAATGCGTCCATTTTGAAGGGTGAGGTAAGCAATTGTTCTGCCGTCTACTTTGTCTAAAATCAGATCATCGCTTCCATGAAGACCGCCAAGCGATAAAAGAGGTTTGGCTTTTCTATCTGATCTTCCAAACATGCGGGAGAGGTAAATAGGGTCTCTGACGCGCCGTCTTTCATCTGCTGCAAACAGCTTACCAATGAAGTTGCCTTTTGAGAGCCATTTTAACATCAGCTCTGCAATTCTTCCTTTTGCAAGAAGCAAAACTTTGACTTCTACCAGGTGATTTTTAGGGTCAAAGGCGTATTGTTCTCCAATGCCGTCTAAGCCAAGTTGTGCCAGTGTGCTTTTGATATTGAAAAAAACATGTTGTGGATCGATTTGAAATCCCACAAATACGGGAGAAATATTTTCAATGACAACAATTGCAATAGCTCTTTTGTCATCTAAAAATTGAATTTCTCTAATGTAGCCATCTGGTGTGGCCAAGTCGTGCTCTTTTTGATTTAAGTGGTATTTGTTCATAGACTTTTGTTTTATACAACAATTTCCGTTTTTTATGTGGAATTTTTGTTCATAAATTGTGCATAAAATCCGAAAAATCAGCTATTTGACATTCCTTTTCACCATTTTGCTGATTTTTTTATTTTGATTATTTTATTTTAAGCAACTGAATTTAAATAACTTAAAAACTTATTTATCAGTAGAAGATTGTTTTTTAAGTTTTTTTAAAAATTGGACTTTTTTTGTTCATAACTTGAGAAGAAATCTTTTCCTAACTCTTCATTTTTAAGAGATAAGAAGCTTGATTTAGGATCTTATTTCCGAAAAAAGCCTTTTTATGCGATAGTAATCCTTATGAAAAAGGAAGCAGTTTTAAGAAGTTTTGGAACACATGATGGTACCTTTCATGCAGATGAGGTGACAGCGTGTGCTTTGCTTTTGCTTTTTAATTTGATCGATGAAGATAAAATTGTCAGAACGCGCGATTTTGATAAGCTCCAAACATGCGAATATGTGTGTGATGTCGGTGGTTTTTACGATTCAAATAAAAAATTATTCGATCATCATCAGCTTGACTATCAAGGATCCATGAGCAGCGCTGGGATGATCCTCCTCTATTTGAAAGAGCAGAAAATTTTAAGCGAAAAGGAATATGACTATTTTAATCAAAGTTTGATTTTAGGGGTGGATGCCCATGACAATGGGCAAGATCCGCAAATTCTTGGACTTTGTACTTATTCTAATATCATCTCCAGTTTTATTCCCATTCCACAAGATGTTGAAAGAGAAGTGATGGATAAAGGTTTTTTTGAAGCCCTTCATTTTTCATTAGCTTTTCTAAATCGTATTTCAAAAAAATTTCAATACACACATGAGTGTCAGGAGTTAGTTGCTGCTGCCATGGAGCCTAATCAAAGGTATCTGCTTTTTGATAAAAGCATTCCATGGCTCGATCTTTTTTTTGAGCTTGGAGGAGAAAAACATCCGGCAGAGTTTGTTGTGATGCCATCTGGAAACCATTGGAAATTGCGGGGCATCCCGCCCACTTACGAAAAAAGAATGCAAACACGTGTCTCATTGCCCCTTCTCTGGGCTGGCCTTTTAGATGAAGACCTTAAAAAAGCCTCCGGTATACCAGGCGCTATTTTTTGCCATAAGGGACGGTTTATTTCTGTCTGGCAAACCAAAGAAGATGCATTAAAAGCTTTAGACCTTGTGTTAAAAAAGGATTAAATTAAATTGTCTACTATTTTTGATAAAATCATCAAAGGGGAATTACCTGCTGATAAAGTATTTGAGAATGAAAGAATTGTGGCATTCAAAGATATTAACCCTGTTGCTCCCGTTCATATTTTAATTGTCCCTAAAAAAGCAATCAGCGGCCTTCAGGCTCTTGAAAAAGAAGACATGCCCTTGATAGGTGAGATTGCAGAAGTGGCAAAAGAACTTGCAAAAGAGCATGGCATTGAAAGCGGATATAGATTGCTGACCAACAATGGCACATTGGCTGGACAAACCATTTTCCACTTGCACTTTCACTTGATTGGTGGCAGGCAATTAGGGGCTCTTGCATGATCAATTACCATTTGGATAAAAATAAAGTGTGTCTTTTAGTGGTGGATGTTCAAGAGAAGATTTTTAAAGAGGTAGAACGCTCTTGCGAAGTGATGTATGCGCTTCAAAAAATTATAAAAGGCTTTCAGATCATGAAATTGCCTATTATTGTTTCTGAGCAGTATCCAGAAGGTCTTGGCAGTACGGTGTCCGCCCTTAAAAATCTGCTTGGACAAGATGCCGTTTATAGAGATAAAACGACTTTCTCCTGTTTTGCCGATGAGCAACTAAAAGAAGATCTTTTGCCCTTTAGTCAAGTAGTATTAGTAGGAGTAGAAGCTCATGTATGCATTTTGCAAACAGCAAAAGATTTGTTGAAAGCTGGAAAACAAGTGGTAATTTTAAATGACGCCATTTCTTCTCGTTTTATTTATGATTTTTCAACAGCCATTGCAGAAGCTTCAAGAGCCGGTGCAAGGATCAGCAGTGTAGAGACGATCCTTTTTGAACTGCTGAAAAGTTCCAAATCTCCCTTTTTCAAAGAGATGATTCAGTTGATCAAATAATGAAAAAAATATCTCTTTTTTTTGCCTTTTTCATTTGTCAGAGTCTTTTTTCATCCTCTGATGAAGTCTTGAAGCGCGCCCATGCCCATATTTTAGTATCCGATCCCAAAAGTGCCTGCCAAGAGCTTTCTGCTGTTTTTGAACAGAACAAGGAAGATAAAAAGTTTTTAGAAAATTATATGGAAGCTCTTTCAGAAGCAGGAGATGAAAAAAAACTGATCCCGGTTTTTCA
>DAORNI010000008.1:26981-28199 GCA_035440845.1 Parachlamydiaceae bacterium | reverse complement strand
ATCAAGAGTGCTGCAGAGTCAGATGCCCCGATGATCCGTCTTTTTTCGCTTTTGGCAGCCTGTTTTGCAAATGATGCAAAAGGGATTAAAATTGTAGAAAAAAGGTTAAAGGACAGCAATTCTTTATTAAGGGGAGCTGCCATTCAGCTTAGTGCCTCTTTGCCTGATTTAAAAATACAAAATGAGCTTCTTCGCCTGATGAAAGAAGAACCTCTTTTCTTGATCCGGCTAGAAGCTATTAAAGCTTTGAGAAATTCCAAATACCCGCATGTCAAAGAAGAGCTGGAAAAGAGGCTTTTAAATAACCAGCTAGAGCATGAAGAAAGAGCTTTGGTGATTCAGTCTTTAGTCCGTATTTCAGAAAAAGCAAAGCGGCAAGAAATTGAAACTTTAAGCAAAAGCACAAGAGTGCAGCGGCGCCTTTTAGCAGCAGAGTTTGTGCTAGAACAAGAGCTTGTAGAAGAGATCGATTTGATCCTTCCTCTTTTATCTGACAACAGGCGAGAGGTGAGAAAAGCGGCTCTTCAAACCATTGGGAGCTGGCGCATTCAAGAGGTAAATGGACAAGATATTGCTTTTAAAATAGAGCCTTTACTAAATGATTTGGATCAGACAGTTGCCATTACCGCTGCGTGGGCTCTTAGTTTGAAGGGGAAAGAAATAGGGAAAAAAGAGCTTTATTCTTTTGTAAACCATCCTTCAAAAGAGGTTCAGCTTCAAGCCTCTTCTGCAATTGGAGCGTTAGGCTCCTCTGGAATGCCCTTGATGAGGCAAGCTTTTTTAGAAGCATCAGACCCTTTGATCAAAATGAATTTGGCTATTGGACTAATTGGGCAAAGACAATTATTAAAAGAAGCTTCTAGCGCCTTAGATGAGTGTCTTATTGCCATAAAAGAGCCTTTAAAATGGGTAGAAAATGGATCCTTTAAATATTTGGCCACAAGCCAAACTCAAGAAGCAGAAAGCATTCCAGACGAAAGACAGGCAAAAAATCAGCTGGCTCGCCTTGAAATTGTGAATATCTTGAGTATTTTAAACGATCCAAAAGCAGAAGATGCTCTTAAAACCTTCTTACAGCAAAATACATGGGGCATCTCTGCCATGGCATCTTTGCTATTATTGACAGAAGCAGATGAGTCTGCTATTCATCTTGTAGAGCATTTATTAGACGATCCGAGCAAAAAAGTGCGCGTGCAAGCAGCTTTAATTCTCTCCCTT
>DAORNI010000008.1:26574-26944 GCA_035440845.1 Parachlamydiaceae bacterium | reverse complement strand
TTTGTTTTGCAAGATTTTTACGCCCAGGCAGACCGGGAGATGAAAGAGCGCATTTTAGAAGGTATCGGACGTATTGGTTCATCAGCTTCCATCCCGTTCCTTGTAGAGTGTCTAAAAGAGCCCTTCCAATCGCTTCGCGTCATTGCCGCTTCTTCTCTTCTTCAAGTCCTTTATCATTAACTTACCTGACATAAAGTTGATTTATAGTCGTTTAAATTTAAATTTTTGCTTTTGACTTATGTCAAAGTCTTCGGGCTTGCACATGGGTGAAAAATGAAAATGTAATTTTAAACGACTATATATGTCTTTATTTCTTGGAATTGGTATAAGATGGTTGCGATTAAAAGATAAAATAGATATTCTCTTTTTG
>DAORNI010000008.1:17804-26554 GCA_035440845.1 Parachlamydiaceae bacterium | reverse complement strand
GGAGCCTTATTTTGGGAAAGGTGGTTTTTGCGCTTTTGGCTTTTTGTTTGTTTTTTGGGCTTTGGGAGCTGTTTTCTTATCTTTATCAGGAGCAGCGCATTATTTTGCCGGCACCCTCTGCCATTTTAATGAGAATAGCAGATAACCCTTTGCGCTTTATGCATCACTCTTATGTGACTTTTTTAGAGATGATGGGCGGCTTTGTCTTGGCTTTTTCTGCAGCCTTTCCACTTGGCTTGTTGATGCATGTAAAACATCATGCAAGGCTTATTTTGCAGCCTTTTTTTGTTTTTATCCAGTGCATCCCGATGTTTGCTTTAGCGCCCATCATGGTGATCTGGTTTGGCTGGTCTTATACAGCAATTGTCATTCCCACTGCTTTGATGATTTTTTTTCATTTGACCATCACGATTTATCAAGGCTTAAAGGCAGCTCCACAAGAGCTTATCGATTATTTCAAGATCAATCAGGCAACAGCCTGGCAGATTTTTTATAAGCTGAAACTGCCTTTTTCATTTCCCCATATTTTTTCAGGCTTTAAAGTGGCAGCAGCAGCAGCTGGCATTGGTGCTATTGCCGGGGAGTTTGCAGGAGCAAGTTCTGGTCTTGGTATTTTGATGCTAGAGAGCAGGCGCGCAACTGATTTAGAAACGACTTTTGCAGCTCTTTTTTGCCTCTCGTTCATGAGCATCAGCCTCTATTTATTGATTTTAGCAGCGGAGAAAATGACTTTAAGAAAAGGCACTTTTACAGCGTGTTTGGCTTTTTTTTTGCTATTGCTTTCAGGATGCGCAAAAAATGAGCCTCCAAAAACAAGGCTTCTTTTAGATTGGCTTCCAAACCCAAACCACGTTGCCCTTTATGCAGGTTTAGAAAAGGGGATTTTTAAAAAGCATGGCATTGATCTGGAAATTCAAAAAATTCCAGACCCAAGCGATGTGATTCCCTATGTCATTGCAGGAAGAGCTGAAATTGCTCTTTTTTATATGCCAGATACTTTGCGTGCTATTCAAGCAGGGCATTCCCTAAAGCCCATTGGCATTTTATTTAAACAGCCTTTGAATGCATTTATTTTTCGAAAAGGGGAGGGCATTAATCTCCCTTTTGATTTGAACGGTAAAACAATTGGCTACAGCGTAGATGGCAGTAGCACAACTGTATTAGATTATATTTTAAGAAAAAACAGCATAGTGCCAAAAGAGAAGCAAAATGTCACATTTGATCTTGTGAGCACTCTTTGCTTAAAGCACGTCGATGCGATTTATGGCGCTTATTGGAACATCGAATGTGCCCATATAAACTCTCTTGGTCAAGAGACAGACCATTTTGACCTTTTATCTCTTGGTTATCCAAACTATTATGAGCTCATTGCAGTAGTTGCATCTCACAGTAAAGAAGCAAGCCTTGAATTTGAAAAAACTTTTCAAATAGCCTTGCAAGAGAGCATCGATTATAGTAAAGCCTGCTGGCAAGAGGCTTTTTCCTTTTATGCAGCCCATAATCCCGATAAAAGCGCAAAAACACTCTCTTGGGAAAAAGCTTCTTGGGAAAAAACTTATCCCCTTTTAGCAAAGGATCAGTTTTTTGATCCGGAAGTAACTCAAACTCTCTGCTCTTGGCTGATTGATAATAAGCTTATTGAGTAAATTTAAATGGCTATATAACGAATTTAGCATTCTTAAGTATCTATCTTTTTTGCAAGATGAGGAGAGAAGGGGATTTGTCACGGTTGATAAAGCGATGGTGGCAAACAACAAAGCTGTAAGGATTTAAGTTTGCTGCAAAATTTAAGATCTCTTTTTCTTCTATTTCACCGGCTGGATGGCCAGGATAGCAGGTAATGCTGATGGCACCCTCATCTGAGACAAGTTTTAAAGCATTTTCAATGCTTTTTAAAGTGGTATCGCTAATTGTTGTGATCGATTTATCGCCGTGTGGCAAATAGCCTAAATTGTAAACGATCAGTTTTACAGAGTTTTCTTTAATTTCATTTGGAAAGGTAGAGTGGCATCTTTTTAAAAAATGGATGCGGTCAAACGTTTTTTGAGACAGTTCTTCTTGCAGACGCTTTTTTGTAGATTCTAAAGCTTCTGTCTGAATATCTAAAGCATAAAGTGTTCCGCTCTCTTCCGTTAAAATTTGAGAAGCTAAAACTTGAGTATCATGTCCATTTCCACAAGTGGCATCAATGGCAACGTCGCCAGGTTGCAATAATTTTTTAAAATATTGTTTAGATAAATCGAGATGCTTTTGGAAAAGAGGAGGCATGCTAATGTTTTTTTAATTTTCTGGATGGAAGCTCACAGAAAGGATATACTCTTGATGGTATCCAAGATATTTAATGAGGATGTCATTCAAGTCAGATTCAATCTGCTTTAACAACTCTTTTTGTTCTAAGATGGGAACATGCGGCAAATCTGCTGTAATGTGGAGCTTATTTTTTTTGATGCTGGCTCGGCTTAGCACCTCATTTTTTGGAAAAAGCTCTTTCCAGTAAGTGTTCAGATACTGTTCAAATATTTTTTCATCTAAAATAGTCACACGATTGCCCGCTTTAATGCGGTAATACTGTTTTTTTGCCCCAAGCCGAACGTTCATTAAAATGGCAATTCCCACTGTCAGAAAAAAGATGCCAAAAACGTAAGAAAACCAGGGATTTTGGGTGATAAATAGAGTGAGTTTTTCTAACCTTTCTTCAGAAGAGGGGACAAAAAAACATAAAAAGCCCAAACAGATAGAAAAAATTCCGACAATAAAGCTTCCAAGATAATAGAGAAAATGGCTCATGATTTAAAATTCGTCGTTGTAGTCATCTTCAGATTCTTTGCTGATACGCGGTGCAGCAGCTAAAGAGGCGACCGCAATAGGCGATAGCATTTTAATTTGGTCTAAAGGTAAAACATTTTTAAACACCACATGCACACAAGAAACATGCAGACCTGTGATCTTGGTGATCTCATTTGCTACATGAGTTTGAATTTCTTCTGCTTTTTCCGGGATGGAGTAGCCGTATTGAATGTTAATTTCAATTTTAACTGTGACAGATTGGTTTTTGCTTTCCTGGTCGACATGGATGCCACCGATGCCTTCTTGCCCACGGCTGAAAATGCTGTCAATGAAGTTGCCTTCTATAAGGCCAATACCTTCAATTTGTGAAAGGCATTGTAAAACAATACCTTGAAAAACACGATTTTCAATATCGCGGATAAAGAATGTCTCTGGCAAGTGGAACTCTTTTGTATCTACCTTTTTGGTATCAACTTGCGTTTTTCTATCGAGCATATTTTACGCCCCCCTTAAAAAAATCAAATCTTTCTTCACTTTAGCATGCCAAGAGTTAAACTTCTACAAGAAAAAAGTGATTTTCATAAGTTTTTTTTCACTTAAATCTGTGCGTCTTTCTTGGTTTCTTTTTATTAAAAAATAAATTTAACTATGGATGATAGAACAGGAGATATGAAAGAAAGAGATTATATCCTAGAATATCGTGTTTAAATGCAACCCGACAAGTCGGGTTGAAAACAAAGCGGTGACAAGTCACCGCACTCTAAATTCTACTGAAATTCTACCAGCTGGCTTTTGTCACACCCGGGATTAGACCAGCAAGAGCCATTTCCCTGAATGTAAGGCGAGAGATTTTGAATTTTCTTAAGAAACCGCGTGCGCGACCTGTTAACTGGCAACGGTTGCGTAAGCGAATTTTTGAAGAATCGCGAGGCATTTTATTGAGAGCAATACGGGCATCCTGACGCTCTTCTTCAGTTAAATTCAAGTTAGCCGCTTTAGCTTTTAGCGCTTGGCGTTTTTCCCATTTGAGCTTTACCATTCTCTCACGGCGTTTTTCTTTTTCAACAGATGACTTTTTTGCCATAATTTCTCTAAATCCTATTTTTTACGAGCAGGGCCTTTTTGGCGCTGTTTTCTGTTTGGATCTTTTTTATTGATCACGTAAAGACGACCACAACGGCGAACAAGAATATCACCTTTTGATGGGTCGGCTTTTATTGAAGCTTTCACTTTCATAAACATTTCCTGATTGTATAACGAATAAGCATTGTTTATATCTGAATTTCCATTTTCTTTTCAATGCTTTTTTAAGAAGGAGAAGCTTTTTTTCTTTTCGCTTGCAATTTATCTGTCAGACTGTGTATGATCCACGTATTCAAGACATAAAAATAAAGGGAAAAAACTGTGAAACGTACATATCAGCCAAGCAAACGCCGTCGTAAGTCAGAGCATGGATTCCGCAAAAGAATGGCAACTGCCAGCGGTCGCAAAATCTTAAACCGTCGCCGTCGCCAAGGACGCAAAGTATTAACACGCGTATAAACTACACATTTTTAAAATCGATGCGGTTGTGCAAAAGAATAGATTTCTTACGCATGAACCGCCAATCAAAAAGTTATGTGGGGCGTCTTGTCATTGTAGATGTGCGCCCTAATCATTTATCTCATGCAAGGCTTGGAGTCACTGTGTCCAAGCGTTTTGGAAAATCTCACGAGCGCAATCGCTTTAAGCGCATTGTCAGGGAGGCTTTTCGCTTATCCAGACCCCTTCTGATCAAAGGCTTTGATCTCAATATCAAACCAAGGTCTCAAGCAAAAGATGTCACTTCTGATGCTGTTTTAAAAGAACTTGTTTATTTAATCGGGCAGCATTAAGCTACCTTTATGTCATTAAATCCATCGCAAGAAGAAGCTGTTCATACAACCGATGGGCGCTTGCTTATTTTAGCTGGTGCTGGAAGTGGAAAAACACGCGTTTTGACCATGCGCATCGCTCATCTCATCAAAAAAAAGGCAGTTTCTCCAAAAGCCATTTTAGGCCTTACCTTTACAAATAAAGCAGCTGCTGAAATGCGTGAGAGGCTTTTAAAAGAGGTGGGGGCTTTGCATGCCAAACAGGTGTCTCTTTTAACATTCCATAGCTTTTGCCTTAAAATTTTGCGCAAAGAGATCCATCGCCTAGGTTATACGGAAGAGTTTTCTCTCTATGATGCACATGATGTGCAAAGGCTTGTCAACCTGATTGCAAGGGATCTTTTAGAAAGAGAAGCAGACTTACCCTCTTTAAGCCACGCTGTGCAGGCAATTGCAAAAGCTAAAAATAAGGGTTTGAAGCCAGAAGAAATTGAAGGCACAGGCTCTTCTTGGCATGATGAATTTACAAGGACTGTTTATGCAAGATTGCAAGATTCTCTAAGAGCTTATAACGCAGTCGATTTTGATCATATGCTCTCTTTGTCAGTCGAGCTTTTTGAAAAATGCCCAGATATCTTAAACGAATATCAAGAGCAATACCGCTACATCATGATCGATGAATATCAGGATACAAACCCCATCCAATGCAGGCTGGCAGAGCTACTCGCCTCAAAATATCGCAATCTATGCGTAGTAGGAGATGATGATCAGTCTATCTATGGCTGGCGTGGAGCAAATGTGCAAAATATTTTGACATTTGAACATGACAAAATGATCAAGTTGGAGCAAAATTACAGATCTAACAATACCATTTTAAAAGCCGCTAACTCTGTTATTTCTTTAAATAAGGACAGGCGCCTTAAGTCGCTTTGGAGCAGTAAGGGAATGGGTCATAAAATTGAATTATTTTTTGCCCCAAATGAAGTATCCGAAGCAGAAGCTGTAGTCTGCCGCATGCTGAAAATGAAAGAGTCTTTAAATGCCAAATGGAAAGATTTTGCCATTCTTTACCGCTCTAATGCACTCTCTAGAGCATTTGAATTTGCTTTGATGAAGCAAGCCTGGCAAGACAGAGGTCAATTTGTGCGCGGCATTCCTTTTCAGATTTTTGGAGGGACAGAGTTTTATGAAAGGCGCGAAATTAAAGATCTGCAAGCGTATCTTAGACTCATTTCTAATCCAAAAGATCAAGAAGCACTTCTTCGCATTATCAATCAGCCAAGAAGAGGAATTGGAGAGAGCTCTTTAGATCAGTTGACTGCCTATAACCGCTCCCAAGATGTCCCTTTATGGGAAGTATTAAAACAAGTTGTTGATGATGAAAGTTTTAAATCAAAATTCCAGATTTCTGCAAAAACTGCCAATGGAATTTTCCATTTTGTGGAGACCATTGAAGAAGCTAAAAAAAGATTTTTACAAGAGCCTTTGCATGATTCTCTCAAGTGGCTGATTGAAAAAATTAATTATAAGAGAGCGATTGATGAAGAAGTAAAAAGTGAACAAATGCGCTCTTTTAAATGGGAAAATGTGCAAGAATTTGTGCAAGTTTTAAAAGAATATGAAGCATCAGAGGTTAAAGATGAGCCTTCCTTGCACCATTTTGTTTCCATTATTGCTTTGCAAGAGGAATGGAAAAAATCAAGCAGCAAATCTTTTGAGGAAGACAAGGTAAGCTTGATGACCTTTCACAGTGCCAAAGGGCTTGAATTTCCTTTTTGCTTTTTAGTTGGAGTGGAAGACCATATCATTCCTCACGAGAAAAGTTTGAAAGAGACTGGTGTGGAAGAGGAGAGAAGGCTTTTTTATGTAGCCATTACAAGGGCGATGCATAGGCTTGTGATCGCTATGGCGACAAAGCGCAAGCAAAAAGGACAAGAAATTTCTTCTTCTCCATCAAGATTTTTATTTGATATTCCAAAAGATTTATTGAATTTAACAAAATGGGATCAGATTAATTAGAATTTGCAATAGAGCTTGGGAAGTGCTCGCGCATATTTTTGATGACGATTTGAATTTCAGATTGGACAAGCGGTGGTGCAGAGATTAAACTTAATTCTGCATGCTGCAAAGCTTTTTCCTTCTGATCTTTGTCATAATAAACTTGCGAAATGATCATGTGCAAACGCCAGAGATTTGATTTGTCTTGTTTACCAAAGCGTTCAATGTAATTAGAAAGAGGAGCAATAAAAAAATCAGCCGATTGTTTTTTGTTATTGGACATGGTGGCAACTGTTTCAAAATCAATAATTGCAACATGGTAGTGCGTCAGATTCTCATTTTTTGGATCATTTCCAAGCAGCTGTTTTTTTAAGGAAATGGCCTCTTTAGATTCAAATTGCCCTTCATTGGCCAAAAAACGGTAGCGCTCCAGTAAAAAAAATTGTTTTTGGTCTGACTTGATGCCGGCTGCCATAATTTTGTTCATGTCTTTTAAAAGCCCAAATTCTTGGGCTTTTTCATAAAAAAGTTTAAGTTCTTGACCAGAAAAGTTCTGCTTGTCAAGACTGCTTATTTTTTGCTGATAATTAGAAAATTCTCCTACCATTTTTAGGAGATGTTCTGCATACTGCTTTCCTCCGCCCTGCTTATAGCCTGTTTCTCCAATTTTTTGACCTTTACCGTTAATGAGGATGACGGTTGGAAAACCTTTTACGCGGTACTGCTTTTTCAATTGCTGGTTTTGTGCAAGGAGGTTGGCCGGTAGTTTGCCATTTGATGGGTTGTCCAGCATGACAAAGATGAATTTATCAGCTGCTGCATTTGCAAATTCTTCAGTCTGAAATACTTCAGAATCAAGTTTGACACACCAGGGACAATAGTCAGAGGCTGTGAAAAGCAATAGGATGGGTTTTGAATTGGCATTGGATTGGTTCAAGGCCTCTTCATAGTTTGTGATCCAATTGATCCTAGACTGGCCATGTTCTGCAGACAAGCTGAAAGAGACTAGTACAGCATAGAGCAAAATAAGAAACTTTTGCATCGTGTATATCCTTTGTAATGGGTTGATTAATTCTAATCTATGAGTTATAATTCTTTTTAGCAAAGAAAATTATGGAATATTTACCTACAGTCATATTGCGTCATCGACGCGAAAATTTAAAAAAATGCACATTGACAGGACTTGAAAAACGTCCCGATTTTAAATTTTATACCTATCCTTACGATACAATTTTAGAACTTCCCTCTTATATCATGCTCTCTTTTGAGGGTCCTCTTTTAAGTAAAGAAGATGCCGGAAAGGGGCTATTTATTTTAGATGGTACCTGGCGCTATGCCGATAAAATGTATAAAAGCAGTCCTCTTTTGCACACAATAGAAAAAAGGAGCTTGCCTGATCATTTTAAAACAGCCTATCCAAGAAAGCAAGATGATTGCTCGGACGTCGGGCGCGGCTTAAGTTCTATTGAAGCGATCTATATTGCTTATTCTATTTTAGGGTATCCCACAGAGGGTCTTTTTGAGAATTACATGTGGAACAGCCTATTTTTTGAGAGAAATCCTAATCTATAACTAAAAATGTTTTGTTATAAGCTATAAAACGCGCTGGTTTATCTGATGAGCGTGGATTAAATATTAAAACATAAGCCGGATAATCAAGTGCCATTAAAAGCTCTGGATCGTCGTTATTGTTTGTAAAAATTAAAGAACTGCTATTTCCAAGACCGACAAATAGCTGCATAAATCCATTTGAGTGGACATGAAGAGTTGAGCAGTTGCCAAGATCAAGCGTAATGGAATCTGTGCGTCCTGTTATGATATTTCCTGCTGGATCATAAAGAGGATCTGTTGGTCTGCCACTCCAGGCAAGCTCTCCGCCTTTATAATAGACTGCATTTGAATATTCAGAGTAGCTATCCTTTGCAAAGCCGCCTCTCCAGGCAAGAGCACCATTGGAGTGGTAAACATAAGTTGTTTTTGTATCCATGTAAGGATAGTCTTTTTTAAAGCCTCCGCGCCATAGCGTCATTCCATTGTTATAGTAGACTGTACAAGAATGAGTAGAAAAGAAACATTCTTCTTTAAAAAGTCCTCCCCAGGCTTTTTGACCAT
>DAORNI010000008.1:11224-17794 GCA_035440845.1 Parachlamydiaceae bacterium | reverse complement strand
AGCGTGGTAGATGGCGCAAGTACTATCATAAAAAGAGTCTTTCCTCGACATTCCGCCCCAGGCTTTTTGTCCATTCATGTGGTAAATAGTTGTAAGGGAGGAGTTATATGTATAATCCCTGTATAAGAAGCCGTCCCATACTTTAGATCCATTTTTGTAGGAAAAAAGCGAACGCGGATTTTTAAGCCCTGCCCAGACGATCGAGTAGTTGTCGTAGTAAAAAGGAGCATATTCATTACCATTCCATGCCATATGGCCATCTGGATGATAGATAGGAGCGTGGATGTTTTGATTGGGAAAGGCTGTTAAGTTAAAAGTTCCCGCTACAAGCGAAACTGCCACTAAACTTTTTTTGAGCATATTCATGAATTTCATAAAATTCCTTTTGTTTTAGTGTGGACATAAAAGAAATTCAGGATTTTTGCTTATTTGAAACTTTTTTGCAATAAACTTTTATTGGGAGTTGCTTTAAAGCAACTCCCAGACCGGATTAATAATCCATTCCGGCACCTGTCATGCTAGGAGCTTTCTTGTCTTCTTTCACATCTGCAACTAAAGCTTCTGTTGTGATGAGAAGTCCAGAAATAGAGGCTGCATTTTCAAGCGCCGTGCGCGCTACTTTTGCAGGATCTACAATGCCGGCTGCAATCATATCGACAAATTCACCAGTCAGCGCATTATATCCATTAGAGCCTTTGGCCATCTCTACTTGCTGGATAATAATGGCACCTTCTTGGCCTGCATTTTCAGCAATTTGGCGAAGAGGGGCGCCAAGTGCTTTCAAGATAATTTGAGCACCTGTTTTTTCATCGCCTTTTAATGTTTGGATCAGCTCTTGCAATGCCGGCATGCAGCGGATATAGGCCACACCACCGCCTGGCAAGATGCCCTCTTCAACTGCTGCTTTTGTTGCATGCTGGGCATCATCTACGCGGTCTTTTTTCTCTTTCATCTCCACTTCTGTTGCAGCGCCAACACGGATCACACCAACGCCTCCTGCAAGCTTTGCAAGGCGCTCTTGCAACTTTTCGATGTCGTAGGTAGAATCTGTTTCTTCCATTTGGCGCTTTAATAAATTGACGCGCTCCTGGATTTTTGCCTTGTCGCCCCCGCCTTCTACTAGCGTTGTGTTCTCTTTTCCAATGACTGCTTTTTTCACAAAGCCTAGCATTTCAAGCGTTGCATCTTCCAGCTTCATGCCAAGCTCTTCACTGATCATTTGAGCTTTAGTTAAAATCGCAAGATCTTCCAAAATCGCTTTTCTTCTGTCTCCAAATCCTGGAGCTTTTACGGCAGCTACTTTTAAGCCAGCTTTTAAGCGATTGAAAACAAGTGTCGCTAATGCTTCGCCCTCGACGTCTTCTGCAATGATAAGAAGAGGTCGTCCTGTTTCTGCCACAGCTTGTAAAATAGGGATCAGTTCACGAATTGAGGCAATTTTTTTCTCAACGATTAAAACATAGGCATCTTCTAGCACGCATTCTTGTGTTTCTGCGTTCGTCATAAAATATGCAGAGAGGTAGCCGCGGTCAAAGTTCATGCCTTTTACAACATCCAGCGTGGTCTCAAAGCCTTTTGCTTCTTCTACTGTGATGGTGCCGTCTTTGCCTACTTTTTCCATGGCTTCTGCAATAATTTTTCCAATTTCATGGTCATTATTGGCAGAAATAGTGGCCACTTGTGCAATTTCCTGGTTGTTTTTAATGGGTTTGCTTAAAGCTTGCAGCTCTTTTACAACTGTTTTGACAGCTTTTTCCATCCCGCGCTTTAGATCGAGAGGGTTGGCTCCTGCTGCCACATTTTTTAAACCTTCTATAAAAATGCTCTCTGCAAGTACTGTTGCAGTTGTTGTGCCATCGCCTGCTTTATCAGCCGTTTTGCTTGCCACTTCCTTTACCATTTGAGCGCCGATATTTTCGTGCTTGTCTTCTAGTTCAATTTCTTTTGCAACAGTGACACCGTCTTTTGTGATATGGGGGCTGCCATAAGATTTATCGATAATGACGTTGCGGCCTTTGGGACCCAAAGTTACTTTGACAGCATCTGCTAAAGTTCTGACACCTTTTGCAATTTTTTGGCGTGCTTCTTCTTTGAATTTAATATCTTTTGCCATCTTTAATGCTCCTTTTAAAAAATTATTCTACAATTGCCATAATATCATCAGCTTTTAAGATCATAAATTCTTCTTCATCTATTTTGATCTCTTGGCCAGAATATTTTTCCATTAAAATAATATCGCCCACTTTTACTGGCATCTCAATAAAATTGCCATTATTGTCTTTTTTGCCAGTTCCAATGGCGACAACGCGTGCTTTTTCCTGTTTTTTCTTTGCAGAATCCGGAAGCAGAATTCCGCCTTTTAATTTTTCTTCCTGTTCTAGCCTTTGAACAAGAACACGGTTTCCAAGCGGTTGAAATTTTGTCTTTGACTCACATTTGGATTGGCAGCACGAGTGACCCATTATTAATCTCCTTGTAAAGGTTTTAAAAATAGCAGAATAATAAGAAGAGGACTTTTTGCACAAGATAAATTTAGCACTTTTTTGCAAAGAGTGCTAAATATGTAAAGCTTCCAGTTTTTTTACTAATCCTTCAAATTTTTCAATGGCAGAGTTTACTGGTTCTTTAGAGCGCATATCGACGCCTGCTTTTTTCAAAATTTCAATAGGGTAGTCAGAGCTGCCGGCTTTTAGGAAAGAGAGGTAAGCATCCCTTTCTTTTTCTCCCCCTTTCAGCACTTTTTCTGCAAGGCTTAACGCTGCGCTGATCCCGGTTGCATACTGGTAGACATAAAAGTTGTAGTAGAAGTGGGGGATACGTGCAAATTCAATGTCGATTTCTGGATCAAGAGTGACAAAATCCCCATAATATTTTGCGGTAAGCTTGCGGTACTCCTCTTTTAAAAGTTTGGGTGTCAGCGGAATATTTTGCTCTGCCATCTGATGGATGAAAAGCTCAAACTCGGCAAAGCATGTTTGGCGAAAAAGGGTGGCTCTAATGTCTTCAATTTTTTGGTTGATTAAAAAAATTTGTTCCTCTTTTTTGGTGAAGCGCTTTAAAAGCGTCTGCATTAAAAGCTCTTCATTGAATGTAGAGGCAACTTCTGCCAAAAAGATCGGGTAGTCGGAATAGTGGTAGGGCTGGTTTTTTCGGCTAAGCAAGCTGTGCATGCTGTGACCTGCCTCATGAGCCAAAGTGAAGACATCGCGCAAAATGCCTTTATAGTTCATCAAAATATAGGGTTCACTATCAAAACAGCCGCTAGAATAGGCACCAGAGCGTTTATTTTGATTCTCATAGCGGTCTGCCCAGCGCTTGTTCTTTAATCCATCCTTTAATTTATTTTGATAGTCTGTTCCAAGAGGCAAAACAGATTCGATAATGATGTCTTCTGCTTCGCTATAATCCATTTTGATGTCGAGGTCTTTGGTAAGAGGCACTTGCGTGTCGTAGATGTGGAGCTTTCCAATTCCTAAAATTTTTTCGCGTAATTTGAAATAGTTGTGCAAAACAGGCAACTTGCTGTTCACAGCATCAATTAGCGAGTGGTAGACTTCTGGTTCAATATTTTTTGGAAAAAGAGAGGCCTCTAAAGAAGAGGAGTAGTGCCTTGCCCTTGCGTTCAGCCAGTGCGCCTGCACCTGCCCGTTTAAAATTTCTGTTAATGTGTTTTCAAAGCCCTCATATTTTTGAAGAACATTTTGAAACGCGCTTTTTCTTAAAGTCCGGTCTTGATCGCGCAAATAAAGGCCAAAAAGAGCATGTGTTAAAGGCTTTTTGTTTCCTTTGGAATCTATAGCGTCTTCAAATTTAAAGTCTGCATCATTTAGAGCAGAAAATGCGTGGTGTGGAGTTTCAAGCGCTTTTCCAGCAATTGCTAAAAGCTGTTCTTGCTCTTCTGGTAGCGTGTGTTTTTTGATGCGTGCAATTTTTTCAATAGCAAAGCGATAGGGTTTTAAAAGAGGAGAGTTCACTATTTCATTTAATACGGCCTCATCCATGGCAATGATTTCTGGTTCAAACCAGGAAATGGCTTCTGCAAAGGCATGCATCAGGGAGCTTATTTGGACAAAAGCGACCTTAAATGCATCATTTGCGATATCTTCATCATGGCGAAGATGTGCATAAGTGTAGAGTTTAGAAAGAACCCGGCTTAAATCTAAAACAGTTTCAAAAGCGTTTTTAAAGGTTTCTGGATCTTCTTTTAATTTGCCTTTAAAAAAAATGGCGTTTTCAAATAAAGGTTTTTTATCGGCAATTGCAGAAAAAGCTTCTTGCCACTCGTTTGGAGTTTTAAATAAAGCCTCTACATTCCATTTGTCTTCATTTTTTACTTCGTCTCTTTTCTTTGTCATTTTTAAAATCCTTATAATTATTTTGGCCGATCGTACAAAATATTTGCGTTTAAATCAATCAGACAGTATGAAAAGATTTCTTTCAAAATTTGCTTTAATTGGAAAAACAAGCAATTTTTGAATAGATTTTTTAAAAAATTTTAAATTCATATTTGCAAATATGGATGAAAAATTTTACAAAAAAGATGTCAAAAAGTGCTGTTTTAACAATTAAATGAAATTTTGAAAGAAGTCTGAATGCCTTATGTATAGAAATTTAAAGAAAAGTTCACAAGGATCTTTTACGATTTTGAACGACAGGGGACTTCACTGCCGCCCTTCTACTGAAATTGTAAAATGTGCAGCTTCCTTTAAGAGCGATATTTTTTTAAATCATAGAAAAAATCGCGTGAATGCCAAATCGCTGTTTGGTATTTTGACCCTTGCTGCCCCTAAAGGCTCTAAAATCAAGATAGAAGCAACAGGAGTGGATGCTGAAGAGGCCGTTGCTGCCCTCATCGACTTGGCCAGCGAGTCCTTTAAAATCAGCTACTGACTCTGTGTCAGTCTTCCAGTGCGATGGTTTTGTCGAGAACTTCTCTTGTGCAAAAGACGGGAATGTTGTTCATCAAAGCCAAGATGATGCTGTCAGATGGCCTTGCATCAATTTCTAAGATATGGGTAATGCCATTGCATGTCTGCTCTAAAAAAAGTCTGGCAAAATAAACGGTGTCGTCAAGGTCGTTGATGACCACTTGTTTGATCTCAATGCCAAGCCCATTAAAAATAGAATCGATCAGATCAAAAGTCAAAGGTCTTACCCTCTCCGTATCTGTCAGATACATTTGCAAAATGCGCCCAATATTTGGTTCTGTATAGATGGGAAAGCGCTTCCCCTCGCCGCTCAAGACAATGACCGTATAAGCATTTGTCTGCATGATTTTGTCAAAATTCAAGGAAATAAGTTGAGATAACATGGCTTTTCCAAATGTTTAAATGATTTCAACTGATCCGTCTGCATGACCGATAATGACTTTTTTTGCCATATTCAGAAACAACCCTGTTTCCAATACACCAGGAATTGATTTTAATTTCCTGTTTTCCATTTCAGGATCTTTAATGAGTCCTTGAAATTTCAAGTCCGCAATCAAGTTGCCGTTGTCTGTGTAAAAAAGATTTCCCTCTTTTTTTCTTAAAGAGGGAAAAAAGCCGTGGGCTTCAAGCTGCTTTAAAGTCGCTTTATAGGCGAAAGAGGCTATTTCAACAGGGAGCGGAAATTTTCCAAGATGAGTGACTTTCTTTGTCTCATCGGCAATAACGATCATTTCGCGGCTGATGCTGGCTAAAATTTTTTCGCGCAAAAGTGCGCCGCCGCCACCTTTTATCATCTGCTTGTTTTGGTCGATCTCATCAGCGCCATCTACCGTCAAATCCAGCATTTCCACTTCGCGGTCTTCTACCATTTTGATTCCTAAAGAAGAAGCAAGAAGATAACTTGAAATAGAAGAGGCAACAGCTTTGATTTTTAAGCCATCTTTGACAAGCAAGCTTAAAGCTTTAATAAAAAAAGCAGATGTAGAACCTGTTCCAAGGCCTATGATCATTCCGGGTTTAATAAAGTCAAGGGCAGTTTGAGCTGCATTAATTTTACCGTTTTTAGAGTCCATGTTCAGCTATTTTTAAATCCTATGAAAGCTTGCTTGCTTTAAACTTTTCGGTTGTAATAGGTTTGTTTTTTATATGGGCTGCTTTCAAATTTTCACTGAGTTTTAGGATAAATTTAGATTTTGTAATAGCAGGATGCTGCTTCTCATCAAAGAGATTAATTTCTTTATTTTTTAAACTGATGCGCTGTTTAGATTGGGCGACAAGCCATTTATGGATAGATGCTTTTGTCTTTTTGATCGCTTCTTCATTGATCAGTTTCTTTTCATTTTCTAATGTTTTTTTTAATTTTTTGCGGTATTTTTCAACTTGCGGGCTGTCATTTGCTTTTGGCATGGAAAAACCTCCTTTACTTATATTCGTCATAACAGATTGGGAGCATAATAGGAAGAAATTTTCTAGACTGTTGACAGAAAATCACTTAAATCAGACAATGGCGGCACTTCTTAAGCTTTTATCAGGAATGTATTATGTTGAATGTGATTAAAATTTTAAAAGAGCGCGGCTTTATAGAGGCAATGACAAGTGAAGAACTAGAGACAATTGTGAACAATCCGGTAAAAGTCTACTG
>DAORNI010000008.1:0-11206 GCA_035440845.1 Parachlamydiaceae bacterium | reverse complement strand
CCCGACATCTGACAGCTTGCATCTTGGAAGCATGGTTCCTATCATGGGACTTGCCTGGTTTCAAAGATGCGGGCATACGCCAGTGGCTCTGGCAGGAGGCGCTACTGGAATGATTGGAGATCCTTCTGGAAAAGCGGCAGAAAGAAAACTTTTAGATGCTGAAACAATAGAAAAAAATTTAAAAGGCATAGGAAAAAATTTAAGCCAAATTTTAAATCAAAACGAAAGTCCAGCCCTTTTTGTCAACAACTACGACTGGTTCAAAGATTTTTCTTTTATCGATTTTTTGCGCGATGTCGGAAAAAATTTCCGGATCGGATCGATGCTTGCAAAAGAGAGTGTGAAACTTAGATTAAATTCAGAAGAGGGGATGAGCTTTACCGAATTTTGCTACCAGGCTCTGCAAGGCTATGACTTTTTACATCTCTATGAGAACATGGGCGTCTCCATACAGCTTGGAGGCAGCGACCAGTGGGGAAATATTACAGCTGGCACCGATTTGATACGCAAAGTGCATGGCAAGCAAGCTTTTGGCATCACATTTCCCCTGATGACAAGAAGCGATGGCCAAAAATTTGGCAAATCAGAAAAGGGAGCTATTTGGCTTTCAGAAGAGAAGTTATCTCCTTATGAATTTTACCAATACTTGGTGCGCGTGCCAGATGCTGATGTGATCCGTTTGATGTCTCTTTTGACATTTATGGAAATGGACGAGATCAGGCGCTATGAGAAGATGATGCTTTTGCCAGATTACATTCCAAACACCGCTCAAAAGCGGTTGGCAGAAGAGGTCACACTTTTGGTACATGGCGATGCAAAGCTAAAAGCTGCCATGGATGCAACAGAGACAATCAAGCCGGGGGCTAAAACTGTCTTGAACGCTGAAATTTTAGAGAATATCGCATCTGATATTCCATCTCAAGAATTTGACCAATCAAAAATTGAGGGAACAAAACTTGTCGATCTTTTGGCAGAAACATCCCTTGTTTCTAGTAAAGGCGAAGGCAGGAGGCTTTTGCAAAACGGCGGCGTTTATTTGAACAATGAACGTATCGAAGATGAACAATATGTAATTTCTAAAAAAGATTTGATCAACGAACGTCTAATGCTCCTTGCGGCCGGAAAAAAAAATAAGCTGCTTGTTCGAGTAAAAAATTAAAAAAAATGAAAACTGTAAAAAATATTCTTGAAACGAATCTTTCGTTGATTATGATGAGAAATTACGATTTTACAAAAAAACAATTGAGGAGATCTTTAAATTATATGACAACCATGACAAAACAAAGCACGATGACTAAAAAAAAGCTGATCAATATCATATCGCAAGAGAGGGGAATCCATCCAAATGATGTAAGGCATGTGATCCAAGCTTTTCTGGATAAAATGATAGACAGTTTGTCTGGAGGCGAAAGATTGGAATTTCGTGATTTTGGCGTGTTTGAAGTTGTACAGCGCAAGCAAAAAATTGGACGCAATCCAAAAAAAGCAGATGAACCCATCATTATCCCGGCAAGAAATGCCGTCAAATTCACTCCCGGCAAAAAAATGCGCAAGCTTATTGAAGCACCTTAAGATTTTTTGGACATGATGGACGATGGACTGCCATGAACCATGCTGTCCATTTGTTCATCGTTCATTATTGTCCATGCAAAATTCCTGTTTTCTGAAAAAGCCAAATTTCTAAAGAAGTCTGTTTATAAAATTATCCAAAATACTTATGATTATATATGATTGTACAAGAGTGATAAATCTTTGTTTTTAAAAGCTTGGGGTTATAAGAAATGTCGTTTCCTAAATTATTGATATTGATTGGTTTAGTTTTATTTGGTACAATTGGGATTGCGGCTGTTTTTAAGAAAAAGAAAAATTTGGTTCCATCTTCTTCTCTTGTTTTAGAGACTGCTTTAATAGAAGTAGATCTTGATCCAGAAGTCAAGCCTTTGCGAAGAGAAGAAGCAAGACAAAAAGAAGAGCCAAGAGAAGCTAAAAAAACAAAAGAAGTGATTGTTGAGACTGCGCCAAGCAAAGAGAAAGAGTTACGTGGGTTTGTAGCAAAAAGTGATTCTGCAGATTTGCCAGAGACCGACCGCATTGCAGAACTTTTTAACAAACAGGGCGAAAAATTGCCGATAGTGGAAACCATTACTTATAAGTCAAGAGTGGCCTGGCAAAAAGGGCGCCCCGCCTGGCTTTCTGATTATGCAAGCCATTTTGCGACATCGCGCCATTTTATTGCGCGCAGCTTGAATGGAAAGCCTGATTACTTTAAGCAAGAAATTGGAGAAGGCGATCAGTTCAATGTTTTAAGACCAGATATTAATTTAAATTTTTATTTATTAATTGACATCAGCCGCAGCAAATTGTGGTTTTATGCGCTGGACATTGATAAGAATGAGCGCATTTTACTAAAAACTTATAAAGTGGGTCTTGGAAGGCCAGCTCCTGAAAAAGCTTCCGGGCTTTTGACGCCAGTTGGCAAATATAGCCTGGGCAATAAAATTGCGATCTATAAGCCAAAAACAATGGGCTTTCATAATGGCCAGCAAATTGAGATGGTCTCTGTTTTTGGATCGCGCTGGATTCCTTTTGAAAAAGAGGTGGCCGGTTGCAGCAGCCCTGCAAAAGGTTTTGGCATCCATGGAGTGCCTTGGAATTTGGAGAAGAAGGGCGAGCCTTTAGAGGATCTTTCAAGTTTGGGTCAATATGAAAGCGATGGCTGCATCAGGCTTGCCACTGCAGATATAGAAGAATTATTTGCAATTATTATTACAAAGCCTACAATAGTTGAGTTGGTCAAAGATTTTTACGACGCAAAACTGCCGGGCATTGAAAAATAGAGGTTTTATTTTGGATATTTTACCGCATGAGAAGCAAATTTATGAGTATGTCAAAGCAATCGATCACCTAAAAAAACAAAATCAGGACAATCCTTTATTTAATAACGAAATTAAAAAGCTGGAAAAAAAATTAGAAGAATTAAAAAAAGGGATCTATTCGGAGCTTACTCCCTGGCAGCGCGTAATGATCTGCCGCCATCCGGCAAGACCTCACACCATTGATTACATTAAAAATATTTGTCATAATTTTCATGAGCTTGCCGGCGATCGCAGCTTTGCAGATGATCAGTCGCTAATTGGTGGCCTTGCTAAAATTGGCGACATGAACTGTGTGGTGATCGGACAAGAAAAAGGCCACGACACTGAAAGCCGCGTCCACCGCAATTTTGGGATGTTAAGTCCAGAAGGCTTTAGAAAAGCTCTTCGCTTGATGAAGCTTGCAGAAAAATTTAATTTGCCCATCGTCTCTTTTTTAGATACTCCCGGTGCTTATCCTGGTCTTGAAGCTGAAGAGAGGGGACAGGGCTGGGTGATTGCCAATAATTTGCGCGAGATGTCTAGGATCAAAACGCCGATTATTGTGGTCGTCATAGGAGAAGGTTGTTCTGGGGGTGCTCTTGGAATGGGCGTTGGTGATGTTGTGGGTATGTTGGAGCATGCTTATTATTCGGTCATTTCACCAGAGGGCTGTGCTTCTATTTTATGGAAAGATGCAGCTAAAAATACGGAAGCTGCTAAAAGTTTAAAATTAAATTCTGAAGATCTGCTGGAGCTTGAAATTATTGATGTGATCATAGACGAACCACTGGGCGGTGCACATCACGACCCTGGAAAAACATATGCCCATGTGAAGAAATTTATATTGGAGCAGTGGCAAACTTTCAAGAACATTCCAAGAGAAGTCTTGATTGAGCAGCGTTATTTAAAATTCCGCAAAATGGGTAAATTCGAAAAAATCAATAAATCTCCCCATGAGAAAGCTATTTAAAATTGCCTTTAAAAACCGTAAAAATCGCTTAATGCTTTTTTTAACGGCAGTTGCGATGTGTCTTTTGACAGTTGCTTCGCAGTTAGAAATTTTAGCAATAGGCGTGATCACCCAAAAAGGCCCAGAGCTTTTTGATGTGCTTGGTCAAAAAGGTCAAGACTTGATTGAAAAAGAGAGGTTGCAATTAAAATTTGCAGAAATTGACAAGGAAAACAAAGGCTTTATCACAAAGCAGGATGTGACAAATTACTTGACAGAGAGAAAAAGCGGGGGCACGATCGACAAGCTGATGCTCAAGGTAAGCCAAATATTGCCCCTTTCTGGCAATGTAAAGAGTCTTGCCATCATGCTTATTGCTGTGGCCGTTTTTAAATCACTTAGCTTGTTTTTGCACAGGTTTACAACAAGGCTTGTTGCTATTCGTGTCAGCCAAGCGCTTCGGCAAAATTATTTTGAGCATATCCAGTCATTACCGATGTCTTTTTTCCAGCAGTATAATATTGGCTCTTTATCTTCCAGGGCAGTTGGTGATGCCTCTCAAATTGCAGAGTCCATCAATGCATGTCTTGTTAATTACCTTCAAACGCCTTTTACTGTCATTTCCACACTGATCCTTTGCTTTATTACCTCATGGCAGCTTTCGCTCATTATTTTTTTGGGATTTCCTTTGATTGTTTTTCCGATCGCTTTTTTGACAAAAGGGGTAAAACGCATTTCCAAGCAGCTCCAGCAAAACCAGGAAAAATTTGCTTCTGTCCTCATCGATTTTTTAGCCGGCATCCAAACAGTCAAAGTCTTTGCGATGGAAGATTTTTCCTTAAAAAAATACCGTGAGCAAAATGAGAAAATGGCAAGTCTTGAGAAAAAAAGTGCGCGCTATGATCTCTCGACTAGCCCCATTGTGCATATTATTGGGATGTGCTTTTTGGCAACGGCGCTTTTGTATGGCCTTTATGTCCTGCAGATGACGCTTCCAGAACTCTTTTTTTATTGCGGCATGCTCTACTTTTTTTATATGCCGATCAAAAAATTTGCAGAAGAGAATGCACATATCCAGCGCGGCATTGCAGCAGCAGAACGCATGTTTGAAGTGCTCGATTTAAAGCCAGATATTCAAGATAGGCAAGATGCCAAAGAGTTTTTGGCCTTTCAAAAAGAGATTCAGTTTGAAGATGTCTGGTTCCGCTACGATAATAAATGGATTTTAAAAGGGCTTAATTTTTCGATTAAAAAAGGCCAAACAGTTGCCATTGTCGGGCCAACTGGAGCTGGAAAGTCAACTGTTGTACAGCTTCTGCCGCGGCTTTATAATTTAGAGAAAGGAAAAATCTTGATCGATGGAAAATGCATCACGGCCTTTACGCAAAAATCTTTGAGAGACCAGATCGCCTTTATTCCACAAAAGCCCTTCTTATTTTTAGATACAATTTTTGCCAATATCTCCTATGGAAAAAATTATTCGCTGGATGAAATACAAACGGCTGCTAAAAAAGCGCACGCAGAAGAGTTTATTTTAGATCTTCCAAAAGGGTATGACACCGAGCTGTCCGAGACAGGAAAAAACCTATCTGGAGGTCAGCAACAGCGTCTTGCTATTGCAAGAGCACTTGTTAAAAAAGCACCTATTTTAATTATGGACGAGGCAACATCATCTCTTGACAATGTGAGCGAAAATAAAATTAAAGAAGCGATCAAAGAACTAAAGGGTGAAGTGACCCAAGTGATCATTGCCCATAGGCTCTCAACCATTGAAGATGCAGATAAGATCATCTACCTTGAGAAAGGAGAAAAAGTGGCAGAAGGGACAAAAGATGAGCTTTTGGAAACGTGCGAGGGATTTAAAAATATGTGGGACATGATGCATGCACCGCAAGCTGAAAGGTAAGCTAAGCATGAAAAAAGATGCAGTTGTCGTCCACTCTGGCGGGATGGATTCTTCCATTTGCTTAAAGCTTGCCCTTGATGAATTTCAAAAGGAGAATGTTCTTAGCTTATCTTTTAGCTACAATCAGAAGCACTCAAACGAAATTATCCAGGCAGCTAAAATTGCTGATCATTTTTGTGTGGATCACGTAGTGATTAATATTGACGCTTTAAGCGAAATTACTGAAAATGCGTTGACCAACCATTCAATGACTATCCTAAAAGCAGAAAATGCCTCTCCAAATACACTTGTCGTAGGACGAAATGGCTTGATGGCGCGCATTGCAGCTATTCATGCTAACCATTTACAAGCCTCTTGCATTTTCATGGGTGTGATTGAGGTGGAAGCTGCCAATTCTGGATATCGGGATTGTAGCCGTGCCTACATGGATTTGATGGAGCAGATTTTGCGGATCGATTTGGATGATCCAAAGTTTACTATTCGCACGCCGCTTGTCTTGATGACCAAAAAAGAGACGATGGCTCTAGCCGATTCTCTTGGTGTTTTAGACTACCTTTTAGAAGAGACCATCACTTGCTATAATGGCATCCGTCATATGGGCTGCAAAGATTGCCCCGCTTGCAAACTGCGCAATGAAGGCTTGTTAGCTTATACCAATTCCAAGAAATAAAGTCATATCCGCCAGCGTCTGGGGCTTGTCGTCAATTGCTAAGCCTGTTGGGGATGAGCTGCTTCGACGACGGTTATGCCTTAACAAAAATCAGGTTATTATAGCGCAAAAGAGAGTTTTCCGCGGAAGACTTCCTGGCTTTCAAAGCTTTTTTTGAGTTCTTGATTTTCTGCCTTTTCAAAAGCACCAGAAGAGATCAGCCATTTCAAATAGTCTATTGGAACTTCTTGCAGCGGCTTTCCCTGGTATTTGCCAAAAGGCATATGCAAAATCTTTGTCGGCCTATTCATCAAGGAGAAAATTTCATCAAACGACAGATCATCCACCATTTGGCTAAATATTTGATACAAGACAATCACATCGTCCAATGCCCGGTGGGCATTATTTGCGGCAATGCCATAAACTTCACGCAAAAACTGCAGGGGGTGGCGCGGCAAGTCGCTGCGATAGCGCCTTGCCCATTTGAGGCTGTCTAAAAATTTCCAGTGGTCTGGCATTAAAACGCTATGGCGGGTGAATTCGCTTCTTAAAATAGGCAAGTCGAAGTTGTCATTGTTGTGAGCGATCAAGACAATATCGCCCTCACAAAATTCAATAAATTCTTTTGCAACTTCTGCAAAAGAAGGGCTTTCTTTAACCATTTCGTCTGTGATGTGGTGCACAGAAGATGCCTCATGAGGGATTGGACAACCAGGGTTCACGAGCTTTTCAAAAGTGCGCTCATTGACAGGGTCATAAGCGGCAATTTCTACAATGCGGTCTTTATCAGTTTTAATGCCAGTTGTTTCTGTATCGTAGTAAATAGGCCTCATGTCTTTGCGGTCTCTTCTGCATTTTCTTCCTCGTTGTCATCTAGCATGGTCTCGTATTGGCTTGCGATTTCGGCATATTTTGTTTTGCCTTGGCTGACTGCAAAAATCATCGGAAAAAAAGAGTGGCAAATAGCTGGTATTGCCTTTGAAAATCTTTCCATAACGGCAGGATCAAAAGCTGAATTTGCACATGGAACCATGCAGCGGTAAAAAATAAGGCTGTTCAAATCATCCATGCCAAAGCCTGGGATGTCTATTTCTTTATTTAAAAGATGCAAGCTTCTTGCAGTATCTGCTTCTGCACCTTCTTTGATATTGCATGGAAAATAGGCAAGAAGCTGGATGATGCTGCCATCTTCTCTGACTTTTGCAAAAAAAGGGAATTCCACTTTTTCAATTTTGATTTGCATCTGAAGCTGACCTTGAGTCTCTTGCAAAACAGGTTCAAATCCTTGGGTCTGAAAATAGGCCATTAAATTTTCTAGATTAGTTGTTTGTTTATTCTTTTTTTTCATAATTTTTTTAAGTAGGTGTGAGTTGCTGTTCTTTTTCGATGTCGATCTGCAATGTTTTAATGCAGACTGGCTCATTTTCTTTTTTGCGCTCCCTTGTCAGGAGTTCGCTTCGATAAACTGGTGTTTCCGGATCAGCTTCAATCCCGATCGAAACTTTATCGCCTTGAATTTTTAAAATAGTAATAATAATTTCTCGGTTCTTTCCGATTGTAATTTTTTCTTCCTTTTTTCTTGTCAGCACTAGCATGATAGTAAGCCTATTTTCTTAAAGAGTTTAGATACTAGATTAATTGAGAGCAAAAAGCAACTTTTTTAAGAACCTGTTTAATATTTTCGATTGGATGATTTGTTTGTTAAAATTTACTAGAAGCCCATAAAAAAAATTTGCAATATTTATGAATATTCCGAAAATTTTTTGTGGGTTTTTAGCGAATTTATAGTAGCAAAGCATTCTGATCATAGATATTAAACAGGTTCTAAAAGCCAAGTCCAGGAGCTAGCTTGTTAGTGCCTTTGTCCCGGGTAATATCTGGATTGTTAAGGTTTGGCACCAGGCAGTAGTCATGGTCTGTTGGCATTCGGTAGCAGCTTGTTTGGCTGCTAAGGAGAAAGAGAGCAAAAAAATATTTTTTTAACATTTGGTCATACATCCTTAAATTGTGATTCTTCTAATTCTTCAGAATTTTGCGGGATATCTTTTAAAAGCAAAAGAGCACTATGCGACTCAGCAATTGCTATTTGCTTTCCTTTGATATCTACAAGGTAAAGAGAGAGTTTTGGGCTGACTGTGCGTCTTTCTAAAATTTTAATGAGGCTGGATTCATTCATTTGCTGGATCCTGGTATTGGCAATGCGCTTTAGCATCCAGCTTGCAAGAATTAAAAGGGCAATGATGCTGCCAAGAGTGAACAGCATGTTCAAAAATTCTTTCATGAAATTGTCTTCTCGCGGCAATTCCTGCTTTTTTTGCTGGCGCAAAGAGGGAGGTAGTGGGATTTCTTCTTCTATCTTTCTATTTTCTTCTTTTATTGTCATTTCTTTGCCATTTTCAGCAAAATTTGGTGATACGCAAAATAGAAATAGAAGCAAGACATAAATGCGGTAATAGTTTATCATAGTGCAACCCTACGGGGTAAAACCTAAAAAGTTTAGGTTATAGCGTTTTCTCAGTTTATTGGCAATGAGGTAAAATGGTATTTGGCATCATTGGTTTTGACCATTACAAAGTTTCTTGCATCATTGGCGTCTTAAAAGAAGAGAGAAATCAGGTGCAAGACCTCTATTTTGATGTGAGGGTGGAATATGATTTTTCTTTGCCAACAAAAAATGATCATTTTGAAAAAGCTGTCTGCTACGAAAAATTATCTGATTTTTGTAAAAGCTTTGCTGTTGAAAAAAAATATCATCTTCTTGAGACTTTGGCCTTGGAGCTTCTGGAAGCGCTTTTTAAAGAATTTCCAATCACTTGGGGATCCCTTAAAATTAAAAAACCATCCGCCATAAAAGAAGCACATTATGCAGTGATAGAGCTTGAAAAAGGAATCAGAAGATGAGTTTTACACTAGTTACCGGTGCTGCTAAAAATCTTGGAAAAGCGATTTGTTTGCATCTTGCAAGAAGTGGAGAAAATGTAGTTGTCCATTATAAAAACAGTAAAGAGGACGCTCTTTCTTTAGTTTCTCTTTGTAAAAGCTTTGGCGTTTTAGCTGAAAGCGTTTATGGCGACTTTTCAACAATAAGTGGTGTCCAGGCATTTGTCGATGCTTATCAAAGCCGCGTCCCGTCTACAAAAGGGCTTGTCAACAATGTAGGAAACTACCTTATAAAAAAACCGCAAGAGACATCGGTTGAAGAGATGAAGCATCTTTTTGAGACCAATTTATATGCGCCTTTTCTTTTGATGCAAGCGCTTTTGCCCACTATTTCCAAAGAAAAGGGAAGTATTGTCAACATAGGGACAGTGGGCATTGATGGAAAAAGGGCAGAGAGCTATTCTACAGCATATAGTTTGACAAAGTCCTCTCTTTTAATGCTGACAAGGAGCTTTGCAAAAGAGTATGCCTCTTCGCAAGTTTCCATCAATATGGTTTCGCCAGGCATTTTAGAAAATTCCATAGATGGAGCAAACAGGCCAGAAATTCTTCCCATGCAGCGTACAGCCACTTTTGAAGAAGTTGCAGAGACTGTCTTTTTTTTATTGAAAAGCCCCTATATCACAGGGCAGAATTTAGAGGTAGCAGGAGGCATTAGACTTTAACATGGATCAAACTTTAAGAAAATTAAATGATTTGGCTCTAGCTTATGGCGAAAAGCATTTAAGCCCTCAAACACATTATATCCATTTAAAATACCATGCTTTAGAAGACGAAGAACAGCACACTATTGCTATAGTTGAAAATTTTTTATTTGTTCTTGCTTTATTTCAAACGAGAATGGCAGGAAATATTGCAAGAGGCAAAGCCCATTTGGAAAAACTTCTTTTTTTTCAACAAGAAGATGGCAATTTTCCCCTTTACTTGCATGAATATCCAAAAGGCTCCGATTATTATACGGCTGCTCGCCTTTTGGCGCCTATCTATTGGATCTTGCATGGTTTTTCTTCTGTTTTAGGCGATCAACTAAGAAGTCGATTAGAAAATTCTTTAAAAAAGCTTGCAGACTATTGCCGGCAACTCATGAAAGAAAAAAAACCGCCTTTTCTAATGCGTGTGCAAATGGCAGCTGGTCTTTACGCTACAGCCAAACTTTTTAATGAAAGCGAGCTGGAAAAAGAGGGACTTTTATTTTTAGAAGAATTTAAAGTGCTGCCAAAAGAAGCTTTTTCTCCGGAAGCTTTAAGCATTTTGATGGTTGCTTCTCAGATGGTGCATCAAGAGTTGAGCAAAAGCTTTTTTAAAGGCTTTTTAGAGTATCTTTTAAAAACGTGGGATAAGCGTTTGAGCGCCTATGTAGGGCCTTGTCTTTTTGAACTTCAAGCTGGTTTTGAGCCGGAAAGCTGCCTTTATGACCTTTTTATGGGCTATATGACAGAGGCTTTTTCTAAACGCGCTAAAAAACCAGCAGCTTTTCATTTACAGGCTGCTTTGATCCGGGAAATGCCTTTGACAATAACTGAAGCAGAAAAAAAATCGTTGCACTCTTATGTTGGAGAAATTCAAGACCGCTCGTTTTTAGTCCTGCAAAACGAAGAATATAGTTTCTCTTTTTTGGAACAAAAAGAGCCCTTGTCTTTCCCCAAAGATTATGGCTTTTCACCATTTAGACTCAAGTGGGGGACAAAAGAGCGCTTGCATACCTTGTCAATCGAAGGGGGTAATTGCAAAAAAATCACGGCTTTTGCAAAGGAAAATGTTTTTGAGTTTTTATTTTATTTAAATGCTCTTCCAGAAATTGAAGATAAAGAAAAAAGCAGAGAGGTGATTTTTTATTTGGATCTCTCAGATGATTTTGCTATTTCAATAGATGGAATCAGAGCCACTGTTTTTCAGCTTGGCGATGT
>DAORNI010000007.1:35526-51910 GCA_035440845.1 Parachlamydiaceae bacterium | reverse complement strand
GCTGGCCTTTATTTAAGCCTCCGGCAATTCTTCTAAAAAAGATCAGCTTCTGAATATAACAGTCTCCATTTTGAGGAATTTTACTTTCACTTAAAATGATTTTCCATAAATTCTTCATGCGAAAATCATCTAAAGGATAGCCAAATCCCGGTCTTAAAAAAAAGCCCGCTAAATTAAAAAAACGGCTTTTATTTAAGTGCCGTCTATCAGAGCAAGTTATAAGGGCATCAAAAAAAGATCTTAACACACTGGCTGGAAAGTCTTGCCTTGGTCTTTCTAAAAGAATTTCTAAATGCTCCATTAATTTTTCTTGGGGAATTTTTCCATCTTTTGAAAAAGCTTGACCAATTGCTTCTTTTGCAAGGATTAAATCTTTGGCTTCAAATGTCTCATCATTTCTGCCTTTGCCAACCAAAAGAGCCGCATCCTCTTGCTTTGCTGCATTTTTTAATTGGAATTCCAAAGACCATTGATGGGTTGAAATAGCGCTGCAAAGGGAAATTTCTAATGTTCCAATGGGAGTGAGTGTAATGCTTAAATGAACAGGAATTCTATTTTCGATCAGCTTTGAAAATTCTTTTTTGCCAAAATGCAATAGAGTTTGGATGGGAGGAAGCTTTAACATCTCCTCTTCTTCTATTTCAATTAAATCTCCGGCCTTGTCAGAAAGACGCACATTAGAAGCATAAAGCTGAAAAAGAACTGCTGTATTTGGCAGTGCAAAAAAAGGCTCCTCTCGCTTAAAGACAAAGCCCTCTTCTGCTCCCTTGGCAAGCAGGCAAATTGCCATTTCTTTTTTTTCCTGAGTTTCTACTTTTAAATAATAGCCCTTGGATGAGCCTCCGGAAATCTTAAACCCAAGACCTCTTCTTGCTTTTCCATAATAAGCAGCCCCGCGACAAACTGCCAAATCAAGGCTTACAGAAGTCAATACTTCAATTTCTTTTTCAGGAAACCATTTGTTGATTGCCCCTTTTATCGCATCCTGAAAAATTTTTGGTTTGCAAGCGCCGCCATTAAATAAAATATAATCTGGGCTTTTAACTTTTGTCAGATGGAGAAAATGGCCAAGCTGCTTGATTATAGATGGCTCATCCTCAAAAGCCAAACCAAATGTTTGGATACCTGCTCTTTTCTTCAAATGCTTTGTCTCTTCAAAAGGACAAAAAGGAAAAAAACCTTCTAATAAGCGCTCTTGCAGCTCTTTTTTTGTGATCGTAATAAAAACACTCTCTTCTACAATTTTGGAACTCCTGCTCTGTAGCATGCATGTATAAGAGAGATCATCTGATGAGAGAAGCTTCTCTTTTGCCTCCCTTGCTGCGCGATAAAATTCAAAGCGCTGCTCTTTATTTGGTCTTTTCACTTTGCTCTCTAAAAGACCGGCGACAAAAGCATCCATATTGTCTCCTCCAAGGAGGAGATGATCGCCTACTGCTTTTCTTTGAAAAGTAATACCCTCTTTGCTTTTTTTTGCCTCGATCAAGCTAAAGTCTGTAGTGCCCCCGCCAATGTCTACGACAAGAATGGAATCACCATCTTTAAATTTTTCTTCAAAATTGCCTTTATAATTTTCCATGAAGCTGTAAAAAGCACTTTGCGGCTCTTCTAAAAGCGTCATGGACAAAAAGCCGGCTTGTTTTGCCGCCTCCACTGTCAGCATCCTTGCCACTTCATCAAAAGAAGCTGGAACTGTTAAAATAATTTCTTGATTTTCAAATTCAAATTCCGGATTACCTTTGCCCATTTTATGGTTCCAGGCATCCTTCAGAGATTTAAGATAGAGTCTGGTTGCCTCTACCGGACTGATTTTTCGGATATTCTCTGCATCTAAAGGAGGCAAAATAGGATCTCTTTGGCTAGCTGCCAAATGGCAAAGCCAGCTTTTGGCCGATTGCACAAGCTGCAAGGGCTTTTTCATTCCTAGTTTTTTAGCAAAGAGGCCAACAACGATATCTTCTTCCTTTTTTTGCCAGGGAAGACAGAACGCATTTTTTGGAAACTCATCCTCTTTTGTAAGATAGCAAAAAGAAGGCAGGCAGTCGCTTTGCTGCATAGTACCAACATCTGAAAATTGCGGAATTAAAAAGGGCTGCACACCAAGTGTTTTCCCTTCGGTATCGATATAGCTTAAAGACGAATTGGTCGTGCCAAGGTCTATTCCAATAATATAGCGCATTTTAATTTAATAATGTTTCTGGATTGACATAAGGGATGTCAAGATCTTCAGCGACTGGGCGGTTTGTCACAGACCCCAAACAGACATTTAATCCATCTCTTAATCCTTTATTCTCTTTCAGCGCTTTTTTCCAACCTAAATTGGCAATTAAAAGCGCATAATCCATTGTGGCATTGGTCAACGCTATTGTCGATGTTTTAGCACAAGCACCCGGCATATTGGTCACGCAATAATGGATGACGCCATCTACTGAATAGATAGGGGCTGCATGGCTAGTTGGCCTTGAAGTCTCAGTGCACCCGCCCTGGTCGATCGCAACATCCACAATGACAGAACCTGGCTGCATTTCTTTGATCATATCTCTTGTAATGAGTTTGGGAGCTGTTTTTCCAGGGATCAGAACAGCACCGATCACAAGATCTGCAGATTTTAGAGCCTCTTCAATAGAGGATGAAGTGGAGTAGAGCGTTTTCAGATTGGGGCCAAAAAGAGCATCCAATTCACGCAGTCTTTCCAAATTACGATCTGCAATTGTCACATTGGCATGACAGCCCATTGCCATGCGGGCAGCCTCGGTTCCGACAACACCCCCTCCAATAATTAAAACATTAGCTGGTGAAACTCCCGGGACGCCTCCTAAAAGAAGCCCTTTTCCCCCATGGTTCATCTGCAAGGCAGTGGCTCCAACTTGTATCGAAATCCTTCCTGCAATTTCACTCATCGGCACTAAAAGAGGTAGACGGCCTTGGACATCTGTCACCGTCTCGTAAGCAATGGCCACGACTTTGCTCTGAATTAGCTGCTTAGCCTGGTTTAAGTCGGGCGCCAAATGCAGGTAGCAAAAAAGGATCTGCCCCTCATGCAGATAGCGAAACTCTATCTCTTGAAGCTCTTTTACTTTGATGATCATTTCTGCAGCGTAAACATCGGCTGCTGTCTTGACAATTTCAGCGCCAGCTTTTTGATACATCTCATCTAAAAAACCAACGCCCCTTCCGGCATTTGCCTCTACTTTTACCACATGGCCAGCCTCAACTAATACTCGGCACATGGCAGGCGTCAATCCTACGCGGTATTCATGATTCTTGATCTCTTTTGGAACGCCTATAATCATACTTGATCCCTTTTTGAAAATTCGATTGAAAGAAGTTTAGAAACGCCTTTTTCCTCCATAGAAACGCCAAAGAGCATCGGCAATGGCCATGGTGCGTTTGTTATGCGTGATGATGATGAACTGGCATCTGTCAATAAACTGTTTGACGACATTGACAAAGCGCTCCACGTTGGAATCATCCAGCGGCGCATCAATCTCATCCAGGATGCAAAAGGGAGCTGGTTTGACTTCAAAGATAGCAAAAAGAAGCGCCATGGCTGTCAAACATTTCTCACCGCCAGATAGCAAACTAATAGAGCGCATCTGCTTTCCTGGAGGCTTGGCACTGATCTCAATGCCGGCTTCTAAAATATCTGCAGACTCTACAAATTCTAAGTCAGCCTCTCCTCCATTGAATAAAATTTGAAAGTTCTTTTTAAAATTTTCTCTTACAATATCAAATGTTTCTTTAAAGATTTTTCTACTCTCTTGATCCAGTTCCGCTATGATCTCTATAAGTTCTTGCTTAGACTTGCTTAAATCCTCTAGCTGCCCATTTAAAAACTCATATCTTTGCTTATGGTCTCTTAACTGTTCTATCGATGTCATGTTGATATCGCCGGCAGCATCAATTTCTGCTTTAAGCAAGCGGATCTCTTTTTCTATCTCTTCCTGGCGTTTTTTTGGCAGATCAAGCGCTTTTAACTCATCCACACTTAATTGATAGCGCTCATTTGCTTCTTTTTCTAAAGAAATTAAAAAAGAGTTTACCTCTGCAAGCAAAATGCCCGATTGGTAAATTTCTTTTTCCACTTTTTTTAATTTTTCTTGCAAAGCAGCCGTCTTTGCTTCCACTTGCATGATCTTATTTTTTTTATTTTTGAGCTCTTCTTCAAACCTGGAACAAAGAGAAGCAGACTCTTCCAACGCCTTCTCCACCATTTCAGAGCCGGCATCCACTTCTTCTCCTTTAGACAAAATAAATGTTAAAAGCTCTTCATTAGACTCCAACTCTTGACTGACGCGCTCTTCTTGTGTTTTACTTTCAATCTCTTTGATCTCAAAAACATTTAACGCATGAAGCAACTTGCGGTTTTCATCTGCCGCTTTTTGAAAGGTGGCATCTAATACTTGAAATTCTTTTGCTTCTGCCCCATAAAGAGCTGCCTGCTTTGAAACTTCTTCACTCGTTTTTTGATTTAAGCTTTTTGCCTCTTCCGCTTTCACTTTTGTCTCTAAATGCTTCTGTTTGGCCTCTGTAACAGAGGCTTCCAGCTGCTTTAAAGACTCATTTAACGATTTCTCTTCATCTGTTATCTGCTTTTTTTCTGTTTGATAGCGGTTTAAGTCAGCTGTCCCTCTTTGCAGGCCAAAATTGATCTCGACCAGCTTCATCTCCTCTTTCCTGATCGATTTATCAAGCTCGTTTCTTTCTGCAATCGTCTCTGCTTTTTGTCTTTCAAATACTTTTAGCGCGTTTTCTAAACTTTGCAGCGCTATTTCCAGCTCTTCTTGTCTTTTTTGGATGTTTTCAAGCTCTGCTTCTCTTAAAAAAGCATTTCCTTCATTCTCATCGCCATAAAACAAAACTCCATTTTGATCGATAAATCCAAGTCCTTCACAAAAAACGGATACTTCTTTTAAAGAAGAGGCAAAAGCTAAAGCTTGAGCTTTCTCTTTGGCAATTAAAACATGGCTTAAGAAATGATTCTCTACATCCTGTTTAGAAATAGCGCTAAGCAGTGGCTCTAATCCTTTTTGCTTTTCTAAAAGAACCGCTTTATTTCCTTTAAAAGCCTCTAAAGAGACAACAGAGAAGTTTTTAAGCTTCTCTTTTTCTGCAAAAAGCATTAAATCTTCTAGATCAGCATTTTTTTTGACGGCTAAAGTCTCTTTATAAAAAGATAAAGCCGCAGCAATAGCTTTTTCAGTCCCTTTTTTTGGCTTGATAAATTCATAAAGGGCAAAAACTTTTTGAAAAAGAGAGCTCGATTGGTTTTTTGCTTCCTTTAAAATTTTCTTACTCGCAAAAGAAAAGCCTTCCATATCTTCTTTTAGGCGCAAAAGCGTCTTCTGATTTGCTTTCAAGTCAAATGTCTCTTGTAAAGCGTGCTCTCTTTTTTCAGAATTTTCTTTTATATTTTCCTGAAAAAAAGCAATTTTTTCTTCCAGATCAAAAAAAAGGTTTTTGCGATCGTCAATATGAGCTGAGGCTTCATCAAGTTCTTTTTGCTTCTCTTTAACAGTTGCCAATAATTCTAAAATAAGCGCATCTAATTTCAAAAGTCTTTCAGCTGCCTGAGCTTTTCTCTCTTTAATACCCTCTATCCGGATACTGTTTTGCCTAAAATCGCCCTCAAACTGACTCTCTTCTTGCATCAGCTTCACAACTTGGGCTTGGGATCTTTGCTGGCTGTCTCTTAATTTGGCAATTTCCGTTTCTAAAAGCATCAAACTCTCTTTTTTTGCTTTTAATTTCTCTTCCTCTTTAGAAACTTCACGTTGTAATAAAAGCTGATTTTTTTCTGCCGCTTTAGATTCTGCATGTCTTAAGCGTTGTTTTTCTTTAATGCTTTCTAGTTCCAGCTTTAAATTTTTCTGCTTGATTTCCAGTTCTTTTTTGCGCTCCTGATTTCCCTTTTTCTCCAGCGCTTTGATCTCTCTTTCACTTTTTGCCTTAAAATAATTCTCGTTGGCAACTTTCAAGACTTTTTCACTCTCTTCCAGCTCCACCTTAACCAGACTTAAAAGCTTTAGTTCTTTTTCAAATTCTTGACTGACATTCTCTAATAAGTCTTTTTGCCCTTTCTCTTTCTCTTTGGCACCCTCTCTTTTTTGCAACAACTGCTCTCGCTTCTGCACAAAAACAGTTTTTTCAAGTAGGTCAAGGGACTGCTTGTTCTCTTTAAAAAGCTTTGCTTTTTCTGCTTGCGACTCTAAAAGAGCGATATGTTTCTCTTCCTCTTTGTGGATGTCTTTTACTCTTTCTGTATTGCTGTCTGCGTCTTTTAGCTTGGCAAGAGCTTCTTTTTTACGTTGCAAAAAACGCAAAATGCCAGCTGCTTCCTCAAAAATGTAGCGTCTTTCAAGGGCAGAAAAATTAATGACCTGATCAATTTTTCCCTGCTCAAAAATAGAAAAGGTATTTTTGCCCATGCCAGAGTCTAAAAGAAGGCTATGGATATCTTTCATCCGGACGGGGTTTTTGTTGATGAAGTAATCCGATTCTCCGTTTCTATGCAGCCTTCTTGTGACGGCAACTTCTGAAAATTCGATAGGCAAAAGTCCGCATGCGTTGCATAAGGTGATTGTCACTTCCGCAAAATTCAAAGGCTTTCTATGTGAAGTACCAGCAAAGATCACATCCGGCATCTTGGTGCCGCGCATCGATTTTGCAGATTGCTCGCCCAAAACCCATCTGAAAGCGTCTGAAATATTGGACTTGCCGCACCCGTTTGGGCCGACAATTGCAGTTACCCCCGGATTAAATTCCAATTCGCTTCTGTCTGCAAAAGATTTAAAACCAAAAATCTCAATTTTTTTTAACCGCACCATCTCAAGATTTTTGACATTCATACTAAAACTCCTTTTGCCTAGAAGGAGATAAGCGTACTGTATTGAATCAAAATTTTACAAAGAAAAAAAACGGCCTTGATCTTTAAGCAATTAAACCTTAAAATTTTCTATAAAAAGGTTTTTATATGGTATCAGCTTTTAGAAGCTTCATCTATAATCAAAGCATTAAAGTTAAATACGATTTAATGGATGTACGCTCTTATGCTGTTGCCATTCCTTTTGTTTCTTCGATCATTCAAATTTGCAAAGAACATCAAATTAAAAATTTGATAGAAATCAGTTATAAAGACCGTCAAGTTTTATATAAAAAAATATGTTGCATTCATTTTGCCGTCGCAATCATTGTTCAGCAACTTGCGCTTCTTAACTTACATCAAAATAAAATAAAATTTTCTGCTAAAGTTTTCGCAATTAGTGCTCTTAATCAAACTTTTCTTTCTGCTATGGGTCTATTAAGGGTTCTTTAATGGTTTCGACTCTCAAAAACTTCATCTATGATCAAAGCGTCAAAGTTAAATATAGTTTTGATGATCCCAAATCTTATGTCATTGCCAGCCCTTTTGTTTCCAGTGTGGTTCAAATATGCAAAATCCGCGAAAATGAAAATCTTATACAAAAAGACTATACAGACATTAAAAAATTAAAGTGGAATCAAAAAATATGCTACATTCATTTTGCTGTTTGTTTTGTTATTTGGAATCTTTTACTTCTATATGCTAATCAAAATAAAGCAAGCCTCTCTTCCAGAGTGTTTGTAATACTAAATGTTGCCCAAAGCATACCTTGTACTATACTTCTATTTCGAGAACTTTTAAAATTCAATAATGATCTATAAATAATAGGGTTTTTATATGTTAGATATCAAGCTCATCCGCAAAGATGCAAAAACGATTGAAGAAAAATTAAAGACAAAAGATGCATCGATTACTCTAGCGCCCATTGTCGAGATGGACAAACGCTTAAGGGAATTAAAAACGGAAGCAGAAGCTTTAAAAAATATCCGCAATGATTTATCCCAAAAAATTGGCGAGATGAAGCGAAAAGGGGAAAACTCCTCTGAGGTCATGGCAAAAGTTGGTCAGATGGGCGATGAAATCCGCAATTTAGACCATCAAATCCATGAGCTTGACACAACATTTACTTTTGAGCTTGCCAAGCTGCCAAACATCCCCATGGATGACATTAAAATAGCTCTTGACCCAAAAGAGAACGTACTTGTCAAAGAATTTGGCAAAAAGCCGCAGCACGACTTTCCTTTTAAAAACCACGTAGAGTTAAACGAAAAATTAAATTTGTTTGATTTCAAACGCGGCGCTAAAATTTCTGGCTCTGGCTGGCCGGTCTACAAAAATTTAGGTGCAAGGCTTGAATGGGCACTTATCCAGTACATGATCGACACACAAGTAAAAAACGGCTTTATGCAGTGGATTCCGCCTATTTTAGTAAGAAGAGACACTGTATTTGGCTCCGGACAGCTTCCTAAATTTGAAAACCAGCAATTCAAAATTACAGATGAAGACTATGATCTTTTCTTGATTCCAACAGCAGAGGTGCCTTTAAGCGGTCTTCATGCAGATGAAATTATCCCGGAAGATGAGCTTACATTAAAGTATGTTGCCTACACACCTTGCTTTAGGCGTGAAGCTGGAGCTGCAGGCAGCCAAGAGCGCGGTCTTATCCGCATGCATCAATTCAATAAAGTAGAACTTTTCTGTTTTTCTAAACCGGAAGATTCTAATGAAGTCTTTGAAATGATGTTAAACAGTGCAGAAGACGTTTTAAAAGGCCTCAATATTCATTACCGCAATATGCTGCTAGTCACCGGAGATACTTCTTTTGCGTCTGCTAGGACTATTGACATCGAAGTATGGCTACCGGGACAAAATCGCTACTATGAAGTCTCTTCTGTCTCTAACTGTACAGACTATCAAGCAAGGCGCGCTAACATCCGCTATAAAACAAAAGAGGGCAAACTAGAATTTGTCCATACTTTAAACGGCTCTGGACTTGCAACATCACGCTTGATGGTGGCTCTTCTTGAAAATAACCAGCAAGCTGATGGCTCTGTAATTATTCCAGAAGCGTTGCAAAAATATTTAGGCGGCCTTAAAGTTCTTAAATAAATGAGTTTATATGAATAAAACTGCTCTTTTAGATCTTCTTCACTTTTTAGAGAATTCCCCAACGGCTTGGCATGCTGTTAAAAATGTAGAGGAAAAATTGGAAAGGGCAGGCTTTATCCCCTTAAATGAAGAAGAAACCTGGAAGCTAAAACCCGGGAATAAATACTTTACCATCCGTAACGGCTCTTCTTTGATTGCCTTTGAAATGCCTTTAGAAGAACCAACTTCTGCTTTAATTACAGCGTCCCATACAGATAGTCCCTCATTTAAGCTAAAAAGCAATCCTGAATTTGTAAAAGACAATGCCACTCTCCTTGGATTGGAAGTGTATGGCAGTCCACTGATTAGCTCCTGGCTAAATCGTGCTTTAAGTATAGCAGGGCGAGTCTTTTTTTTAGACAAGCAGGGTAAAAGAAAAAAAGAGCTTATTCATTTAAAAGATCATCCTGTTATCCTTTCTCAACTTGCAATCCATCTAGATCGAAAAGCTAATGAAGAGGGACCCCTATTTAAATTGCAAGATCATTTGGCAGCAATTTGTGCACTCGATGCAAAAGTGCCCTATTTAGAAACACTCCTTAAAAAAACATTAAAAGCAAAAACCATTTTAAGCTTTGATCTTTTTTTAGCCCCAATTGAAAAGGCAAGTTTAATTGGACAAAACCAGGAAATGCTCTCTTCTTACCGCATTGACAGCCTATTGTCAGTCCATGCCTGTTTGACAAGCCTGATAGAGAGCAAATCAAAGTCTTTGCACGCCTTAAAAGTGATCGCCTTTTTTAACCATGAGGAAGTAGGCTCTGGCAGCAGCGAGGGCATCTCATCCCCTTTTCTCTCCCACACGCTAGAGCGCATTATTTTATGCCAAAATAGAGGAAGAGAAGCTTTTTTCCAGTTGCTTGCAAAATCGTTCCTCATTTCAGTCGACTTAGCCCATGCTGCTCACCCCAACTATAAAGAGAAGCATGAACCAAATCATATGCCTCTTTTAAACCGCGGTATTGCCATCAAGCAAAATGCCAAGTTAGCTTATGCCTCCAACGCCTCTTCCATCTCCCGCATTGTTCATCTTTGTGAAGAGAACAAAATCTCTTTTCAGCACTACATGTGCAGAAATGACATGCCTTGCGGCACAACAATTGGTCCTTTGAATGCAGCTGCCACCGGCATTGAAACAGTCGATATTGGCGTGCCCCAACTTGCCATGCATGCCTGCCAAGAGCTTGCCGCGCTAAAAGACCAGTCCGATATGTGCCACCTTCTAACAGCCTTTTTCAACTCTTAAAAATCTTATGCAATTAAATCCACACGGACACACTCTAGTGCCACAAGATTGTTGGAATCAAATTGTTTCTTATAAAACAAACTTTGCCGATTTAAAAACATGGCGCCTTGTTTCTAGCTCCATGCCGCAAACCATTGAACTTTGCTGCCAAAACATTTTAAAAGAGTTAGATTTAAATGATGAGGATTCTCCTGCCTTAGCAGAAGATCGCATCCATGTTATTTCATTTAAACGGATTCTTAGCCTTGAAGATTTAATTCAACGCTGGACGAAAAGAAAAGAATCTGAAGATGATGATTTTCTTCAAGACCCATCTCAATTAGATTCTTCGGCTCTCCAAGATTTGGTTTCCAAAAAATTTAAGCAATTAAACTTTCCTTTGCATTCACTGAAAGACTTTTTTGAAATGATTCACTGCATGCTAAATTATTCCAAAAAAGTTGTCACTGTAACCGCTGTCATTTATTACTTTACCTCTTCTATCTTCAAAGGACACCCGGGAAATGAAGACTTAAAAAAAATTCATTATCAGAAATTCATACGATTCATTAATTGCAATTGAACAAAGTGATACAAAAACAATTCAAAAAAAAATAAATGAAATATATAACCAATCTACATCCAATTTAATCAAAACAATTGATTTAATTATTCTTTTAACTACATCATTAGTCAGATTTAAAATTAAATCTTTTGAGCAAATTATTAAACACATTAAAGAAAAAAAAGAGTTTTTTAATGATGAAAAAAAATACTTCTGTAAACCATTTAAAATAGAAAATGACATCGTTCAAAAATCTGAACAAACATCTATAGACTTATTCATTGATCTATTGTATAAAATCAAACCCCATATTCCTAGCGACTTTGTACATTTAGTTGTCAATGCTGATTGCATACCTTTATTAAATCGCTTAAAAGAAAAGCCCATTCTATATGATCTTGAAAGCGAAACAGAAACCATTTTTAATCTAAGTGCTGTAGATGAAAATAGAGAACAACCCCTTCATCAAGTAAAAAGCATAGAAGCTGCAAAAATCTTAATTGAGGGTGGAGCTGAAATTAATAAGGAAAATACAATCGGACAAACACCCCTGACAAAAGCTCTATTAAATAACCGACCTGACATAGCAAAATGCTTAATTGAAAATGGAGCTAAAATTGAGCCACAAGATGAAGAACTTATGGCTAATACCAAATATCAAAAATAGGCACAAACGACTATATAGTGTTTTTTAATAGGAATTAATGGTGAACTTAGAATTATTACCGCAAGATTGCTGGAATCACATTGTTTCCTCCAGAACAGATTTTAGCGATCTTAAAAATTTACGCTCTGTCTCTCAATCAATTCTTGAAAAGATTGAATCTTGCTGTAAAAATATTTTAAACAAATTGAATTTAAACGATGAGGATATCCCTGCGTTAAAAGAGAACCACACGGTTACCTGCTCATTTAGACGCATTCTTGCCCTTGAAGATATAATTAAAAAGTGGGTCAAAAAGCAGCCAGTTTCACTTGGAGATCCTAATACGATCCTCAACCTATTGTGGGGATTTGATTTCAGCTTTGGAAATTATAAGAAGTTTAAAAAGCCAAAAAAATCCACTTTTGCTTCTGCTCAAACTTTTGTTTTCACAAAATTTCAAAACTTAAGAGATTCCTCCCATTCATTGCAAAATTTTTGTACAACAATTAACCACTCTTCAGATCCATGTAAACGTGCCGCCACAACTATTTATTATTTTACCTCTTCTATTTTTAAAGAGCATCCGGGAAATCAAGACTTAAAAAAACTCGTTCTTAAACACTCCAATTACATGCCCCTTGCCATTGAAGAAAGTGCTACTAAAACTATTGAAAAACTATTAAATGATCTCTATAAAGACCTTATATTTTCATTCCCGCTACCAGCAACTATAGGAGATTATTTAGAAATAGCCCTCAAAAGGTTTAAAATTAAATCTTTTGAGCAAATTATTACGCATATTAAAGAAAAAAACCAACCTGTTAAAGAGTTTGAACCAGCAAGCAAACCCATTCAGCAATCCAATTCGCTATGTTCTAAATATTACCGCAATTTATTTACAGCATATGAGACCATTCAAAAAGCTAATAAACCAACCTTAGAACTTTTCATCGATTTATTGGGCGATCTTCAAGTCAGTCTTCCACCTCATTTTATCCATCGAGTTGTCAAGGCTGATGCAATTCCTCTATTGGTTTATTTAAAGCAGACTGGCGAACGTTTTAATCTTCCAGATGAAAATATTTCAACTCCTCTTCACTTAATAAAAAGCGTAGAAGCTGCAAAAATCTTGATTGAGGGCGGAGCCATAATTGACGAGAAAAATAACTTCAATCAAACTCCTTTGACAACAGCTTTACTAAAAGCTGTCCTGCTGATCCCAAATATCTTACTAACACATATGGGCTTCAAATCTTGGTTGCAAATTTCAAATTCAAATAACCTGCTCAACAAACAAATAGAAATAGCAAAATTTTTGATTGACAGTGGTGCTAAAATTAAACCTCAGGATGAGGAATTGATGGCCAATATTCCAGATCTCTTGCATCTGATACCAAAAAAAGTTAAAGCAAAGCCAAACTATACAGAACTATTTTTATCAAAATTATCTCTCATTGTCAAAGCAGCACTTGTAGACTCTACTTTTTCAAAATTCTTTCTTCAGCTCTCCTCTTTTTTTGAGCGCCCTCTTGGAAAAAGTATCGAATGGTATAGCCTGACAATCGCCAAAGGCATCCACTCAGCAGCCCTTAAATATTTTAACTAGGGCGTGTCAATTGATGACAAAGCGAGGAGCAGAGACTGGTTTTTTTCTTTTTTGTGTAGGAATAAAATATTTTTATATCAACAATTTGTGGTTGAAGCGGACTGTATCCCTTTGTTGACTCGATTAAAAGAAAAACCAATTGCATCCTACCATAGAACTTCTACAAAAAAAATCTTTAATCAAGAAAGACAGGATGTAAATAACGAAACACCTCTTCATCGAGCTAAAAGTGTAGAAGCTGCAAAAATCTTAATTGAGGGCGGAGCTGAAATTAATGCAAAAAACCGTTTCGAAAAAACTCCACTAACAAAAGCCCTAGTAAAAAATCGAATTGAGATAGCAAAGTTTTTGATTGAAAGCGGCGCTGCAATTGAACCAGAAGACGAAGAATTAATGGCCACTATTCCAGAACTTTCGGCATGGTCTCAAAAAAAGCTGCAGACCTAAAAGCAACAAAAGAAGCCCCAAACTATCTACAAACTATTTTCTCATTTTTCACCAGTTTGTTCCCCGTAAAATGGATTAAGTCTTTATTAAGCTGGATCTTTTCCAAACTTGTTTAAACACCAAGTTAGCTAATCCTTAAAATGCGTTGCTGATAAGGATTTGCTGCATGTAATAATTTCTCCTATTGATCTAAGGATATATTTGTTTTTCCCTTTTCATATTGAGCATAGTAATTGGGAGAGGTCGAACCTAAACGGCAAAAAACTTCACGAATTGTTGAACCACTTTTTTCTCTCTGCTTTCTAAGCGATAACGCTAGTAAATGCGGTTATGCAAGAAGTCTATTATTAATGCCTACCTGTATTAATGCCTACCTGAACTTAGCCTAACATAGATAGGATAAGATACTATGGAAAAAGCAAAGAAAATACGAGATAAAAAATAAACTTTAAGAAGTTTTTACAACACTCTCTTTAAGTTTTGACGGCGTCTGGAGGTAGGGAGAGTGATTCGTTGATTTTGTCAAAAGTCTCGCCAATATTGAAAAAGGAGCTTAATTTAGGATCAGAGTCCATATAGGTTGCAAGGGCGTTTAGCATGTGGAGTTTTTCTTTTGCTCCCATATTCCTTAACTGGTCTTGAATGGCGCTTACAAGGTTAGCTTCCACCCCGCTTTCTGCTTTTAATTTGCCAGAGCATAAGTCTAAAAATTCTTCTCCTGTCACTTTGCCGGTTTTTGACTTATAGACGGCAGCTAATGCAGAGGAGAGAAGAACTAATTTTAAAGCAGCTGAGAGTTCTGCCTTTCTTTCATTCGAAAGAGGCTCTCCTTTTTCTGTGCGATGTACAAGCATTGCCATAATAAAGTTGTTCAATTGATCGCTGTTTAAAAGTCCAAGGACTTTTCCAGCATACTTGTCGGCTAAAATTCTCTCATCTACCGGTTTTCCGTTCTGTTTTTCGGTGACTGCCTCAAATGTGCTATGGCTAATCAAAGTGCCCATCGCCCAGGCGCCAATCAGCCCAAGCTGGGCTCTGAAATCGTCAGAAATAGGCAAAAGACCATGAGCTGCAAAATCGGCAGCAAAATTAATTTGAGGGGTGACAGAGACAAGGTTTGTGCTAGCTACATCTACTGCGCTTTGCACTAAAACCCCGGTAAAGAGCCCAGAAATGACAATGGCATTGGTAAGAGAGCTTAACATCGCATTATCGCCACTCTCTTTCAATTCCATCATGTAGTCGCGCACGCTTTTAATGACGCCAGAATCTCTTGCTCTCTTAGCTTCCATTTCAGCCAGATAGGCGGGGCTGTTTTCCCGTGTTTTTCTCTCTTCTGCCTGTTTTTTTAAAGATTCGGACCAAGAGTCTAATACTTGCAGGGCAATTTTGGAAATTCCAAGTTCCATCACCTTTGACTGGTCAGGCGGTTGCAATATAGGCACGTTCATGCTCCACATCATGGCAAGGGCTGCCATATCGGCAGAAACTAAAGAATCATTAGAAGAATATCCGGTTTTTTTTGGCCCTTGGACAGAACCGGCCGGTGCAGTTGGAGCTACTCCAAAGGGAGCGCCAACAGAACCAAAAGAATTAGAGACATCAGAAGGGTTGCCCATAAATGATCTCCTGTGAACTTTCTTGCTATCTTCATTATACCATTTTTCCTCATTAATTTGGATTCTTTTTACTTTTTATTTGCTATCTTGTACTCTATATTTAAAAACGAGTAAAAAATGAGCCATTTTAAAGGAAAAGAAGCAATCTCTCATGTCACAGAAAATTGCGCAAAAGGCATTATCGCATCCTCTGAAATACACGGTACTGAAATTCCGGGAGCCATATCTGCTGCATCTGATGCCGCCAAAGAATCAGCCTTGTTTTTCCTCTTCCTCTGGACTATTCTAATAAGTTTTAATCTCCCGTTAAAGTCTTTAAATTTAGCCCTTTTAAGCTTCTCTCTTGGAATTCTTCTTTGGAAAACAGCAAGAAGCGCCTTTCTTGGGTTTTCCAGGCTAGAACGTCTTCACCGGATTGCCTCCCAAGAAAAATGGGAAATTGAACACAACCGAGAAGAAGAGAGAGAAGAATTGACAGCTCTTTATGCAGCAAAAGGCTTTTCTGGAAAGCTTTTAAAAGATGTAATCGATGTTTTAATGTCTGATGGAGATACACTCTTACGGGTCATGATCGAAGAAGAGCTTGGATTGTCGCTAGAAGTGCATGAGCACCCTTTAAAGCAAGCATTTGGCGCATTTTGTGGCTCTTTTTTGAGTTTTTTAACTTGTTTTTTGGCTCTTTGGCTTTTTCCTCTTTTAGGCTCCCTCATTGCTGCTTTGTTGATCACTGCAATCTCCAGCTTTATCGCTGCAAAATTTGAGAGAAACGATCTGATCCATGCTGTCACTTGGAATTTAGGGATGGTAGGTGCCTCTTATGCAGCCCTTTACTTTTTTATGCACTATTTGCAGCAGGCTACTTAAATGAGTGTTGCAGGCTTAAAAAAACCAAAGAACCCCATCTCTTTCACTGATTTTTTTGATCTTGGAAAAGATGTGACAGTAAGCCCCTTTTTAATCCCTTCTTCTAGAAAGTGGGGATCTAATTTAACGTTAAAAGCCTCTTTTTTAAGCCTTGTTTTTTTGATCATCTCTTTTATTCTCTCTTTTTTTGAACAGCTAGTTCCTCTCTCTCATCTCTTTTTGGTAGGAGTCTATTTTTTTGCGGGCATTCCAGCCCTTATCGAATCTATAGAAGACTTATGCCTGTTTGATATCAATATCGATATCTTGATGACCCTTGCAGCTTTTTCTTCTGTTTTGATAGGCAGCGGAATGGAAGGTGGTCTTTTACTCGTCCTTTTTGCACTCTCTGGCTCCATGGAA
>DAORNI010000007.1:35192-35508 GCA_035440845.1 Parachlamydiaceae bacterium | reverse complement strand
CCATTAAAGCCAAAAGTGCTATTAGCAGCTTACATAAACTCTCCCCTCAAAAAGCCACCGTCATTGAAGAAGATGGCACGCATATTGAGCGCGCTATCCAAGACATTGCTGTTGGCTCTTCCATTTTAGTCAAAGCCTCGCAAGTAGTCCCGTTGGATGGAATTGTCACAAGCGGCACCTCTTCTGTCAATTTGGTTCACTTAACAGGAGAAAGCTTTCCTGTCCCTAAAAAAACAGGGGATGCAGTTGCAGCTGGGGCTAAAAATTTAGAAGGAGCTTTGACCCTTCAAATTACTCATTCAAGTGCTGACTCCAC
>DAORNI010000007.1:26706-35129 GCA_035440845.1 Parachlamydiaceae bacterium | reverse complement strand
AGACAAAGCCAAAATTACAACGTTTTTTTGACACCTTTAGCGGAACATATGCGATCTCTATCATCCTGCTTGCCACCTTTTTTGCTTTAATTTTCCCCTATCTTCTCCATATCCCTTTTTTAGGAAGAGAAGGCTCCCTTTACCGCGCCCTTAGCTTTTTAATTGCAGCTTCGCCTTGCGCTTTGATCATTGCGATCCCCATTGCTTATTTGAGCGCTGTCAGCGTTTGTGCAAAAAGGGGCATTTTAATTAAAGGGGGAACCATTTTAGATGCACTTTCTAGCTGTAAAATATTAGCTTTGGACAAGACAGGAACTTTGACGACCGGTGACCTAGAAGTTTTATCGATAAAGCCCTTGCTAGATCAAGAATATTCCATTGAAGAGGCCATAAAGGCAGCTTTTACATTAGAGCAAAATGCTGTCCATCCGATTGCCAAAGCCATCATTGCAAAAGCAAAAGAACTTAGGGCTTCACCCGAAAAAGTAGAAAACTTTAAGCAAATTGCAGGGCATGGCCTCTTTGGCATCATCAATGGAAAAAAAATATGGATTGGAAGACCTGATTTTGTTGCCTCCAAGCTTGAAAAAAACGGAAAAAAAATGCTGGAAAAAGCAAATCAATTGCTAGCTTCAGGAGAGCCCGCTGCCTGCCTTGCTATTGATGAGACTGCCTATCTTTTCTTCTTTAAAGACCATGTGCGGCCTGAAATGAAAAAAGCGATCGAAGCTTTAAAGAAAAACCAGAAGCTTGAAATTGTGATGCTGACAGGAGACCATGAATTTTCTGCCAAAAGAATTGCAAAAGAACTTGGCATCGACCGCTATTATGCGGGACTCACTCCCGAAAACAAGCTGGAGCTTGTATCTGAATTCTCTAAAAATAAGGGACTTGCAATGGCAGGTGATGGCGTAAACGATGCGCCGGCTCTTGCACGGGCATCCGTTGGGATCTGCATGGGAAAATTAGGCGCAGCAACTGCCATTGACGCAGCAGACATCATCCTTCTTCACGATAACATTGAATATTTAGACTGGCTTTTTGAAAAAGCGCACCAGACTAAAAAAATTGTGCGCCAAAACTTGACCCTAGCTCTTCTTGCCATTGCTGTTGCCAGCTTGCCAGCCCTTCTTGGCTTTATTCCTCTTTGGCTTGCAGTCATCATGCACGAGGGGGGCACTGTTTTAGTAGGTTTAAATGCCTTAAGACTTCTAAGAATTAAATCTTAATAAAACCTTTATATTTTATGAGGTTTTCGTGACTAACACCATTGGGTATATTATTGGATTTTATCTCCTTAATTCTTAGAAAAATACGTAAGGCTTTTGAATCATATCCCTTATCTGCATGAATCTCTTTCTGCAACCCATAATTTCAACATAAAATATCGTGTTAAGCACTTTTTTTTTAAATCAAGATTTGCCCTACCAACCTTTCTTGATACTTTAGGTAGAAATGGTTTAATAACCTGAATTTTGGGTTTATCTTCTTGAAATTCAGGTTAATAACATTCCATTGCTCATCAGAAATTCTGTTAAATTTTGCGCTCATCTTTTTTCCTCCAAGTCTAAATTGGAGAATTATAGTCGTTTAAAATTACATTTTCATTTTTCACCCATGTCAAAAGCGAAAATTTAAATTTAAAAGACTATACAAATAAAAATTTAATTTACAAATAGATTCTTAATTTCTTTACTTTAAAGTCTTGTACAAATTTATTTAATATCGATCTAAAAACTGTTAAAGAAATTTAAAATTATCTCTAGAACTTTTAAATAGAATCTGGCATTAGGTTGTTTATATAAAACCCCAGTAATTTTATGGATGTCAAAAAATCTTTGCCAAAAGATCACCTCTTAACTGCTATTCATGAAGAGGCAGAACAATTTAAGAAATGCTACACATGGCTTGAAAAGGCGATGTCTCCGCAATTTTTTGAAGAGGTCAGTCATGACAATGTCTTACTGATTACCCACAGCTTGATGGGTTTTCATTTGCAAGACTATTTTTCTACCATCCATTTAAAAAGAGCTGCCCTTGTCCTTTGCCAGGATGGCCCAGAAGCTGACCTGCAAATCTTAAAAAATTATGCGCTCTATGGCATCAAGTATTACAAAACTTACCTGTCTGATACTCCCCCGCCTTTTTCTAACTTGAAAGCAAATTTGCGCATTGCGGTAATCTATTTTACAGAAGCCGTCGAGACTGTGGAAAAGCCTTTTCCATTAGAGGCTAAAAAAGAATTAAAAGAACTCACTAAAAAGCGCAATCCGGAATTGACTGACCTGCAGTTTGACAAATTGATAGCCGGCATCAATACGCGGTTTTTAGGCTCCCTTTCAATGGAGCGGCTTGTTTTATCCCTCGACATGTTCTTCCGCGCAAAAACGCGTGATAATTGTCAGTATGAAGTGCGCTACAATGAAGATTGGAAAGAAACTGGCGCCCCTTCCATGCAAGTGGTGATGGCATGGAAAAACACTCCAAAGTATAATTTTCTCTACCGGCTTGCCAAAACAATCCATCGCCATAATTTGGTGATGAAGCGCGTCAATGCGACTTATCTTAATCCTTATAGCAAAAATTCCACACTGATCATGATGCTGGGACTTCATGGAAGTTCTGGAAAAGCTGCTTGGGACTCTGCTGATATCCCCGACTTTTTAAGGGAGCTTGTGACTGTCAAATACTTTGCAAGCGGAGATGCCATTGAGGAGACTTTGGTAAGTAAAGGCGTCATCTCCGGAAATATCGGAAACCTTTTAAGGGCGATGCTCAATTTTATCCATCAGATCTTAGTGCATGTCGATCCCAATCTTTATACCCTTGAAAACATCACCGAGAGCCTTTGCAGACACCCGGAGCTCACTAAAGAGATGTCCCAATGCTTTGAGGCCAAATTCCATCCTGAATTGTACAATGAAGAAAAATACCTTCATTTAAGAAGCTCCTTCATAAAAAGGATCCAGAAGCTAGACACGGGTCAAGAAGAAAATGACAAGCGGCGAAAAAATGTCTTTTTTCAAGCAATGAACATGATTCACCATACGCTCAAAACAAATTTTTACCGCACCAACCTCACTGCCATCAGCTTCCGACTAGATCCGGCCTATTTGGACGATGTGCCTTTTGACAGCGAAAAAAAATTTCCGGAAAAACCATTTGCCATCTTTTATGTCAAAGGCATGCACTTTTTTGGCTTCCATATCCGGTTCAAAGACTTAAGTCGCGGCGGCCTGCGCACAGTATACCCTATAAAAGAGCTTGTCGAACAGGAAAGAAACAATGTATTTACAGAATGTTACAATTTGGCCTATACGCAGCATAAAAAAAACAAAGACATTCCAGAAGGCGGTTCAAAAGGGGTTATTTTCTTAAAGCCTTATGAAAGGATCGAATCTGAAGCGCTTATTTTAGCCAACGAATTAGACCTTTCCAATGTGGACGAAGCAGAAATTGAAAAAAAAATTAAAACATTTAAAGATGAGCAGAGCACAGAATATCTCTATCAGGCACAAAGAGCTTACATTGAAAGCCTAATCACAATCGTCAATTGCGAACCGGACGGGAAGATCCGCGCAAAAAATATTGTGGACTATTGGAAAAAACCCGAATACCTCTATCTTGGTCCCGATGAGAACATGCATGATTCCATGATTCAATGGATTGCAGACTTTAGCAAAAAATCTGGGTACAAACCAGGGACTGCCTTTATTACAAGCAAGCCAAAGTCTGGTATCAACCACAAAGAATATGGCGTCACATCTCGTGGTGTCAACGTCTATATGGAACAACTTTTAAAATATATGGGAATCAAACCAGAGACTACTGCGTTTACTGTCAAAATGACAGGAGGACCAGATGGCGATGTAGCGGGCAATCAGATCTGCAACTTATACCGTCATTTCAAAAATACGGCAAAACTCATTGCTTTGACAGATGGCAGTGGCACTATTTTAGATCCAAAAGGCCTTGATCTAAAAACTTTGAACGATCTTTTTTTTGAAGCAAAAGGAATTGCCCATTACCCGGCAGAGCTTTTGCATGACGGTGGCTTTTTGCTGAATAAACATAAGACAAAAAGCCAAACAGCGCTGACAAGACAAACTCTTTTAAAGAAAAAAATAGATGGAGAGCTTGTCGATGAATGGCTTTCTGGAAGCGAAATGAACTATCTTTTAAAGCACAACGTCCACCAAACAAAAACAGACATCTTCATTCCAGCTGGCGGGCGCCCAAGAACCTTGAATGATGCCAATATCCATGACTTTTTAGATGAGACTGGAAAACCTACTTCAAGAGGCATTATAGAAGGAGCAAACCTCTATTTGACCCAGAATGCGCGCCGGTTTTTAGAAGAGAGGGGCACCTTAATCATCAAAGACAGCTCTGCCAATAAAACGGGCGTGATCTGCTCTTCTTTTGAAGTACTTTCTGGCTTGACTCTTGACGATGCACTGTTCATGCAGGTCAAAGAGCCTTTAGTGGAAGAAATTTTAGAGCATTTAAAAGAACTTGCCTTGAATGAAGCGCACCTGCTTTTAAAATCGCACGAAGAATCGGGTCAGTTTTTAACAGATATTTCAGAGCGCATTTCAGCAAGGATCAATCAGTTCACCTATCAACTGCTTGACTATTTTGATACAATCCCTTTAAGCAATGATCCAAAAGACCCTTTGGTAAAATTATTTTTGAACTACTGTCCAAAAATACTCCGCAGCCAATTTAAGGAGAAGCTCTTAACAGAAATTCCAGACCACCATAAAAAAGCGATCATTGCCTGCTCGATTGCAGCTAAGCTTGTTTATCAAAAAGGGCTTTCCTGGTTTCCCTCCATTGTAGACATTTTACCTCTCCTATTAAAGTAAAAACCTGAGTTTTCTAGTTTATGTTCTTGAAATCCAGGGAATTTTTCTTGATGAGTTTTGCAGTTTTTTTCGAAAATAATGGTTGCTCCCCTATTTGAGAAAAAAATGCAAAAATCGCGAGAAAAAAACCTGAAGTTCGAGGAGAGAAACTAGAAAACTCAGGTTAAAAGTCTGTTTGCTTTAAAAAACTAGAGTAAGTAAAGTAAATGGGCATCAACTATTTAACATCCTTATAATGAATATATTTAATTTTTCCAGGATCACAAACGCATACAGCGCTTTTTGGCACTATACAGCCTTTGCTAAAACCAAAACCTCAGAATTTGCGTTGCATTTTTTTAAGCAGCTGGCAAACGGCTTTTTAACGATTGCAGATTGCATTTGGCCTTTGAAAAACTCTGCAAAGCTGCCGGTTGGAACCTTGAAAAGCGAAACAGGACAAGCAACAAAACGCCTGATCAAGCACTTAAAAAAAAGCAACGAGACAAGAGATGAAAGAGCTTTGGTTGCAGACCAGCTAGTAAAAAAGCGTTACACGCTTCAAATACCAGCTACTGGCTTTTTTTTAGGTGTTAACTATCTGCTTGTTCCTTTCACTCTTTTTCAAACGGCAGAAAAAGAAAATCTAATAGCTTCTGCCATTACTTCTGCCAACCTTGCCAATATCTTGTCCTGGTACTGCTACGGAAAGCTAGACCTTGAGTTCCTTGAAAAGTATGGCCTTATCAGAAAACCAAGGGAAGAAGACGAGATAGGACGTTTCTTTTATGGCACAACACTTTTTGCTTCTTTTAAGGTAATAAATCAACTAAATCCTTCCTTATCTCCCCATTTAAATGCAGCTTCTGCAATTGTACAAGCGCCTTTTTTACAAAAATTCTTTTTAGATTTGCCTGTTGTTAACAGCCTGAACGAAAATTTGCACATAGGCTTAAGACATATTAAAACAGTCACTAAAAAGCGTCTCGCCTACACTTTAACAAAGGTTGGTCTCTTTGCAGGCGAACATCTACTTTTACCAAAATTGGATGCCTCTTGTGCCGCACTAGAAAAAAAACAGCCGGCATGGTCTAAAAATTTTGTTTTTAGTTCCCTTATAAGCTTGATGAAAGAACAAGTAGAAGAAACGGCTGCTGATACTGCCGTTCTCATCACCGATAAAGTTTCAGAAGGTCTGGCAGAGAGTATTATTAACTGTACAATAGGCACTGCAAAGTCTATCATCTATCTTCACTACTTAAACGGTATGCTCACCTATTCGCTCATGAGGCACCCCGTTATTAGTGCAAGCCAGCTGGTTTTATCTGGTGGAAACTCTCAAGAGCCGCTTGATTTTGGTTTGAGGATAGGTGGCGCTTGTACTCTCCTTGCAACGGGTTCCACAAGGCTTGCCCTTACTTTTATCTATCTGCCAAAACTTGCCATGAAATTTTTACGTATGAGAGGGCGCCAATTGAAAAAACTTAAGCGGGAAGAGCCGCTGCTTAGCGCTGTTAAATATTTAGTAGGTAATGCAATGGGAACTGCAGACAGTACAAGCAATAAAGACAAACAAGAGATACAGCCACATGAACAGACAAATTTAATAGAAATAGAAACAGAAGAATTATCATCTGAAATGGAAGACTTTCCTCGTGAAGAAGATGGAATCATCCAAATAAAAAGGGAAGATGAAGACGAAGTAAAGCAGGCAGGAGAAGCACAACAACAAATAGAAAAAAAAAATTTCCCTTTCTACATCAATTACGCATTGGCAGGGATAGCTGCTAATCTTTTAAGAAATAAAATTCCTTTTCATGATCAGGGTCATCATTTCTCAGAAGAAAATGTAAAGGAAGACGATGAATTCGAAAAGGCTTATCAAGATAAAATTTTAGAAAAAGCTTATGAAAAAGCAGGAACGGAAAAAAATTCTGTAGAAAAACCTAAAATTGAAGAATCAGAAGAAACTAACAAGTTACTAGCTGAATTTTTAAGAAAAAAACCATCCCGACTTTAAAATTGGCAATTAAGCAATAAGAGTGCTAAATTTCTTGACGCATATTTTGCTTGAAGTTAGAATAAAGCCATGAAAGCCTTAAAAGTCTCACAAGAAAAGAAAAGCAAAAAACAGGACAGAAAGTTGCAAGTCTTGTTTGGAGCTATCGACTATTACATCAAAACAGGAAAAGCCGTAGGCTCTGACACGCTTAAAAATAGCGGTTTTGAACTTTTAAGCTCTGCTACCATCCGCAATTATTTTGCCCAGCTAGAAGATGAGGGGTTTCTTATCCAAACGCACACATCGGGCGGCCGCATTCCAACTGAAAAAGGCTTTAAAGTTTATGCTGCTGAGTGCGCCAATGAATTACAGCAAGACGTTGCATCTAACATTTTCCAGCAGCTTGGAGCTGAAGAAACACGTGAAATCACAAGGTTTTTAAACAATGCAGCCAATTTTTTAAGCGATGCCGCAAATGGGGCTGTTTTCCTTTCGGCTCCAAGATTTGACCAGGATTATATCATAGACATCAAACTGATCCCGATCGATCATCAAAGGGCTCTTTCTGTGATTGTGACAGATTTTGGCGTTGTCCAAACAGAAATTTTGCATACCCAAAAAAAACTCAATGCATTTTCAGCAAAACGGATCGAGTCCTATTTCCAGTTTCGCTTAAGCGGAAGAGATCTACCAGAAAATTTAGAAAAGGAAGAAGAAGAGCTTGCTCAAAAACTCTATAACGAACTCATGGTGCGCTACATTGTGGGCTACACAAACTTTACAGAGAGAGAGATCATGAGAACGGGCTTTTCTAAATTATTGACCTATCCTGATTTTCAAGATGCTTCTAAACTGAGCAGCTCTTTGAGCCTTTTTGAAAATGTGCACAGCATGCGCCTTTTATTAAAAGAGTGCGCCAAGCAAAACCGTTTGAGATTCTGGATTGGCGATGATCTGTCCCCGTTTGCAAAAAACACACCAGATTGCACAGTTGTTGCAGTTCCCTACTACATCAACAACCAAAGTATTGGAGCCATTGGAATTTTAACCCCTACTAGAATCCCTTACCGCAAACTTTTTAATCTTTTAAACGAATTTTCACATGCAGTAAGCCAAGCCCTAACGCGCAGCATCTACAAATATAAAATTAATTTTAGACAGCCAAAACAAGAATCTTTAGATATGCAAAAAGTAGAAAGCCGATTGCTCGGAACTTCTCATTTTATGCTGCTAGAAAATCATTTTGAGGCAAAAGGAGAAGAATAAAAATGCCAGAAGATGAAACCAAAAAAGAAGAAGAGTATTTAGATAGCCAAAATATGAATCAAGAGACAGAAGAAAAAATAGAAAGAGAACCTATCGATGTCACCATCACAGACATTGAACTAGAAACTTTAAAAAAAGATGCAAGCGACTACAAGGACAAATATTTACGCCTTCTTGCTGAAATGGAAAACACAAGAAAGCGTCTCCAAAAGGAGCGGCAAGAGCTTACGCAATATGCCATCCAAAATGTGATCGTCGACTTTTTAAACCCGATCGACCATATGGAAAACGCCTTGAACTACACAGAC
>DAORNI010000007.1:22580-26693 GCA_035440845.1 Parachlamydiaceae bacterium | reverse complement strand
AGACCAGATGTCTGAAGAGGTCAAACACTGGGCAATTGGCTTTAAAATGATCATGGAACAGTTTAAAGACGTTTTAATCGCCCAAGGCGTTTCAGCTTTCAAATCGCAAGGGACAGAGTTTGACCCGCACTGCCATGAGGCCGTCGAAATGATCGAGACCGATGAATACCCTTCCGGCACTGTTGTGGAAGAGAGCATCAAAGGCTATAAGATGGGTGAAAAAATCATCCGACCAGCCAGAGTAAAAGTTGCAAAGGCAGTGAATTAAAAATTTTTTATTTATTTTAAGGAGCAAAGAAATGAGCGAAAATCAAAAAAAAGGAAAAATCATTGGAATTGACCTTGGCACCACAAACTCTTGTGTGTCCATTATGGAAGGCGGAGCTCCAAAAGTGATTGCCTCATCAGAAGGATCAAGGACAACGCCCTCTGTTGTAGCCTTTAAAGGTGATGAGAGAATTGTGGGCATTCCAGCCAAGCGCCAGGCTGTCACAAATCCTGAAAATACAGTCACTTCGTCCAAGCGCTTTATTGGAAGAAAAAGATCAGAAGTAGAATCTGAAATCAAGACAGTTCCTTATAAAGTAGAAGCAAATGGTTCTGGAGATGCCGTTTTTAATATCCAGGGCAAACAGATGACCCCAGAAGAGATTGCTGCTATCATCTTAGTGAAGATGAAAGAAACAGCAGAAGCTTATCTTGGAGAAAAAGTAACAGAAGCTGTCATTACAGTTCCTGCCTACTTTAACGACTCGCAACGCCAATCTACAAAAGATGCAGGAAGAATTGCTGGCCTTGATGTCAAGCGCATCATCCCAGAGCCAACAGCTGCAGCTCTTGCCTACGGCCTTGACAAGACCAACGTGGACAAAAAAATTGCTGTGTTTGACCTTGGCGGCGGCACATTTGACGTCTCTATTTTGGAAATTGGCGATGGCGTTTTTGAAGTGCTCTCCACAAATGGAGACACACACCTTGGCGGAGACGACTTTGACAATGCGATCTTGAACTGGCTTTTAGAAGAGTTTAAAAAAGAGCACGGCATTGATCTGCACAATGACAAAATGGCGCTTCAAAGGCTAAGAGATGCTGCAGAAAAAGCAAAAATCGAGCTTTCTGGCACGCTCTCTACCGAGATCAACCAACCATTCATCACAATGGATGCGACAGGTCCAAAACACTTGGCAATCACTTTGACACGCGCAAAATTGGAAAGCTTGACACATGATTTAATTGAACGCACAAAAGAGCCTTGCTTAAAAGCTTTAAAAGATGCGGGTCTTACTAAAGACGACATTGGCGAGGTGATCTTAGTTGGCGGTATGACACGTATGCCATCTGTCCAAGAAATCGTCACTTCTATCTTTGGAAAAGAGGGGCATAAAGGAGTAAACCCAGATGAGGTGGTAGCAGTTGGTGCTGCTATTCAAGGCGGTGTTTTACAAGGGACTGTAAAAGATGTGCTTTTGCTCGATGTGATCCCACTCACACTTGGTATTGAGACTATGGGCGGCGTGATGACTCCATTAGTGGAGCGCAACACCACAATCCCTACACAAAAAAAACAGATCTTTTCAACAGCCGCAGACAATCAGCCGGCAGTTACCATCCGCGTCCTTCAAGGCGAGCGCAAAATGGCAAATGACAACAAAGAAATTGGCCGTTTTGACTTAACGGATATTCCGCCAGCACCAAGAGGCTTACCGCAAATTGAGGTAGCTTTTGATGTGGATGCCAATGGTATCTTGCATGTCTCTGCAAAAGACCTCTCTTCTGGAAAAGAGCAAAAAATCCGCATCGAGGCGCAATCTGGACTAAAAGAAGAAGAGATCCAGAAAATGGTTAAAGATGCCGAGCTCCACGCAGAAGAAGACAAAAAGCGCCGTGAAGAAGCTGAAGTTAAAAATGAGGCGGACACTCTCGTTTTTAGGGCAGAAAAAGCACTTTCTGAATTTAAAGACAAGCTCCCGCAAAATATCGTCAGCGATGTGGAGACAAAAATTGCAGATGTGAAAAAAGCGCTGGAAGGCAGTGATTTGGGTCGTATCAAATCTGCAAAAGAAGCGCTAGATTCTAGCATGCAGCATATTGGCGAAGCGATGTCAAAAGCGCAAGCAGCAGCTGGCGGTCAAAATCAAGCTCAGGCAGAACCGATGCAAAATCATCAGCATCAAGAGTCTGCTTCTCAACATCATCAGCCAAAAGAAGGTGAAGAGATCCAGGATGCTGAAGTTGAAATCTTGAATGATGACGACAAATAAGCAAAAAAAAAGAGTCCCGTTTTTAAACGGGACTCTCTTATTCAAACGTAGAAGTTATTGATCAACTTTTTTAACTACAACATATTATCAAATAATAAAAAATTATATAATAATAATTATTCATTATGTTAGAATAAAGTTAGTTATTTAGAATAAAGTTAGTTATATAGAGGTTTTTCTATGGAAGCTGGTCAATTCCCTCCTGGTCAATTCTCTTCAGTCTCTGGCTCTTCAAGTCAAAAAGACATCCCGACTCCTTTTTCTGCCAAAAACCAAACCATCGAAATCAATGGAAAATTTTTCCGCGTCAAAGAAATGATGGTGGATGGAAAAAAAGTGGATGTCAGCAAGCTAAAATCAACCGATATCCAACAACTACAATCTCTTGCAAGACAGGCAATCCAGGAAGAACATGGTGACACCTCTTCTTATACTGTTTCTTTGACAGACAATAGCGCTGTTGTAAATGGAAAAGAATTTATACCCGAGGGACAAAAAACTTTAAATGATGTGACGACACTTGGTGAAAACCTCCTTAAAACACAAAAGCAAGAAAAAAAACACACCTTTAAAAGCCGTGTTCCCTCAAACGCAAAAGCAACGGCCATCAAAGTAGGTGCAGTTGCCTTATTTATTTTAACTTCTCCACTCATTATTGCCATTGGTCTTCTCATTGGCGGCGGTGTCTTATTAAAAGATCTTGGCTCATCTATTAAACATGCTATTTTTGAAACAGACAATTTAAAAGAAGCTATGAAAGAAATGAAGACAAAGGAAGAGGAGAATAAATTCAACGGCTTGAGCAAAGTGCATGAGAAATTTTTAAAACCCAATGATGATGCAATATTAAATCCAATAAAAATTGAAGTGCCACATTTTCATCAAAATGAGAAATTTTTACAAGAAACTTTGCAAAACAAGGCTGAGCGCCATATTAATCGCGCTTTAATGAGAAATTCATCAGATATTGATCAAACGACTATTTCTAATTTAGTAAAAAATCTTGAAGTAGGGGATTTTGCAAGTGAGAACGCCTTGAAAACAAAGCTTTTTAGCCACATGCTAGGACTTGAAAAGGTTTTGGAAGACAACGACATCAAACTCCTCGTAAAGGAAGCAAAAATTGCTTCTGTAAATACAAGAGAACAAGATCAAAAAGCACTGCAAGAATTGCAGGATGCTTTAAGCTCTATCCCTTCTGATTACAGAGCTGCCAATACAAGAGTGACAAACGCTCTTCGCGCGGTTATTGAATCTCCTTCTTATCAGGCAATCAAAGAAGATCCAAATAACCTTTACGTCAGATATGTCTCTAATATCTCCTACGGTCTTTGGAACAGTGTCCAGGTGATTGACGAGTACAAAGAATTTGGAAAAAAGGTTTTAGGTCATGTAGACCAAGCTGCAATTCAAGCAGAAGGGCTTACAGCCGGAGAACAGCAGCGCAAAATCATGGAAGAAGCCCATAACCAGACCAAGCAACAGATCTATACAGACCATGGTCTTGCAGAAAAAATCCTTTATGCCTTTACACATCCAGCACAAGCTCTTGGATCTTTAAATAGCGAAGGAGGATGGCACAGGGAAATTGCAAGCGCTTTTGGTACTTCCACTTATGATCCGCATGGAAAATTCAACAATAACCCATCGCTTCAAGGAACAACCAGTGCAACTTTTGCAAATAACCAAAAAGCCTCCATCAATAATTGCTATGGGGGCTCACCGACCATTGGAGACCGTTATCAAACAACTATTTCTCCAGAATTTGAAGCTGTCTGCCAGGCTGTAGAAAATCAGCGCTTTACGAAACAAAAAGACCCTAATATCCCAGACAGGATCTACTATACCAATC
>DAORNI010000007.1:21329-22528 GCA_035440845.1 Parachlamydiaceae bacterium | reverse complement strand
TTTGCTATCATGCAACTAAACGACAAATACCCGCTCACTTTTACTGGTATGACGCTTGCAAAAGATTCCAAATTTCATCTCATGCCAGATGAAAAAGATCAAAAATGGCCAGGAACTCAAGAATATGGAAGTAAAATGTTAGAAATTTTTGAAAATGAAAAATGCTACCAGTATGGCAACCGGACAAAAACTCAAGATAAACAGGGTGAATATAAGGGAGGAAACGGCATTTATCTTCCAGGTGGTAAAGAAGCGTGGCTTGGAAAAGATGGCCAAAATGGCCCTATTCATGAAATTATTGGACGTGCAAATAAACGGTTTCAAGTAATTGAAAATAAACTTAAAAATGAGGGTAAAGAGCTTGATTCTTTTAAATTAAAAGGCGCTTATCAAGAATATGTCTATTCGATGATCCAATCTTACGTAGAAATGCAGCTTGCAAAACAGAGCGATGGAAAAGTGATGGCCATTCGTGCCTGCAAAGAAAATATTGATAGAGGCGGCTCTGAAAATGCCAAATATGCGCATGCAAGACTTGATCCGACTTTGGACCAAGACACACGCAATGAGATTGTAGTTGGAGCCATCGAGTCGCGCGCTCTTTTAGCAAGAGGGCGTGTCATCTTAGAAAAACGCATGCCCCATGTTCTCTCCTTCATCGAACTGGTGGAACCAAAAGAGATTCAAGAAGATACGATTGCTTTATTAGACAGCCTCGGCATTAAATTTAATGCAGATGGCCAGCCAAAATACCAACCCGCCACCTCTGCTTGATCAACATAGACCCCATTACCTCATAAAGCTCGTAAATACTCTGCTTAAATCATTATAGGTCAAAAAGATAAAAAATCCGATCAAGAGGATTGCAAACGGAAGCGTCAGCTTTTCCAATGTTTTTGGATGCATTCTTCTTCCTGTCACAAGCTCCACAAAAGAGATCAAAATCATACCGCCATCTAACATAGGAATAGGAAGCAAATTCAAAGCCCCTAAGTTAAGGCTAATCGCCCCAAGCCAAAAAAGAGCCTCTTTAAAGCCAAGCATCCAGTTGTCATGCACCACTTGTACAATGCCCACTGGTCCAGAGATCCATTTTGGGTTTAACGAACCTGTAAAAAGAGCTTTTAATGTTCTCCATATCTCATCAAAAACAGTCGTAAAAAGCTCTAGTGGGCCTGGATTATAATTCACTTTTAAAT
>DAORNI010000007.1:17132-21310 GCA_035440845.1 Parachlamydiaceae bacterium | reverse complement strand
CTGGACGTTTGGAAGGCCAATGAGAAGCTGCTTTTCGTGGTTATTTAAAAGCCGCAAAGCTTCTGCCCGCTTTTCTGGATCTTCAATAGCGCTCACTATCTTTTTTTGTTCTTCCACTTGAGCTGCTATTAAAGTTTGGTTTTCTAAAGAAGCTTGCAATTCTTTGCGCATTTTTGGCAAAACAGGCTTTAATAAATAGAGGTTGCCAATTGACTGCAACGGGGTTTTTGTCCCAATGCTTGCAATGAGATTGTTTAAATCTTTCCTATTCACTTCGTTATCAAAAAGGGCGCTGGCTTCTTTCCAAAAGATTTTTTTATAAGGGTTTTCCGGACGCTCTACAATAATATTTACCTGGTTTTTCTGAAGCTTTTGCAAGATCTCAGGAGCGTGGGAAACACTAAAGCCATCCACTGCAATGATGCGATCTCCTGGTAAAAGAGACACAGTAAGTTCTGAAAAAGGCTGTTTTGGAAATGCTTCTTCCTCGCCTTCCTTATCAATAAATTTGACATATGCTTGCACAACGCCATCATCTGACAAATCAAACGGGATCATGTAGAGGTTTTGTATTTTTGTCCTGTTCAAACCGGCTTCATACTGCCAATCGATCAGTTCTTCTCTTACATTCTTGTCTAAACGAAGCTCTTGGACTAGTACCCTTGGCACACGGACAAGCTTTGTCTCATCACCGCGCTTAACAGTTAAAAGAGCTCTTCCATCATTTAAAACTTGGTTTAATTCTGCTAAAGAAAAAATTCTCTCTCCATCAACAGCTATAATCCTGTCTCCATACTGAATACCGCTGTTTGCAAGGGGAGAACCTTCTGGAAGCGGATTTGAAGAACCGTCTGCCAATTTGTCATAAATGACATAGCTAGCCGGCGCTAAAATGCCTGCTGTCAAAACCCCTTTTTCAGCAGCTTGTGGGTGCTGATAAGGCTTGATCTTAGCATCAAAAGCCTTTTTTTCACCCGTTTTAGGGTCGACTTTAAAGCCTTTGATTTCCATATGAGAAGATCCACTAGTCATTGGAGCATAGAGGTGGTCTTTTGCTCCTTGATAAAGCTGACCGTCATAAGAAATAATTTCATCACCGGGACGCACTCCCGCGGCATAAAGCTCAGACTTTGGATCTACAAGACCTATTTTTACTGTAAAATCAGCAAAATTCTTCTGTCGACCACCAAGGGCAAAAAGAACAGCAAAAGCTAATACTGCAAACAGTAAATTCACAAGAGGCCCCATGAATGCCACTTTGATGCGTTCCCAAGGAGTCTTTCCAAAAAAACCGTCTTTGATGGCAAAAAGGTCTTCCCCTTTTTCTGTTTCAGCACCGGCAATTTTGACATAGCCGCCAAAGGGAAGCCAGCCAATCTTCCACTCTTCTCCATTGCGCTTCCATGAAAAGATGGGTCTTCCAAAGCCAATAGAGAATGTTTCGACCCTCATCCCCACTCTTTTTGCCATCAAGTAGTGGCCAAGTTCGTGGATGAATATTAAAAAGCTTAAGGCTAAAATAGCAAAAATGAGGTACATGAGAGTTTTTGTCCCGTAAAGGTGAGTTAAATTACCAAAAGTATGCCAAAATTTATATGGCGTGTCAACTTTTCTAGATTTCTTCTGCGCTTTTCCTTGCTTGACTGTCAATTAAAAGCACATCTTCAATAGAAGATACATTTGAAATAGAATGCTTTAACATTAAATCTTCAAGCTTTTCTCCAATCTGCTGCCAGGAAATTTCTCCTTTTAAAAATTTTTCTACTAAAACTTCATTTGCCGCGTTCATAAAACAAGACAAACTGCCCCCCGCTTTGAGAGAATCATAAGCAAGACGCAAACAGCGGAATTTCTCTAAATCAGGCATATAAAAATCAAGCTTTTGATTTTTAACAAAATCAAATAACGGCATCATCCCTTTCTTTCTGTCCGGATAAGTCATGGCATATTGGATCGGAATAATCATGCTTGGCTCTCCCATTTGCGCTTTGATGGAACCGTCTATAAATTCGCACATGCTATGAATGATGCTTTGGGGATGAACAACCACATCAATTTTTTCAACAGGGATATCAAATAAAAAATGCGCTTCAATGACTTCTAATCCTTTGTTCATCAAAGTGGAAGAATCGACCGTCACTTTGGGTCCCATTTTCCATGTCGGATGGTTAAGTGCATCCTTTACATTAACAGACAAGAGCTGCTCTCTTGAAAAAGTGCGAAATGGTCCTCCCGAAGATGTGATGATCAACCGGCCAAGCTCTTCTTTTTTTTCTCCTGTCAAACATTGAAAAATGGCGCTATGCTCGCTATCTATTGGAATAATTTGTATATTTTTTTCTTTAGCAAGCTGCATTACCAAAGAACCGCCAGAAACAAGTGCTTCCTTATTGGCAAGCCCCACATTTTTTCCAGCAGAAATGGCAGCCAAAGTCGGGATAAGACCCAAAGTGCCCACCATGGATGAAACAACAAAATCAGCGGAAGCAAAAGAAGCTGCCGCTTTTATCCCCTCCATTCCGCCAACAACTTCCACATCTGGCAATCTTTTCTTTAATTCTACTGCTTTTTCTTTGTCGAAGACAGCAATGATTTTAGGGTGGAACTCTTTTGCCTGTCTTTCTAGTAAATCAATATTTGATTTTGCTGCCAGAGCTTCTACTTTTAATTCATCTTTTAAATGTTTAATTATTTTTAAAGCATTTTCACCAATTGATCCGGTACTTCCAATAATTGAAATGCGTTTCATTATTTTAATGTTTCCTTTGCAAAAAAAATTTCAGTCTTATATAGTTATTCCATATCTTTCATTTGTTTGAAAGATTTTTACTGGACTTCATGTCAATTTTTTAAGGAGAAAGGCACACATGCCAACAATTAGCCAGCTTGTTAGAAAACCGCGCAAAGCAAATGTCAAGCGCAGCAAGTCACCTGCATTAAAAAAATGCCCACAACGCCGTGGAGTTTGCTTGCAAGTTAAAACAAAAACACCTAAAAAGCCAAACTCAGCTTTGCGTAAAGTAGCTTGGGTTCGCTTGTCGACTGGCCAGGAAGTCATCGCTTATATCGGCGGAGAAGGCCACAACCTTCAAGAACACAGTATTGTGCTAGTTCGTGGCGGAAGAGTCAAAGACTTGCCAGGTGTTCGCTACCACGTCGTACGCGGAACATTAGACTGTGCAGCAGTACAAAACCGTAAACAAAGTAGATCGAAATATGGCGCAAAACGCCCTAAAAAGTAACACTAAAATACTCTAAGTTTTAAGTATTTTGGTTCGTGATTCACGTTTTTTATTCTTTATTTAGAACGTAAATCACGCACAGATTCGAATGAATTTGAATCAGGTGAAACGATTTCGGTTTGCCTTAACATAAATATAAATATAGATATTCATTATTGAGGAAACCCATGTCAAGAAGGCATAGAGCACAAACAAGAGAAATAGAAGTAGATCCGGTCTACGGAAGCAAGCTTCTCTCTAAATTTATCAACAAGATCATGATCGGCGGCAAAAAATCGACAGCACGCCGCATTGTTTATGACGCCCTTGAAAAATTTGCAAAAAAAGTCAAATCAGAAAATCCATTGGATGCATTTGAGCAAGCGCTTGAAAATGCAAAACCAGCTCTTGAAGTAAAATCACGCCGTATTGGCGGTGCAACTTACCAAGTGCCTATTGAAATCCCGACAAACCGCCGTATTTCGATGGCAATGGGCTGGATCATCAACCACGCAAGAAAAAAAACAGGGCGTTCGATGACAGACGGACTTGCCGCTGAACTTTCTGATTGTTTTGGCAACATTGGCACAACAATCAAAAAGAAAGATGACACCCATAAAATGGCTGAAGCAAATAAAGCTTTTGCCCATTACAAGTTTTAATTGAAAGGAGTGTAATCTTATGACAAGACCTACAAATGAACATTTAAAAAATGTGCGCAACATTGGAATTATGGCGCACATCGACGCCGGTAAAACAACGACGACAGAGCGCATCCTTTACTATACAGGACGTTTGCATCGCATGGGCGAAGTGCACGAGGGTGCAGCTACAATGGACTGGATGGAACAAGAGCAAGAGCGTGGCATCACGATCACATCAGCTGCTACAACAGTGGGCTGGAAAGGTGCTAAGATCAACATTATCGATACTCCTGGACACGTAGACTTCACAATC
>DAORNI010000007.1:0-17113 GCA_035440845.1 Parachlamydiaceae bacterium | reverse complement strand
GTACTAGATGGTGCTGTTGCTGTATTCTGTTCTGTATCTGGCGTAGAGCCGCAATCAGAGACAGTATGGCGCCAGGCTGACAAATATGGCGTGCCCCGCATTGCCTTTGTCAACAAAATGGACCGCACAGGTGCAGACTTTTTTGAAGCGATCAACACAATGAAAGAGAAGCTTCACGCTAATGCCATTGCTGTTCACTGCCCGATCGGTGCAGAGTCAGAATTTAAAGGAATGGTAGACTTGGTATCCATGAAAGCCCTTTACTTCCATGACGAGACATTAGGTGCTGACTGGGAAGAGAAAGAGATTCCAGCAGACCTCCTTGAAAAGGCACAGGCGATGCGTTCAGAGCTTTTAGAAGAGCTTGCAACTGTCGATGATTCCAATGAGACATTCATGACAAAAGTACTGGAAAACCCGGATTCTTTGACAATTGATGAAATCAATGCAGAGATCAGAAAAGGTGTCTGTACAAATAAATTCACACCGGTTCTTTGCGGTTCTTCCTTTAAAAACAAAGGCGTGCAGCAATTACTAGATGCGATTTTAAATTGGATGCCTTCTCCACTAGATCGTGGAGCAGTTAAAGCGACCGATCTAAAGACAGATGAAGAAATTCTTCTTCAACCAGCAGATGATGCACCTTTTGCAGCGCTTGCCTTTAAGATCATGACAGATCCATATGTTGGTCGTTTGACATATGTCCGTATTTATAGCGGAACATTGACAAAAGGCATGAGCCTTATCAATAGCACGCAAGATTCAAAAGAGAGAATTTCCAGACTCATTGAGATGCATGCGAACCAAAGAAAAGAAAAAGATGAGTTTTTTGCAGGTGATATTGCAGCTTGTATCGGTCTTAAAAAAGCGCGTACAGGTGATACTATTTGCTCACCAGACCATCCTGTTCTCTTAGAAAAAATGGAATTTCCAGAACCTGTGATTGAAATGGCCATTGAGCCAAAATCAAAAGGTGACCGTGAAAAACTCTCTGTTGCGCTTTCTTCTCTTTCAGAAGAAGATCCAACGTTCCATGTGCATACAAATGAAGAAACAGGGCAAACAATCATTGCCGGTATGGGTGAATTACACCTTGAAATTCTTCATGATCGTATGAAGCGTGAATTTAACGTGGAAGCCAATGTAGGCAAGCCTCAAGTTTCCTATAAAGAAACCATTACAGCTCCCGGTTCTTCTCAAACAAAATTTGTCAAGCAATCTGGCGGTAAAGGTCAATATGCACACGTTGAACTTGAAATTATGCCAAACGAAAAAGGCAAGGGCAACGAAGTGATCAGCAAGATCGTCGGCGGCGTGATTCCAAGGGAATTTATCCCTGCTGTGATCAAAGGTGTGGAAGATGGTCTATCAACTGGTGTGCTTGCAGGCTACAACCTAGTCGATGTCATTGTTCATATCGTTTATGGATCTTACCACGATGTAGACTCATCTGAAATAGCATTTAGAATTTGCGGTTCTATGGCACTTAAAGAAGCTGCCAAAAAAGCAAAGCCTATTATTTTAGAACCTATCATGAAGGTCTCTGCAACATCTCCAGAAGCTAATATGGGTGATGTGATCGGAGACTTGAACAGAAGGCGTGGTCAAATCACTGGTCAAGAAAGCCATAAAGGCGCTGTCATTATCAATTCGGAAGTTCCATTAAGTGAAATGTTTGGATACTCAACGCTATTGCGTTCCATGACATCTGGCCGTGGAACTTACACAATGGAACCTAGCCACTTCTCGCAAGTTCCAAAAAATATACAAGAAGAAATTATTAAAAAATAACGGCTTAAAGGTAATATTTATATGGCTAAACAAGAAAAAGTGGCTAAACAAGAGAAACAGCCTAAGCAATCGCGGCAAAAAATCCGCATTCGTTTAAAAGGATATGATCAGCGCATTGTTGATCGCTCAACATCTGATATCGTGGAAACAGCAAAGCGTACAGGAGCTGCAATTGCAGGTCCTATTCCTTTGCCAACACGCCGCGAAATTTATACAGTGTTAAGATCCCCAAATATTGACCGCAAATCACGCGAGCAGTTTGAGATCCGCACACATAAGCGCTTGATTGACATTTTAAACCCAACAGGAAAGACGATCGATGCCTTAAAAACATTGACTCTTCCAGCTGGTGTTGACATCAAAATCAAAGCTTAAAGTGAACTTTAAGAAAAGGCAGTTGTTATGCAACTGCCTTTTCTTTTTATCTTCCAAGAAGGATGAAAATACCAGAAGCTATCGCTAAAATTCCCATCACAACAGCTGGGATGCTAACTGCTGCTAAAAACATTAATCCTTGTAAGATCAAGTAAATTGAAAGTAAAATAAAGCCAACATTTCTAATCATTTGGTTTTTCCTCTTTTTTTTTAAAAAGCAAGTACAAACTCAAACTTTCAAAAATTTTTTTTATTGTCAACTTTTTATTTTATTCTATTTCTCTTATCCCGCAAAATTCAATACCCAAGCAATCAGGATCGTCTGAATTATAAAGTTCAGCTGTTGCCGCAATAGTTTCTGCTTTTGTGTTAATAATAAGACCATCACAAGAGACTGTAATGATAAAATGCACTTGCTCAGTGACTCCTAGAGCTAGTTTCGTAAGCCGCAAGTAGCGATACTCTTTGATAAGGGGTTCCAAATTTTTCTGTGACAAGTTTAAAGCAAGAGCCGTCCTGAATTTTTGCAAATTCCACATGATCCATCATTTTTTTTCCTTATAGCAGCAGCTTGTTGCCATCAAACATAACAAAGTCAAATAAATCACTTTTTTATCATTTGTTTTTTTTCCATATGCGCCCGTCTATTGTTGTGCGGTGCTCTTCTGAGATATATTCTGCATGAAGCAGATAATCTCCATTTTCTTGCAATTCATAAACTTCAAATCCTTCAAAATCGGCATGATCCCGAAATTCCCAGGCAATTTTTTTCTCATCCGCAATCCCGCTTCCTTGCGCTTTTCCCAAAACATCATTTTCTATCGAAATTAAAAATCTCTTTTCTTGTATATTGGAAAATATAAAACGGTTGGTCACATTCTCTCCCCCGCCTCTCATCTCCACTTGCTGCTTGCAATGAATTTCGCCGTTTTCTAGAGCTTTTATTTCCCATTTCGTATAAAAATGGATCTGCTCCAAACCTGTGCTAAATTTAACCTGACCCTCTCCAATCCAAATGCCTTTTTCAAAAATAAAACCCATTTTCTAAAACATGAACCTTCTGCTATAAATGCTTTGTAAAATACCAAGCGCCACCATGACCGATAAAATGGAAGAGCCTCCATAAGTGACTAAAATAAGCGGTACGCCGGTAATGGGCAAAAAGCCGCTCATCATCCCTACATTCACGATGACATGCATGGCAAGATAAACTGTAATTCCAGCCGATAGCAGCCTTCCAAAATGATCTTTGGCAACTGCTGTTACCTGAAAACTAAAATATATCAAAGCGTAATAAAGAAAAAGCAGTAAAGAGAGTCCAAAAAAACCAAACTCTTCTCCAAAGGCTGGAAAAACAGAATCGGTATAGGCAGCTGGCAAAAAGCCAGAGCCGCTAAATGCGCTTTTTCTCCAACCAGTCCCCGTCAGTCCCCCGACACCAATAGCAATCTGCGCATTTTTTTGATGGTGCGTATTTGGGTTCAAGCGATCAAACTGATAGTCTTTTAAAAATTTTGTGGCATAAGGGCGGATATCCTCATGCGAGACGATTTCTAAAAAAATCACAGAAATAATGGCAATTCCAGCAAAAACAACCAGAGACATCCAACGGATAATGAAGGGGTGGATATCTCCAAAATAAAACATGACAAGAGTAATGGGGAATAAAACAAGCGCCGTTCCAAGGTCTGGCTGCTTTAAAATTAAAAGAAAAGGCAGCCCTACAATGATTCCACTAAAAAAGGCGGTGCTTAAAAGTGCGGCTTTTGCTTTTCTTCTCTCCAAAAACCAGCTAAGCGAGATTACAACAGCTAGTTTTGCATATTCAGAAGGCTGAAAATTAATCCCAATAAGAGGAATTTTATACCAGCGCTGCACACGCTGGATGGCATCTGTAAAAAAAAGGCCAACTAGCGAAATAATCATGAGCACATACAAAATCCACGCCCATTCGCGCAGCTTGTTGTAATCAAATCCGGCAAAAAAAATAAAAACGGCAGATCCTAAAGCAAAAAATTGCAACTGCTTAATCACAAGCGGCGTAAAAAAGCTCTCTTCTGCAAAATCAGCTCCAAGATCGACTGTATAAGAAGAAACAACAAGCAAACTAATTGCCATTAAAGAAAAAATAACCGGCAAAACTCTAAAATCAATTCTTCTTAAATAAAGATAATCCCACATACCCTATCCGCTTGACATTCACACTATTTTGTAATTATAGTCGTTTAAAATTACATTTTCATTTTTCACCCATGTCAAAAGAGAAAATTTAAATTTAAATGACTATAAGATAGTGGCTATGGAAATCATTCGCAAGCATTTTGAAACAATTGATTCTACAAATAATTGGTGCAAATCAAACTGCCATCTCTTGGATCCAAATACCCTTACTTTAGTGACAGCTGCCTCTCAAACAAAAGGACGCGGGCGTTTAAAAAAAGAATGGGTCTCTCCTTTAAACGAAAATATTTATGCCACGTTTTGTTTTGACTTTGATTCGAAAAGAAAAGACCTTGGAAATATCCCACAAGTTCTTGCTTTATCAACTGTCGCTATTTTAAAAAAACTCCATTTTTCACCGCAACTAAAATGGCCAAATGACATTCTCCTCTCCAATAAAAAAGTGAGCGGCATTTTATGTGAAACTGTCAGTTTAGAAAATCACTTTATGGTCATCCTTGGAATTGGTTTAAATATTAACATGCCTTTAAAGACACTTCAAAAAATTGATAAGCCAGCTACTTCCTTAAAAGAAGAAGCCGGCCAAGAATTTGAAATCGAAGCTATTTTAAACCTCTTACAAGAGCAATTTCAAAAAGATCTAGAGCTATTTTTAAAAAAAGGGTTTGGCTTATTTTTAGAAGAGTACAAAAAAATAGCCTGGACAAATGAAGGAAAAAAAATCCGCTTTCACGATAATTTGAAAATCATCGAAGGCTTTTTCCACTCCATTAACGATGAAGGTGCTTTAAATCTCATTGTCGAGGGTCATATTAAAACATTTATCTCCGGAGAATTCCTCATTAATTAACATGAACCGGTATAACTAGCTGCTTTAACGATGAGGCAGGTGACTGTTTTGTCGTTGCCGCCCATGCTGACCATCATGCCATAAGGTTTTTTTAGCATCAGCTGGTTTTCTGCTTTTCCAGTAAGCTGATGGAGCAGATCTACCATTTGACGCACTCCGCTAGCTCCTGTTGGATGCCCAAAAGCTGTAAGACCTCCTGATAAATTCACCCCGATTTTACCCTCTTTTGCAGTATGCCCTTCCAAAATGAAATCTGTCCCTTCTCCCTTTTTTGCAAAGCCTATTGCTTCTAAACTTAAAATAGCAGTAATGGCAAAACAGTCATGGATTTCTAAAATGCCAATTTCATCTAATGAGATGCCAGCCATGGAAAGCGCTTTTTTGACGGCAGTTTCAGTGGTTGACAGTACCGTTAAATCAGCAGGAGCTTTTGTGATATCAGTTTCAGCTTCCCCAATTCCTACTATCTCTACAGCATCTTTTTTATCAATGCCGCATTTTTTCAAGCCCTCTTCTGACAAAACAAGCAAGGAAGAAGCCCCATCCGTTACTTTTGAGCAGTTATAGAGATTTAAATAAGGAATAAAGCTTTTGGGATCGGGCTTTATTAAAGCTGTTTCAAATAGATTTTCTGTCTTGTTATGAAATTCTTGCGCCTTCTTGTTTTTTCTTGCATTCAAGATGGCAAGTTCATACCACTTTGCCATGGCTCTTCTTGTTTTTTCTTCTCCATACTGCTTGTAATAAGCTCCGGTGCGTTCAGCAAAAATCCCCGGGAAGAAAAAAGCAAAACCTGTTTTTCGCTCTTTGTTATAATAAGCTGCCCCTGCCAAAATATCTGCTCCATAAACGGACTTGACGCTGTTTTGCACCTCAAAGCCGGCTGCAAAGACAGAATCTGAAAAGTCAGAAAGTATGCTCCTTATTCCTATCCCTAAAACGCGTCCTCCTGTACCACATGCCCCTTCAATGCCCGTACATGGTTTTCCATTAAGAGAAGGCACCATAAAAGGCAAAAAGCCTGGCAAGTTCGCTTGATTTAAAAATTTGGCCGCCATAAAGCTGCCAATCAATCCTTCATCAAAATCCGCATTTTTTACTTCTGCCATCGTCCCTTTTGCCGTCTCTTCCAGATAAGACTCAAAAGAGGGCATCGATAGACTTGGATTAAACTCTTTTCTTCCAGGGCCAAAATAAAGGGTGTTGTATCCAGCTGCAATATACACAGCCTTTTTAAAATGCTTCACTCTCAAATGCTCCATAAAGGTGGTAAAAGCCGTTTTTTAATACCAGGTCTACATCCTCTCTTTTTTTGGCAACATGAGAATGGACCAGCTCCTCAGAAATTTTTTGCAAATGCACCAAAATCTTTTGACCAAGCTCATCGCCAAAACCGGTTCCTTTCTTTAGATTTTTAAAATGTTCCACTATTTTTTTTAGCTTTTCAGGATCGTTCTGTAATGTTTTAAAGGTAAGGGAAGGCTCTTTTCCAAGCTTAGCTTTTGCCTCCCTCAATTCTTCTATAGGAATATAAATTTTTTTTTGAGGATCATAAACAGACACTATTTTATCTTGTTCATATGCAAAAAAACCGGGCTTTAAGGTGCCATCTGCTGTTTGACCACCTGTTTTACCAGATAGTATCATCCAGTCAATCAGCTCATCATGCAGCTTTTTATGAGGCAAATAGACTTGCATCGTCTTTAAAATGCGGTCTGTCACATCAATGCCAACATAATCTATTAATTGAAAAATGCCCATCGGTCTTAAAAGCCACTCTTTTGTCACTGTATCAACCAGATAAATGCCCTCTGCCATGGAATGAATAGTGCCAAACTCGCGCGCTTTTTCACATGCAAAAACAGTTTCTTGCATCAAGTAGCCGTTTCCAATAAAGCCTGCCACATCCTCTGCAATCACTTCTATTTTATTAAAGCGCTTTAAAAGCTCTTTTGAAAGTGCTTTTAGCTCTTCTTTACAATCTTTTGGGATGACAAGCTCTACTAGCTTTTGCACAAGCGGTGGGTTATAAAAATGAAAGCCGATCAAATGTCCATGAAGCCCGCTTAAATCTTCCAGCACATGAATAGGAATGGAGGAGGTATTTGTAAAAAAAAAGCCGGGCTTAATTTGCAAGCTCTTAAGACTGGAGAGAATTTTAGCTTTCTCCTGGCTATCTTCTATGATCGCTTCAAAAACTAAAGAAGATTGAGAAGCAGCAGCTAGTGCATCTGTTATCACCAAAGCCTCCATTGCCCCTTGCACAAACTGATCAATCATCTCTTTATTGCTGACAAGCTTTTTCTGATCCGAATAAATTTCTCTTAATGTATTGATGTTCTTTTCTGCATACTTTAAAGTCTGCTCCCTTAAATAGCGCTTTAAAGAAGAAAAAGAGCTGGTATTTGGATCAATCAAAATTAGAGAACAGTGATCTTCTCCAAAATTTTTGGCATTTTCCTTTGCAATTTCTTGTAAAAGAAGGGCAGAAATGCCTCTGCCCATTTTACCAGACGCTCCAAGGACTGCCGTATTTTTCAACGCACTATCTAGTTGCATGATGCTCTTTCATAAACTGTTTCATCTGCTCTTGCCTCTCGCCTGTTGCAAAGCAGATGGCAGCCATATTTCTTTCTGCTTCAAAATTGCCTGCACCCAAGAAACTAGCTAAATTAATAGCTCTTTTAGCTTGTTGTACCGCACTAAAAGGATGGGACAAAATAGCAGCGCCGCTCTCGCACGCTTCTTTTAAAAGATCTTCTGGTTTGCACACCTGATTCACAATTTTTAAATCAAATGCCTCTTTTACACTGATCTCTCTTCCTGTTAAAATCATCTCTTTGGCAGCTCTTAAACCTATTGCCTCTGTCAGGCGTTGAGTCCCTCCAAATGCCGGAACAAGACCAAGACGCACTTCTGGAAGACCAAAGACCGCTTTTTCAGAGGCATAGATATAATCACAGGCAAGCGCCATCTCAAAGCCTCCACCAAAGGCATAGCCATTGACAGCTGCGATTGTTAAAAAAGGTGCATTTTCTAAAGCTGAAGCCACTTGCTGGCCCAGTTCAAAAAAGCGCAGCACCTCTAGGTGTCCCATCGTCTGCATCTCTGCAATATCGCCGCCGGATGAAAAAGACTTGTCTCCATCCCCAGACAACACCAGCACACGGATCTGCTGACCTTTGGCAAGAAGTTCTAAAAACATTAAAAATTCTTCTAAAAGAGGGCGACTCAATGCATTTAAAACCTCTTTTCTAGAAAACTTTACAATTCCAATATGTTCAAATTTTTCATACGTTAAATATTTCATTTTAAAAACCTACCAAATATAAGGGATTAATCTGTAAGGAACTTCTTTGCAATATAGTTTCCATTTCTCTCCATATTTCAAGGAGCAGCGACCTTCATCTCGTATGCAACGATGAACCAGCAAAATCGATAAAAAGACAAAGTAAAAGTAAGGAAATAGCGAGTCTATGCCACATGCCAGGCTATAAGCCAAAGAGAGGATCAGATCCCCTGTATAATTCATGTGACGGGAGATTTTCCACCAGCCCGACAATAAAAGATTGGACTCTCTGATTTTTCCATCTTCTGTCTGATAGGAACATTCTAAACTTTTAACTGGACTGTTCCAAATTCTTGCCTCTTTGCCATGCTTTCTAAAATAGTCTTTCTGGTTATTGGCAGAGTCAAAAATGTAAAAACCAACCATTCCTAAAACAAGCACGAAAAGAGCATAAAAAGAAGAGAGTTCTACTGGATTAAAAACTAAATAAAAGGCTTGCAGCGTATACATATAAGGAAGAAAGACACTGTCACCCCAAGCAAGCATCCAGCCAAAATGGTCGTGGTGGATATCAATTGTTTTTAAATACCAGGCCTCTTTCCAGAAAAAATATAAAACATAGAGTGCTTGTAAAAAATTGACGATCAGCATCGAATTGGTCACAGTGCCAAATTTGGCATACTGGGCAGAAGCAAAAGACAAATTAATGAGCGTCCAGGCCACAATGCCCGGCCTTCCATTAAAAAAAAGCTTTAAATCTATCCCTTGAACACGCGGGTTTAATTCGACGCCCATATAAAAATCATAAAACCTGTTGCCGCTGAATTTTCGATCTTCTTTAAAAGAGGGAAAATAGAGCGCTTTTACATAAGCGAAAATACCAAGCAAAAAACCAAAGCCATTGGCCACCCATAAAAGCGGGCCAAAATAATCAAAAATAATAGTGGGAGAAAAAAGGCCTAAGCCAAAAGAACAGACAATAAAAAGGATGTGAGAGATGGCCCAGGCTTGCAGGCCGTTGATGTTATAGGCAAGGCAATTGCCAGCTGGTGTCACAGCTCCAAAGCGCACACCGCCCTGATAAGAGGGAATCCATTTGTGCAAAAAATCGGGCATTAAAGCAAGCAGCCCCTGAAAAAAAACCCAAAAGAAAAAATAAGCTAAAGCGCTCATACTAAAGGCTGGAAAAAGCTCTTTCCATAAAGCTGCATGTTGTAAAAGAAAAGCAGCAAGACCAGATAAAGAACCAGAAAATTGAGTGCCGGAAATATAAAAATAAAAAACTAACAAAGGCGTTAACGACATGATGAAAAAACAGGAGAGAAGAGTGAAAACACTCGCTGTTGAAGCCCTGCCCCATACATTTTGAAAGGCTATTTTTTCTGCTTTTAAATTCATACTGGCCGCCTCTTTAAAAATCTTTTTATACAAAAGAAAGCAAATAAAAACTATTTCTTTTCTTTTAAAAACTTTAATATGTTGATTTTTAATCACATGAGACTCCTAATTTTTAAAGTCTTTTCAAAATTAAAAAAATAATTAAACTTAGGATTAATCGTTACTTTTAAAAAAAAGGAGATTCTATGGAAGATTATAATCAAAGGATCGGCAAGGGTTGCTGCTACGATGTTGGTCAAATTGAAAAACATTGGGGTTGGTTTTTAACGCTTGGGATTCTGCTTGTTATTTTAGGTGTGGCAGTTGTTGGTTCTTCTTATTATGCCACTGTTTTTTCTGTCATGCTTTTGGGTCTGCTCCTATTGGCAGCTGGCGTGATCCAGATTATAGAAGCTTTTATTGCCCATAAATGGAGCGGTCTATTTTTCTCGCTCCTCATTGGTATTCTTTATTTGGTAACTGGCTTTCTTTGCTTTACAAAACCGGTTGAAATGGCTGTTGCACTGACATTTTGGATTGCAGCTTTTTGCTTTGTGGCCGGGCTTTTCAGAATGATCTCTGCTGCAATTTTACGCTTCAAGCATTGGGGATGGGTCTTCTTCAACGGACTTATCACGTTTATTTTGGGTCTTATCATCTACTCGAACTGGCCAGTTTCTGGACTTTGGCTGATCGGGCTTTTTATTGGGATCGACATCATCTTGACTGGTTGGACATGGATCATGCTATCTTTGACTAGCCGCCGCGCTGTCGAACATAAATAAATTTCTTATACCGAAGGTGCGCAATTTTGCGCACCTTTTTTCTTGTATTAAAATAAAATAGCAATTAATATTTTCGATTTGTACATTTTAATATAAGGAAAAAAATGAAATTAACAAAAATCTTATTAGGTTTAATTCCAGTTATTTTACTTACAAGCTGTGCCACTATCATGCATGGCTCAAGACAAACAATTGGCATCTCAAGCAATCCTGCATGCGCCCGCATTTTCGTAGACAATACTTATTATGGCAACACGCCCATGATGACAAAGCTTACACGAAAAGACAACCACATGGTTCGCATTGAGCTTGAAGGCTATTATCCTTATGAGACCATTCTTACAAGACAGTTAAGCGGCTGGGTATTTGGAAATATCGTCTTTGGCGGAGTCATTGGAGTGGCAGTGGATGCAATAACTGGGGGCATTTACAGATTGACTCCAGAACAGATAGAAGCAAACCTTTTGCAGCCGGTGGCACAAAATAAAAATGGCATTTCTTATATTAGTGTTGTCTTAAAGCCAGAAGCTTCCTGGGAAAAAATTGGACAGCTATCTCCAATCGTTCAGTAAGTGACATGATGATAAAAACAAGATAAGCAGGATCGTATTGCCGCGGCAAGATGGGGTATATTAACTTAAATCCTGTCGTGGCAACGCGATCCTGCTTATCTTGTTTTTTTCAATATCAAATTATTTGTATAAAATCATAGTTTAGACAAGTTGAAGTAGATCTTTCCGCTATCTGAGGAGACGATCATGTTCAACGTCTATCCATCTTGACCGATGCTTTCACAAGACACTCTGCCACCATCGAGTGGACAATGCTGTCTAGCTCCAGATTAATTAAAGTAGTTGGGGTAAGCTGCAAGACAATAAGTCCATTGTCAACCGACAAATAGTTGGAAATGTCTGTATAAATCCCTTCCGCATTTTGCATGCATAAAAAGATATTTTTAAACGACTATATAACATAAATTTCACTTCAAATGTATATATCGAACGCATTTCAAAAATTGGTTTTTGATTTCATCGGACAGCCACTGAATTTAAATCTGCTTCACTTAAGTCCAACCTAAAGGTTGAACTCGCCTAAGCCCCGGCAGCCTTCTTTTAATGCAGGGTGCCTCCTTGTCAAATTCCCAATTTTTGAAATACGTTCGATATGGAGCTAGTTAGAATCGCGCCATGTTTTTGCATCTCATCTATAGCTTTTTTTTCATCTTCTTCTTTTAAATTCACCGCTTTGCAAGCATCCAAGATCAGATGAACTTTGAAGCCCAAACTTAAAGCATCTAAAACAGAATATTTGACGCAATAATCGGTGGCAAGGCCTGCTATAAAAAGCTCTTGTACCTGTTTTTCTTTTAAATAAGCATCCAGATTTGTCGATTTTAGACGAGCATTGTCAAAAAAAGTGCTGTAGCTGTCTTTGTCACTATCTTGTCCTTTATAAAAAACAGTATCTATTTTTTCCACATTTAAATCTTTTGGAAAAGAGGCTCCAAAAGAGCCCTGCACGCAATGCTCTGGCCATAAAATTTGGGTGCTGTTCTCCCATATAATTTTCTCACCGGGATTCATGTGATGAGTAGAGGCAAAGCTGATATGCCCTTTTGGATGCCAATCTTTAGTCGCTAGTTTTAAATCAAAAGGAAAGTCCAGCAGCCGATTGACAACAGGAATAATCAGATCGCCTTGAGGCACTGCAAGAGCGCCTCCTGGTAAAAAATCATTTTGCAAATCTATAATAATCAATGCTTTTTTCAAAAGTCCTCTTGCGTCTCAAACGCTTTTTTTCTAATTTCCAAAATCAAGGCACGCTTTTTATCATATAGAGATTTTTCCATACCAACAAAATACTGATGCGGATTTAAAAAGCGCTTAATACCGCTATAAAAGCCATCCAGCTCTTTTTTTACATTTTTTCTAACCTCTTCAAGAGTTGGCACTTCATACACCAATTTACCATCCCGAAAGATAGGGACAAGAAGATCTTTGGCTTCTAAATTTTCTTTTATCCATTTTTGCTTAGTGGAATCAAAAGGGTCTGTGATCGTCCAATTTTTTGGCGGATGCTCTACGTCATAAATGGCATCTGCAATGTTTTCATTTGCCTTAAAAAAGCGTTTTACTTGCAAGATGCCCGGATTAGATGTTTTGATCATCTGTTCTGAGAGTTTTAGTTTATACACCCAGTCGCTTTTGGGGTCGCGAATGGCAGAAAGCTTGTAAACCCCATCAAGAGCCGGATTTTCATGGCCTGTCACCAAATTGGTGCCAACGCCCCAGACCTGGATTTTCGCCCCCTGTTTTTTGAGTTCGCTGATTACATGCTCATCCAATTCGTTGCTTGCAATGATCTCTGCATCTTGAAATCCTGCCTCATCTAAAAGCTTGCGGCTGATGATGCTCAAATAGTTTAAATCGCCAGAATCTAAGCGGATTCCAGCCAAACGCTTGCCCTTTTTCTTTAAAAGCTTTCCAACTTCAATTGCATTTTTTACCCCTTGCACTGTGTCGTAAGTGTCCACTAAAAAGACAGTGTGGTTTGGCAAACACTCTGCATACTGTTTAAAAGCTTCTAGCTCTTCATTAAAAACCATTACAAAACTGTGTGAGTGAGTCCCTTTGACAGGGATGCCAAAAGCTTTTGCCGCCAAGACATTGGAAGTAGACGAGCAGCCTCCAATATAAGCAGACCTGCTAGCTGTCATGGCTCCGTCAATGCCTTGTGCGCGCCTTAAACCAAATTCCACTACCTCATCGCCTTTTGCAGCCAGACAAATTCTGGCAGCTTTTGTAGCAATCAGCGAAGAAAAATTAATGAGGTTTAAAATAACGCTCTCTAAAATTTGACACTGGATCAAAGGACCCTGGATACGGATTAGCGGCTCATAAGGAAAAACGACCGTGCCCTCTTTTACAGCATCTAAACTGCAAGAGAATTTCATATTGCCAAGGTAATCTAAAAAGGCTTTTTCAAAAAGAGGCTCGCCATCCTTGTCTTCAATGGATTCTAGATATTTTAAATCATCTGGTTCAAATTTAAAATTTTCCAGGTAGTTGATCAAAACTTCCAGACCGCAAGCAATTGTAAAGCCGCCAGAAAAAGGTGCTCTTCTAAAAAAATGATGAAAGACAGCCTCTTTTTCAAAAAGAGAGGCCTTCCAATAGCTATAGCACATGGTAAGTTGATAAAAATCTGTTAAAAGCGCAAGGGAATGGCTATAAAGCTTAGGAAATGGCTTCCTTGTCAATTTTTCTTCTCCAATTTTTTAACGAACAAACTTGCAAGATAATTGCTCAAGCTTATACCATAATTCTATGCTTTTAAAACAATTTTTTCTTTATCTTCTTATTTTCTGGAATCTTTCTTTGCAGGCAGAAAATTTAATTCTTCGTGAAAATTTTAAAAAAGCAGAAAAAGGCGATTTTTTAGTTGCCATGCAAGGCAAAGTCCTCACTCTTTTTCGCATTGAGAAAAATGAAAATGGACAGCTTCTTCTTGAAGAAACTTCAGTTGGAAGTTCTTTTTTTAAACAGCAAAATATGACATTTAGAAACTGGTTTGAAAAAGGGGCATCAGGATTTACGGCCTGGAATCTTTATGAGATCGATTTGGCTTCTGGAAAAATGCTCAAATCTTACGCTTTTATCAATGATCAATGGGTAGAAAAACCGGTTTCAAACTCTTTTTTGCCTACTCTTTTAAATCTTGAACTTGTTAAAATTCCTCTAAATCAAAGAAAAAAAATAGGAAGAACCTCTAAAAATGGCGAACCCCTCTATTGGCAGCCCAAACTGCAGTTTGAAGGGCAATGTATGCAAAACATCTCTTTTGATGCGTGGCTTGCCAAATGGCCAAATGATAAAAGCGAGCTCTCTTTAAAAACAATTGAAATGTATACGCCAGAAGATAGCACTCTCTACCCTGCCTACTTGCCCTATTGGCTAGAAGTTGGCGGCATGGTCGGAAATGCTAAAATCCGCATGATCGATTCTGGCAAAAATCTAAACTCCCCTCACCCCTTAAATCATCATGGAAAAAATCTATAACCTCCGAAAATCCCGTCATATTTTAAACAATGTTTATCAATGGTTTAAAAAAAGGGGAAACACACTTCCAGAAGCTGCTTCAAAAAATTTGGAAGCAGATTTAAGGCAGTTAGATAGCGCCATTTTAGATCGCAACCGTGAAAAAGCAAGCGACATGGCAAAAAAAATGGAACTGTTTAGTGAAAAAAATATTAAAAAATCTATTTTTGACTATTTTAAAGAGCTTGTTTTTGCTTTGGTCTTTGCGCTCATCATCGCCACAATCGTGCGTCAAATGTGGTTTGAGCCTTATGAAATTCCAACTGGCTCCATGCGACCAACTTTTAAAGAGCAAGACCATTTAACTGTTTCAAAAACAGCTTTTGGAATCAACGTGCCCTTAAAAACAGAACATCTTTATTTTGATCCCGCTCTTGTAAAAAGGGGAGGGATTATCATTTTTTCTGGAGACGGCATCGCGCTCCCCGACACTGAAACCACTTATTTTTACCTTTTTCCCTACACCAAACGCTACATCAAACGCCTCATTGGAAAACCGGGCGACAGCCTCTATTTTTATGGAGGAAAAATTTATGGAATCGACAAGCAAGGCAATCCAATTGATCTGTTTTTAACCGATCCGCACCTTAAAAATTTAGAGCATATCCCTTTTCTCTCGTTTGCAGGCGATATTTCAGGAGGCGGCCAGCAGTTTTTCTTTCATCAAATGCATCAGATGCTAGGGCGCGCTGCACTTTCCAGGTCAAATGAGAAAAAAGGTGAAATTTTTGATGGAAAAAGCTTTATAAAAGACGACCCAAATGCCTTAAAGACACCACACGATACTGTCAAAACCTATAGTGATTTTTTAGGCATGAAAAATTTTGGCATGGCAAGGCTTTTGACAAAAGATGAGCTTGCAAACCAAAAAGACCTCAATTTAAGTGGTTTAAAAGAAGCACCTCTTTATCTGGAGATCAGCCACAGCCCTACATTAAGCGAAATCTACAAAGAAAGCAGTCGTAAAATCACCAGGGCAGACCACCTCGTCAGCACCTTTAAAACGGTGATTCCGCTAAATGAAGAGTCGATTAAAAAGATCATGGAAAATATGTACACGGCGCGCTTTGTGGTCTCTAACCAAAAGGCAGCAAGATATTCCAATGAAAAAACTATTTTCAATACCATCAGCCCCAATTTTCCAGGCGTTGAAGATGGCACTTACGAGTTTTATTATGGAAAAGCCTATAAAATTGGTTTTGGGGGCACAGCCTCTCTTTTAGACAAGTTCCACCCTCTTTACAGCTTAGATCCAAAAAATGTGCAGCGTCTCTATAACACAGGCATCGAGCTCAATAAAAGGTATGAGCCATCTTCTGAAAATCAAAACCAGTTTCCCAACCGCTATGTCTATTTCAACGATGGAGACTTGTATCTTTTGGGCGGCATCATCTTTAAAAAGGATGACCCTGTTCTAACCGAATTTATTCAAAAAGAAAAAGCAGCAGAAGAAGCTGCCACTTTTGACAAGCCCTACATTGCCTTTAAAGATTATGGTTCTCCCTTAAAAGAGGGCAAGATGGATGCTAAACAAATTAAAGCTTTTGGCATCACAGTTCCAGAAAAAAAATACCTGGTCTTAGGCGACAACCACGCCATGAGCGCAGATAGTCGCGTCTTTGGCTTTGTGCCAGAAAGTAATTTGCAAGGTGTGCCAAGCTTGATCCTTTGGCCCTTTGGAGACAGGTGGGGTATTCCCAATCAGGAAGCCTACCCTATTTTTGTTCTACCACGTTTGATCATTTGGACAATAGCTGGTCTAATTGGTCTAATCTGGTACTTGATCCACAGAAGAAACATGCAAAAGTCTGTTTTTAAATAAACTGGAAGGTTATTTGACTACCCTGCACTTTAGAAACTTTGAATTCTACTTCAGGACTAAAAAGTACCTCTCCCTCGTCTGATTTGTTGACACTGGAAAAGGCAGAGTAGGGAAAGCCAATTCTTTTACCATTCGGGATTGTTTTGGAACCTTCCGGTATTTCAAATGTCACATTATACTCACCAGAAACCCCGCTTTTTACCGTTGTGCTCAAGAAAGAGCCATCATTAAAGACATGTCCCTCTACAAAATTGTTTGCAGCAAAGGCCTTAAAATTTGCCTCTGCTTGGCTGTTTTTTATAGGATCAGGATCTCCCCTTGGAGGAAAATAAGAGCGTTTTAATGTCACTTGATTGCCTTGGGCATCAACAGCTGGAGCATCGGGAAGTTTTTTTAGAGCTGATACTGTAAGATCAAAACAAGCTCTCATGCCAGGGTCTTGAATAGGCATGCCACTTAATTTAGCTTCTCTTCCTGCCTGGTTGAGGGCAACATAACCTTTCGTTGTATAGTGATGAAGAGCTACTCTCTCTTCTTCTGACAATC
>DAORNI010000006.1:58167-58471 GCA_035440845.1 Parachlamydiaceae bacterium | reverse complement strand
GCAAAACTCACCCTTGAAAAATTCCTTGAATTTCAAGAAGATAAACCCAAAACTCGGGTTACTAAAAAAAAGAAAAACAAATCCTTTGTTTATTTCTTTTTAGGTTTTGTATCCGCTTTTTTAGCTAGTTTTTTTACTGGGCGCAACTTTACTTTTTTATTGGTGGCAGCAGGTGCTGCTTTTTTAGCAGGGGCTGCTTTTTTGGCTGGTACCTTTGCTTTTTCTTTTGTAGGCTTTAAACCCTTAAGAGGTGATTTTTTACTTTTTTGTGAAAAGCCATTCAACTCCTTTTCGTCTTCTTCGT
>DAORNI010000006.1:55450-58065 GCA_035440845.1 Parachlamydiaceae bacterium | reverse complement strand
AAATTATCACCGGTAGTTGCCATCTCGGAAAGGGCATGTTTTCTGTTTGCAAGGATCTCTTCTTCTGACTCAAATTTTGTGGAGAAGGTGATAGAAGAGGCGCTTGAAATATCTGGAGTGAAGAGAAAAGGCACCATTGCTTGTGGGACTGTTGTATAAATGTCTGTTGTTGTGTGCGATTCTGTTTCTTGCTTGACGGCCTGTTTTGGAGGTCGTCCTCTTTTTGGCCGTGGATTCAATGCTTCATTTGAATAATAAGTTTTTGCTTTTGTGGCGAGTAGTTTTCTTGCAGAAAGAACATCTTTTCCAGCTTTTGCAAAGAAAAGCTCTTTTTTGATTTTTTCAATCAAGAGTTTTGGCAAGTCGAGGTCTTCTTCAAAAACAAAATGGAAATGGTTGTTTCGAAGCCACTCGATAATACGAATGCGCGATCTCTCCTGGTAATAGGCCTGCCATTTTTCAAGTTCTGCCAAATGATCGTAAATAAATTCTAAAAAGTTTTCTCTAGCCTCTTTTGATTGGATCACATCTAAAAGCTTTTCTTTTGTGTCGATATCATAAACTTTTTCATTCACAAAGCCTTCCATGATCTTTTTAGTCTCATAAAAGCTTAATTTAGGGATAGGGTAGTACCGGTCTGGATTTTTGCTAAGCTCCTCTTCAAGGACAATAAGCTCCTCTTCTGGCTTGTCCAAATTGATGTAGATGATAAAGCCCTCTTGTCTGTCTAAATAAAAATCGCGCTCATCATCTGATTTTGTAAACGCTTCCATCAGGCGATGCGCCCTTAAGATAAGAGGGTTTTGTGCTTCTAGCTTTGGTTTTACAGCCATAAATTTCTCATGTCCTTAAATTATAATCGCCTTTATAAACAAATAAGGCAGAGCCTGCCATTGTTACATCTGTAATTGCTGTTTCATTAATTGTGCAATTAATTTTTAACTCTTCTCCCGATTTTGTTTCAACAGAGATAGGAAGGCAAATGCCATGTACATAAGCAGCAGCAATAGCTGCAGCAGTAGCTCCAGTCCCACATGCCAATGTCTCTGCTTCAACGCCTCTTTCATACGTCCTCACAGAAATTTTGCTTTTATCTTTGATCGTTGCAAAATTGACATTTGTCCCTTTTGGTAAAAAAGCGGGATGATGCCTGATCTTAGGGGCTAATTCTTTTAAATCACTCTCTCTTATAGAATCAGAAAAAATAACTGTATGCGGAACACCTGTATTTAAATGGTGCAATTTTAGTGATGCAGAGTCAATTGAAAGGTCGATGCTCCAACGTATGTCCAAAGGGTTTTGCATAGAGGCTTTGATATGTGCTCCCTCTTGGTTTAAGGAAATAGCGCCGCTTTTTGTTTCAATAACAAAAGAGGAGCGGCAATCCCCACACTCTTGAATAAATAAAAAGAGGCAGCGGATGCCATTCCCGCACATTTCCGCTTCAAACCCGTCACAGTTGAAAATGCACATTTTAAAATCTGCAGCATCAGAATTTTCTAATAAGATGACTCCATCTGCTCCTATCCCATATTGCCTGTGGCATAATTTGGAAATAAGGGCGTGATTGTCTTTATCAAAAAATAATTTTCGATTGTCAATCAAGATAAAATCATTACCAGAGCCTGTATACTTGGAAAATTGCATTTTTTTATTTTGTGATCTCGTCAAATGAAGTGATGACACGGTCTAAAAGCCCAAATTTTTTCGCTTCTTCAGCAGACATCCACATGTCCCTGTCAAGTGCGCGATCGATTGTTTCAAAATCTTTTCCGGTGGCATCGACATAAAGGTTGACTAATGTATTTCTTGTTTTTAGCATCTCTTCGCCCTGAATTTCAAGGTCTGTCGCTTGACCTTGGATGATACCGCCAATCATCGGCTGGTGGATCATGATCCTTGCATATTTTGTCGCAAAACGCCTTTTTGGCGCTGCCGCCAGGCTAAGGACAGATCCCATTGAGGCTGCAAGCCCGGTCACAATAGTGGTAACTGGAGAAGTGATCATTTTGATCTGATCCCAAATAGCAAAACCGGAATCAACAGAGCCGCCCGGACTGTTGATAAATAAGTAAATAGGCTTTCCTGGATCTTGCAACTCTAAATACCAGAGCTTGCGGATGATCTTTGCTGCGCTTTCGCTGTCGACAGCTTCATATAAAAAAATGCGTCTCGATTCTAAAATCGTATTTTCAATTTTATCTTTTAGGTGAAGAAAAGGCTCGCCCTCTTTATCAATTTTAACCATTGTAGAAAATCTCCAATTGAATTTTTTTAATTTTTTGCACTGATCAATTCGTTGTATTCACAATCTAAATCAATTTCTGGATAAAGTGGAAAGCGATTTAAAAGGCTTTGAACCTTTTCTCTTGCGCTCTCTAAAATAGTTGCATCCGTCACTGCATTTGCTCTGCTCGGATTCCCTGTTTTTTCCACCATGGCCGGTTTGGTATGGGAAAGGACGTCTAAAATAATAGAGGCAATCTCTTGCATCTCTTGCTCACCCATGCCAAGTGTCGTGGTAGCAGCAGTGCCAAGTCTAATGCCAGATGTATACCAGGGGCCATTTTTATCAAAAGGGATTGCGTTTCTATTGACGGTGAGGTAAGCATTTC
>DAORNI010000006.1:46564-55440 GCA_035440845.1 Parachlamydiaceae bacterium | reverse complement strand
AAAGCAGTTTCTGCTTGTCTGCCTGTCAGTCCAAACTGCGTTAGATCAAGGACAAAAAGATGGTTGTCTGTGCCACCTGTCACAATGCGGATGCCTTTGTCTAAAAATGCTTTTGCAAGACTTTTGCAATTGGTTACGATCTTGGCTGCGTAGTCGCAAAAGGCTTTGCTGTTTGCCTCTTTAAAAGCAATCGCTTTTGCAGCCATCACATGCGGCAATGGACCTCCAAGAACAAGTGGGCAGCTTTTATTGAACACTTCTTCAAATTCTTTTTTACATAAGATGAAGCCGCCTCTTGGTCCCCTTAATGTCTTATGGGTTGTAGAGGTCACCACATCAGCATAAGGGATCGGATCAAATTCTGCCGTAAACACTTTACCAGCCACAAGACCAGAAAAATGTGCCATGTCCACCATTAGGGTGGCGTCCACACTGTCTGCAATTTCGCGCATTTTGGCAAAGTTTAGCTTGCGGGAATAAGCGGAGTAGCCAGCTAGCAAAATGGCGGGTTTTTCTTTGAGGACTTGGTTTTTAAGCTCCTCATAATCTAATAGTTCTGTCTTTGGATCGACGTCGTAAAGAACAGCCTTCATCATTTTAGAGGAGACATTATGACGATATCCATGTGTCAAGTGACCCCCAGAATTTAAAGACAAGCCCATCACTTTTTGGTTGACCATCAGCTGGCGGATCTTTTCATACTCTTCTGGAGTCAGTTCGTCAATAGAGGCTTTTCCAAGCTTTTTTAATTCTTTATTCTGAATGCGATGGACAAGGATGGCCCAAAAAGCAACGAGGTTGGCATCTGCTCCGGAGTGAGGTTGCACGTAGGCACAATCAGCATTAAATATTTTTTTTAACTCATTGGCGGCGGCTTCTTCTACGGTATCGACATTTTCACAGCCCGCATAAAACCTGTGGTGAGGGTAGCCTTCTGCATATTTGTCTGTTAAGAGGTTTCCCATGGCAAGTTGTACCGCTAGCGAGGAGTAGTTTTCAGAGGCAATCAGCTTTAAGTGGGAGCGTTGGCTTTTTAGTTCATCTACAATGGCATTTGCAATTTGCGGAGCTGTCTCTTCAATGTGATCTAAAGCCGCAAGATAGGCAATGGTTGCTTTATTTTGCTTTTCCAATGCTGTTTTTTGAAAATATTTTGCAAGACGTGACATAAGCTTATAAGCTCCTTTCAAAAATATAGGGCTCATCCTAGCAGATTTTTTTAATTAAAGCAAGTTTTGAAAGAACCTTATTGTGTCCGACATCCCGGACTATTGTTATCATCTATTAACTGAATAGTCTTATTTGGTAGCCCTAAACATGTAGTGATTTTAAAATTGCATAAACTAAACGATCTTTTACAATCCCTTTTTGGATAATGCTTTTTTTCAAAACCCCTTCTTTAACAAATCCATTTTTTTCTAAAACTCGTTGAGAAGCTATGTTAGCAGAGTCTACGAAAGCTTCAATTCTTTCAACGCCGAGATCTTCAAAACCTTTTTGAATTGCTAAATTAATTGCCTGAGTAGCAAAACCATTGCTCCAATATTTTCTTGATAACACATATCCAAGCTCAGCTTTACAGCTGTGAGCTCCTTTACTTTTATCAAGAGTAATAGAACCGATTACTTTTTTGCCAAGACAGATCGCTTTAAACCAAGGGTGAGTCTCGACAACGTTCTTAAAAAAATCCTCGGCGTCGCTCCGTGAAGTATAGCTATTCCACATCATGTATTTTGTGACTTCATCGTCTGTTGCCCATTCCATAAAATCATCAATATCTACTGAAGTAAATGTTTTTAAGGTTGTTGCTTTATCTTCTTGCTTATATTTAGACATTAAAACCTGATTGGTTGATTCAACTTGCGTATTCAGAAATATACCCTTTCTCCGATTTTTTGGGATAGCTATCCATATTAAAAGAAAATCTCCTTCTACTGAGACTCTTTCTAAGAGAGATCTTCGAATACGTTCTTTGATATCTTCTGGAATAATTTTATTTTGAGGATTTTCGATAAACTGCTTATGACAAAAAAGACATTCATATTTTTGTTTTCCTGAATGAATAGAGCCATTTTTACGAAGAGTAGAAGATTGGCAATGTGGGCAAGAAATATTCATGAAGTTTTTCAAGTTTTTCAAATAAAATAATCGAAACCTTCATAAATTTAAATCTTAATCACTACATGTTTAGGACTACCACTGAAAAAAAATCAATAAAAGATGAAAAATATATCGAAATACATTAAAAAAAATAATTAATTATTTGCTTTCTAAAAATAAAAAATTCTCTAGTATGAAATTTTGAGGAGAACAGCCGTGAATGATGAGCAAAAAGCAGTGGATGTTGTGCATTTGAGCCACCGCTATAACTCCTATTTGGCAGTTGATAAAATCTCTTTTCAAATAAGGCCTGGAGAGACATTTGGCCTTATTGGCCCAAACGGGGCTGGAAAAAGCACAACCATTAAAATGTTAACAACCCTTCTTCCTGTCACGTCAGGAAATGCTTTTATCAATGGCTATAATTTGATAAAAGAGCCAGATCAAATACGTGAGTGCATTGGGTATGTTCCTCAAGCTATTTCCGCAGATGGCGATTTGACAGCTTACGAAAATTTATTGCTCTCTGCAAAACTTTATGGCATTCCAAGAGAAAAAAGAAAAGCACGCATTGAAGAAGTGATGGAATTTATGCACTTAAGCGGCGTTTCTAATAATTTGATAAGCAGTTTTTCTGGCGGTCTTATTAGACGATTAGAAATTGCACAAGCCTTGCTGCACCATCCAAAAGTTCTTTTTTTAGATGAGCCAACAGTAGGCTTGGATCCTGCTGCCAAAAAAATGCTTTGGAACTATCTGGAGACTTTAAAAAAAGAATCGGGCATCGCCATTTTAATGACAACCCACGATATGGACGAGGCCGATAAACTGTGCGACATTGTGGCTTTGATGCATTTTGGATCTATCATTGTCATGGACACGCCAAAAAATTTAAAAAAAGAGATTGGAAAAGAGGCAACATTAGATGATGTCTTCATCTTGCATACAGGAAATCATTTAACGGGCAGCGGAGATTACCAGAATGTCAAGCAAACAAGAAAAACAATATCTCGTCTTTAATCGATTAGAACAAATTGGGGCTATTGTTGAAACAGATTTAAGAAAACTAAAACATGATCCTTTTGAAATATTTGTGCGCATGATCCAACCTACTATGTGGCTACTTATTTTTGGTCAGGCAATGGAAAAATCAAAAGCAGTTCCAACAGGATTTGCTTCTTATCTAGACTATTTGGCACCTGGGATTTTAGCACAAAGTATCTTGTTTATTGCCATCTTTTATGGCATTTCACTTATTTGGGAGCGCGACATGGGGATTTTGCATAAAATTATGGTCTCTCCCGCTCCAAGATCTATTTTAATTATTGGAAGGGCACTTTCTGCCGGTATTAGAGGCTTGCCACAAATTGCTGTGATCTATTTGCTCTCAAGCATTCTTGGAATTCATATTCGTTTGGAGCCATTAGCTCTTCTTGGGACGATCACGACTGTGTTGCTAGGAGGTGCCATCTTTTCTACTTTTTCACTTATTATGGCTTCTTTTATAAAAAAGCGAGAGCGTTTTATGGGGCTTGGACAGTTAATGACAATGCCGCTTTTTTTTGCAAGCAATGCCCTCTATCCTATTGTAATGATGCCAAAATGGCTTCAATTGCTATCGATTGTGAATCCTTTAACCTATCAGGTCAATGCCATACGCAATTTTATGATCACAGGCGATGCTTCTTTTTTTTCTTTGAGCCTCGATTTTGCTATCAGCATCGCCTGTTTTATCGCCCTTGTTGCCATAGCCTCAAGAGTTTTCCCTAAAATCCTTTATTGACCCGTTCTTTCCATATTATTTAGATTATTTTGATAAATTTGGTTCATGTCATCATTTGGAGCAGTTGCAGAATCAGGAGCTAAATAACCACCGTTATAGTAGCCGCCATAGCCTCCATAGTAACCGCCTTGATTATAAAGCCCCTCGTCGCGTCTGTAGTCGTGGTAATTTTCAAAATTGGCATTGCGGTCAAGACCTGCTCTTCCTGCATCAAAGCCGCCGGCATGTCCGCCAAAATCGCCTCCTCTTGCACCACCGCCCCCTCTTGCAATCGCTTCTAACTCAGCGTGAGGATCAGCTGAGAGCGATGCAAATAAAAATAGAGGAATTACACAAAATAAGAACTTTTTCATATAAAACTCCTTTTTTAAATTTCTATAAATTTTTAATTTTGTCTTACTTGATTGCCTGGAAGTGTTGTGGACTGCTGTATAGTTGTTTGTGATGGAATTGTTTGTACGGGATAAGTTGTCACCGGGACCAGAGTTTCTCCTACACCTGGATTGCCATAAGGATAAGCTGCACGGCCGTTTAGATCATGATGCACCCTTGCGCGGTCAGCGGCATGCGGATACGGAGCATGGGCTCTTCTTGCAGCTGTTATTTCTTCATTTTCAGCAGCTAAAAATGAAGAAACTGCAAACGCCAATAACATCGATAACCTAAACATTTGATCCCTCCTTTAACGGTTAAGGTACAAATCAGGACTTGTGTTATCGTGGTAATAGGATCTGTTAAATGTATCTTCGCGAGAAGACTGATTATAATGGTAGCTGTTTCGATTATCATCTTCCCGGTATCTTTTATTGTATTGGACGTTTTGCCTATTATAGTCGTATAAGTTTGGACGTTCCCTTGATCCCCGGTCGCGGTCTGTGATCCAGTCATCTTCCTCTTCTTCAGTAAAGGTTTGAGGAAGAACACCAGCTGTCAAATGAGAAGTTTTTGCTGTTTTTTCTGCAGCAGATGGAGTATTTACTGAATCTTCTGCAATAACAGCGGAAAAAGCATAGGGCAAGCTTAAAAGGCAAAAAACTAGAGTCTTTTTCATAAAACCCCTCTAAAATAGTTATTTTCTCTTATAAACCCAACATATTCTTTTTTAAATATTTTGCAAGTTATTTTATTCGTCGAGGAGACGTTTTGCCAAAGAGGCTCCATTTTCTGTGATGTAGATCTCTTCTTCGCTCGATTTTTTAATAAAGTTAGCCTGCAAAAGAAGTTTGCAAATCGCATTGACACCCCGCGGGTGCAAACTGATTTTTTCTCCTACGCTATACTTACTGATCGTAAACCTCTCTTTATCAGATTCTTGACTTAACTCATAAAGGGCAATAATAAATCTTTCGTCTTGCGTTTTTGCTCTCATTTTACCTTTTATCAGCCTTTTTTAGTTTAGCGCCAGAGACCGTATCTTCAATGATGTACCCGGCTGTTAAAATCTCATCGCGCAATCTGTCAGATTCTTTAAAATCTTTATTCTTTCTTGCTTCATTTCGTTTTTCTAAAGCTTTTTGCAGCTCTTCTGGAATTATCTCTTCTTCAAAGGATAAAACCCCCAAAATCTTGTCAAAGTGCTTTAAAAGAGCAAGTGCTTTTTTAGCATCATCTGAAGAGAGCTTTCCTTTGTCTGCCAAGACATTCACTTCGCGGATAAAATCAAATAAGGCAGCAAGCGATACTGCAATATTTAAATCATCTGCAAGCCCCATCGAAAACTCTTTTTCTGCCTTTTCAAGAAAAGGCTCTATTTCTGACTGGTTATTTTCTTTATTTAAAGCTTCTATGTCTTTTAAGCGGATCACAAAGTCGTCTACGCGGCGCAATGTCTGGTTGACGCTTTCTAGCCCTTTGAACGTAAAATTAAGCTGCGTCTTATAATGAGCTTGCAGCAGCATGTAGCGCACTTGTCTTCCTGTAAAGCCTTTATTTAAAAGGTCGCGTAAACTAAAAAAATTGCCAAGGCTTTTAGACATTTTCTTGCCATCTACAATCAAATGCTCGGAATGCATCCAAATTTTTGAAAAGCGCTTGCAAGAATAAGCTTCTGACTGTGCGATTTCATTTTCATGGTGCGGGAACATGTTGTCGATCCCCCCTACATGGATGTCTATTTGCTCCCCTAAAATATTCATCGCCATAGCAGAGCACTCAAGATGCCAGCCAGGACGCCCTTTTCCAAAGGGGCTTTCCCAATAAATACCGCCATCGCGTGTTTCATCATAGGCTTTCCAGAGTACAAAATCTGCTGCATGCTCTTTTTCATACTCATCGGCATTGACCCTTTCAGATGCTCCTGTCTGAAGCTCATCTAAATGGATATGGGACAAGCAACCATAGCGCGGGAATTTGTTGATGGCAAAATAGATGCTTCCATCCCCTCCTAAATAAGCAACCTCTTTTTTAAGAAGCCCCTCAATCATCACAATCATTTCGGGAATATAATCAGTAGCTGCCGGGTAATGCTCTGCCGGTTCAATATTGAGAGTTTTTAAATCCTCAAAAAAAGCATCCTTATAAGTCTTTGTGAAGTCGTCCAAAGAGACTTTATGAGTGATGGCACCTTTAATGGTTTTGTCGTCCACATCTGTCAAGTTCATCACTTGCGTGATCTTCATTCCAAAAAATTTAATAGCACGTCTTAAAAGATCTTCAAACACATACGTTCTAAAATTACCGATATGGGCAAAATTATAGACGGTAGGGCCGCAAGTATACATGCGGATATGGTGATCTTTTAAAGGCTTCACCTCTTCCTTTTCGCGGCTTTCCGTATTATAAACTTTCAAAGTATATGCCATATTCCATCAACCATTTGTTAAATAAGCGTCTTCTAATCCGCGGTAATTAATTTTTCCAGATCCCATCAAGGGGATCTCTGCTAATTTTGTCACAGAAGAAACTTTGACAATATTGCTAAAGCCAGATTCTTTCAATGATTTGTTTACTTCATCCAATGTTACGTCAAACCTTGTAAAAAGATAGATCTTTGGCTTTTCGCCCAAAATCTCTTTTGCAGAGATCGCAAGAGTTGGACCATCACTTTCAGCCTTCCAGTTTTTGTTAAGCGCCATGCGCAAAAGTGCATCTTCAATAGCAGCCAAGCTCACTATTTCAGCACCTACTTTAATAAAGCGCTTTAGCCGTCCAGAAATGGTTAAGCAATTATTTTCATCCAAAATACCAAGATCGCCTGTTTTATACCAAGTCTTACCTTCTGCTTCAATAAAAGGAGAAGAGATTCCAGGGTTTAAATAACCGGAAAAAACATTTGGGCCCCTCGCTAAAATATGACCCTCTTGGCCTTTTTGCAGCACTTCTTCTGTTTCTGGATGCACAATAAGGAGCTGGACGCCTTCAATTGGCTCTCCCACTCCTTTTGGAAGTTTGTTAGAACGGTTCATTGTCAAGACCGGTGCGCACTCCGTAATGCCGTATCCTTCTAGCAACTTGCCTTCTTTACCAATTTTTTTCATCAGTTCAAAAAGCTCTGGTGGTGCTTTTTCAGCCCCTGTCACAACAAGACGAAGCTCTTTTAGATCGCCCATTTTAACTTGAGAGAGCATATTTTTTACAAAAGTAGGCGCTCCTCCAACAATGGTCACACCCCATTTTTCGGCCATTTTAGCTAAATTCTTTCCATCTGTCGGATCTGGAAAAAAGGCAACGCGGATACCAGACAATAATCCAAGGAGGGTGCTGATAGAAAAACCAAACGCATGAAAAGGCGGCAAGATGCCATATAAAACATCATTAGACTGCAAATCAACAGTTTTAGTGCTGGAACGCAAATTACTTAAAATATTTTCATGAGAAAGCGGCACACCCTTTGGCATGCTTTCTGTCCCGCTTGTAAACAAAAGGACTGCCGGTTGTTTTGCATTTGGCTTAAAAATTTTAAGGAGCGTTTTAGTAGACAGCTTAGAGCGGTAAAAAGCTTTAATCTTATCGCCAAGACTAATTTGCTTCTTCAAGTCTTCCAGCATGACAAGCCTTGACTCAATAGGATCAAAATTGACATGCTCCAACCTGTCTAAAAAGCTCCAAGATGTCAAAACAGTTTGTACTTTAGAAAGTGCCACAACAGATTCCAAGTGGTTGGAACCCACTGTCCAGTTAACCATCAAAGGTGTTTTTCCAGCCAGTTGGACTGCTAAGATCAAAACAGTAGCGCCAACACTAGCTGGCAGCAAAATGCCGATATAGTCGCCTGGCATTTCACGGATTTTATCTGCTATTAAAAGAGCCCTTAATTTAAGGTCTTGATAACTTAAAACGCCAGACACAGCATCTGCACAAACGGCAGCTTTGCCTTTTTTTGCCGCAATATTCAAAAGACTTCTGGAATTGTAGCTCCAGCTGGCATTTCAGGCTTTTCTTTTGTTAAGTCATGCTTCCATTTTGTCAAATTAACATCCGCTGCTTCTTTTTCTTCCTCACAAACGATTTTGGCAGCAGCAATACCCATCACATGAGCCACTGTTGTCAATTTGGAGGCTGAGACATTTGCAATATCAAATTCATCATGCAAAAATGCGGCAAGCTCGGCTGCATCTAAAGAGTCTAGCCCAAGTTCCGATGTCAACTGCATGTCCGGCTTGATTTTTTCGGGGTTGAATTCCGTGATCTCTGCAATTTTTGCAATCACCTTTTGCTGGACATTCAAAGGGATTTTTTCAAGATCGATCATTTCCAGTTCTTGAGTTTTTGCTTTTCGCATGGCAGGATAATCCTCTCCCCACATGCTTTGCGAAACAAGAATTAAAGAATCGCCCGGTAAATCTCCTTTTTGAGGAGTGAGTCCATCTGGCAAATTATACCAATCTTCTAAATATTTATTTAATTCAAGCCGTGTTGCATTTCTTGGGAAATCTTTTGGTGCCGGCGTAAATTCAATGATGATTTTTCGGCGCGGAGTAAAGAAAATTAAATTTTTAAACACATGTTTAACGCCTGACCATAAAGTCGGAAAAAGCGGCGGCGTGACACCAAG
>DAORNI010000006.1:36366-46551 GCA_035440845.1 Parachlamydiaceae bacterium | reverse complement strand
GCTCTTGAAAAGCTGCTTCCCCATAAGCCTTTGATTCGCACAAGAACAATATTTGCTTCCGGTGAATCTTGAATAATGGAATGGACAGAAGAGGCTCCTCCAATAACTTCTAACGAAGTGTCCTTAAGTTTCCCTGCCGGATAGATTAAAAAATTTTCTTTATGCCTTAAACCTTCAATGACGCTTTTTGTGACGTTTTCGATCTGCTTTTTCTTAATGCTGTTTGAAGAAACACTAAAATTAGGAACACACAAAGCGCCAACAAAACGCATTAACGTATTGACGATCGGCAAATGATACATATAATCGATGATCATGGGGCGGATTGGAAACTTATGGAAAAGCGCCAAGCTGATAGCAACAGGATCTGTAAAACTGGCTGGGTGGTTAGGCAAAAATAAAACGCCTCCCGGCTTTTTTAAAGTCTCGGCATTTAAATTATCCAACCCTTTTACAGTGATGCGGTAGCGAAACCAAAGAGCTATTTTTAATAGGTAGGCAATGGTGTATGTGATGATCGTTTTCAAAAAAAAAACTCCTAACTAAAGATAATACATTGATATTGTCCCTGATCAGGAGATAAATATTCAAGGATAAATTTTTGATTGCATTTTCGTTAAAATTACATTAATCTTTCTAATTTTAAGAGAAAAATCATGTTATTTGTACATCATACTTCAGAAGTTCAAAATCCAATAAACATATTAACCTGAGTTTTCTAGTTTCTCTCCTCGAACTTCAGGTTTTTTTCTCGCGATTTTCGCGCTTTTTTTCTCAAGAAGGGTGAAAACCTGGCTTTAGAAAAAAATTGCAAAACTTACCCTCGAAAAACTCCTTGAATTTCAAGAAGAGAAACTAGAAAACTCAGGTTATTACCAGCAATCATGCGCGATAAATTATTTTTAAAAATAACCGGTTTAGCTACCGTTATCGCTTTTTCTGGCATCTTGGCTTTTAAAACTTTTATTACACCTAAATTTGAATCAATGGTAACAGCTAATAAAAAAAAGAAACTTCAAACAAGATTGCAAAATTGCTTCTGTTACAGCTTTATTTATCGGAACACTCTTTTTTGTACAGGAAGTCTTAAGCTGCGATGGCATTAATACCCGTTATTTGGGTAATCTGAAAAACCATCTCACTGTTCTCACTGGTAAAAAAAAATGCCAAACGTTTTATTTAAGACACGTCACAAACGTTTGGCATCTAAAACAGGCGTATCGTAGAGAAACACGAACATCTCTTTTACAATTTTAGAAAAGATCTGATAGCCATGCTCCTGCTTGACGGCTTCAAACGCTTTTAAGGAGTTGACCATACGGGAGAATTTCTCATGCATCACCAAACGCTCTCTTGTTATTAAAGTTTGCCCATAGATCAAGAAATCAAGTAACTCCTTGTCATTTTCTGAAAACTGTTCCTGGTTCAAAGCTGTTAAGAATGCAAAAAGAGTCGCATTTGCACAGCTTGCCACATCTGCCCCATCTTTGGAGGCCAAAGAGAAGAATTGCGGTTTTACAAGTTCTAATACTTTCAATTCGAGGAAAAAGTAAAAGATCTCGATAAAATCAAGCCGCTGCTCTTTTGTTAATACATTTTTAGAATTAAAAAAGAGATGATGGATGTTTTTAATTGCCTCATCAGCAAACTTTACCAAAACTTTTTTTGATATGTTTTCTGGAAAATAAAATCCGGAAGCCTCATCTTCCAAATGTTCTTTCAAATGAAGGATAAAGTGGTCTGCCCTGGTATCCTTTTCATAGGGCATCTCTTGATGATAAAACTCTGTCTCTTTTGGAAAAGTCACAACAGTCAGCTGATCTTTAAATTCCGGATTTTTCTGCAAATCTTCTAAAGCTTTTGCCCTTGCATGCTCCTTCCAGGACGTTCTGTCTTGAAAATTGAAAATAAGGAGCTTACCTGTTTGCTCCTCGCTATTTTTCAAAGACCTTAAAAAAGCTTTGAACTCTTCTGTGATCAATGCTTTTTGGATATTCTCCTGATAGACAGGAGCTGGTATTTTTAAGCTTACCATCTTGGAATCGTCAAAATAAAGGCTATAGAGCTCCATTGGGATGTTGCGCTGCAACAGCGGATCAAAATATTTATAATTTCCCTCCTCTATCGTCTCTAAAATTTTGTTCAAATGCCCATTTGGATGACGCTTCATTAATTTGGTCATCGCTACATAATCAGAAGCTAGCTTGTTCCAGATTTGTTTGGAATGGTTTGCAGCTTTTACATGCTCTTCTGACTGATCCTGCACAGCTTCATGAATCAAGTTCTCCACAAAGCTTTGTGCATCTTGAACAGCTGGCCTTGAAAGATAGAGCGAAGAAGCTAAATTTTCTATAGTATCAGTCAGACAATTATAAAACGTATTGGATTTTTGCTCTCTATAAGCCATGATATGCTGGTATTCCCGGGTTTTTAATGCCTCTCTAAAAAAGAATTGGAAATCTGCAAAATATTCAGAGCATGATTTTAAGGGATCATTTCGCAAAAGATTTTTTGGATTTGCTGCCAAATAAAGCGCAATAAAAGCTTTATGCAAGGTAGAAGCTATTTCATTGTGTTTATGAGTTGCAGCTTCATGGTAGAAGCGCTTGATGACGCTTTTTAATTTTTCTGCCATGGCTTTTGCTAACATGTGCAGGCTTTTATCGGTTAAAAGAGCCATGTCGACAAGCGGATCATCTTCTCTTTCTCCCCTAAAATAAGAGCCGAAATCTGAAATAAGCTGAATGCTGCGTATCAATTTAGGATTGAAAAATCTTGTCCCGTCTTCTTTGCGAATAAAGAAAAGCTCATATTCAGAATCTTTTTTAACGCCTTCCAAATCAATAAATACATGGTGCGTGTGCAGCTCTTTTTCTAGGCTTTCTCTTTTTTTAGTGCTCTCAAGCTGTCCGGCAAGCCCAAGGATCCACTTGCCCAGCATGTTCTGGTCAATTTTTTTTGCGATCCTGCTAATATAAAATTCTTGGAGGTCTTTAAACTCTTTTAAATCATGGACGCGCTCTTTTTGAGAGCGATGAAACATCTCAGTCAGCTTGTCCAGTTTTACAGCAGCTTCCCCAACTAACACCATAATAGTCTTCATGCGCTCTGTTTTTTTCTCATCAAAGGCGTATTGAGACTCATTTTCCAGATGATAAAGAATGGTACGAAAAACCTGGCGGACAACAGGCATGTCAATATCGCCATTGTAAGAGGCTAAAAGGGTAAGCGGCTTTTCCTCTTCTTCTTGGTTTAAAAACTGATCTTGAAGATCATGCAGCGATTCTTCATTCAGATCAAAATCCATTAAGGCAGAAAGGGCACCTACTGCATCTTTTAAACTGATCGCCCTTTTTCCTTTGTCTTGGCCAGCCATAGCTTACCTCAACTCTTAGTAATATTTAATATTATATTAATCTCAACTTATATAAATAAACCTCATACATCTATTATTACATTTTTTAATTTATTAATAAATAAATACAATAAATTATTTTAAATATGCTGATTGACTTTTAAACATTTTTTTGGTAAGCTCCATAGAGGAAATAAAAACCTAAAATAGGAAAAAATGGAAACTTTTACGGATATTCTTCACACTCTGGACGACTCTTTATGGAGCTATATCGCCCTGCCGGGAATTATGCTTTTAAGCTTTTACTTTTCTTTTAAATCAAAGTTTGTCCAAATCCGAAAGTTTCCCCATATTATCCGCACCTTTTTAAAGCTTCTGCGCACCAAAAATGAGACAACAAGCGGAGCTATCCACCCTTTAAAAGCTTTTTTTGCCTGTATTGGCGGCTGTATTGGAATTGGCAATGTGGTAGCTATTTGCACAGCTGTTCAAATTGGAGGGCCTGGCGCTCTATTTTGGATCTGGATCACAGCCATTGCCGGCTCTATCTTAAAATATTCCGAGATTTATCTTGGGCTTTCCTATCGCGTCAAAAATGAAAAAGGCGGCTATAATGGTGGACCCATGTATTTCTTGCAAAAAGTTTTTAAAAAGCCTTTTGTTCCTTGCCTTGCAGCCTTTTTGCTCTGCATTTATGGGGTTGAGATCTACCAGTTTGGCGTTGTCGCAGAGACTTTACATCAAAACTTTAACGTCGACAAGATTTATATTGTGGTCGGTTTAACAACTCTTGTCTTAGCAGCAGCACTTGGCGGAATCAGGTTAGTTGGCGAAATCTGCTCCATGTTAGTTCCCTTCTTTATTGTCTGCTACCTTGCAATGGGCACTTACATCTTGAGTATTCATTTTAACGAAATTCCAGGGCTTATAAAGCTTGTTTTTAGCTCTGCATTTACAGGGCATGCAGCCCTTGGCGCTTTTGCCGGAAGCAGCATGCTTATTGCGGTTTCCCAAGGCTTAAGGCGCGGCTGCTATTCTGGTGATATTGGAATTGGCTATGCCTCTATTATCCATAGCGAGAGCCAAGAAGCTAGCCCCGAAAAACAGGCTTCTCTTGCGATTTTTGACATTTTTGTTGATACCTTTATGATCTGCACCACTTCCATTTTGATCATCCTGGTAACTGGTATCTGGCAAGAGCCAATTGATGCTTCCATCTTGATCCAGACAGCGCTGCAGCAATATTTTCCGTATATGGAATTTTTTATGCCGCTCTTTCTTTTCTTGCTTGGCTACACCACTGTAATCGCCTATTTTTGTACAGGGGTCAAATGCGCAGAATTTTTAAGCCCAAAATATGGAAGGGTCATTTATTACCTCCTTGGCGCAAGCTTTTTTATCTGTTTCTCCTTTGCAGAAACGACTTATGCTCTAATGGCAATGTCTATTACTGGTGCTTCTCTTCTTTGCATTAACCTGTACGGCATCTATCACTTAAGACATGAAGTCTCATTTTCTTTGGAAGAAACTAACAAAGAGCTTGATCTTATTGCTAAAGATCATGTATAAATAATGATTCTTATAGCGGAAGAGTGGCAGAGTGGCCGATTGCGTCTGTCTTGAAAACAGAAGGCCTGAGAGGGTCCGTGGGTTCGAATCCTACCTCTTCCGTTTCCTTTTTATGCCTTTCCAAATCGTTCTCAACAACAATCAATTAAATTGATGCTGTGTTGAGATTTTGTCGTTTCATTCATTTTTTAGAAATTATGCACAAATCCAGCACAGTAATAAACAATTATTGTTAGAGGATGTGCATGATGAAAAGTACAAAAGCCACCAAAGAGCCTGGCATTCAATTTATTGAAGGAATTAAAAGGTCTCATTATAGAGTACAAATCCGACTTAAAGGATGCCCTCATCTTTCAAAAAACTTCGATTTATTTGAAGATGCAAAACAATGGAAAAGAAAAAAAATTGCCGCTCTTCAATCCAGCCACCCCTACGAAACGACAGAGATGCGCAGACTCACAGTTGGCGACCTCATCGACCGATTCATTAAAGATGACCTTAAAAAATTGCGTAATCATCGCACCATTATTGGACATCTCAATTGGTGGAAAAAGGAAATTGGTTACATTATTTTAAGTCAGTAAGGATTTTAAGTTATCTAGTGGTAAATGCCCTACAGATTAGCACTATAGAATTTCGAGTGTATAGCCAGTAAATTTGTTGAGAATGCTAGGAAAGCATCGGACTTGAAAACAGAAGGCCTGAGAGGGTCCGTGGGTTCGAATCCTACCTCTTCCGACACTTGAGATGATCTGACACTGCTACCAGCTTATCAAACGGCTCACGCAGTGTTATGATCGCCTTTTTATCCTTCATTTCCAAATTCGAAAATAAGAAATTCAAGATTTGCCGTTTTTCATCATCTTTCGAACTTTCATAGATTTCCTTGGCTCTCTTGGCTAAATCAAGCACGGTTTTAACAGTAATAAGACTTGCTTTATCAGCATCTACTAAATAGATGTCGCTTGCGCTATAAGTTTTCTGATATTTTTCCATCGCCATTTTTTGTCTCCTTATGCTTCAAAAAGCTCTGTGGCTTTTGATGTTATGGTGAATTCAATTTCATGACTTAATTTCTTCGTTAGTGGATGATGAATATTCGATTGCTATAAATTCACAAATCTTTTAAAACTAAATCAGCTTGGTCTTATTTTGCTCAAGCTATCATAAATAGGAGTTATGATATGAACATTAAGCAATTTGAATTTGGAGTGCAAAAATATCAAATGCAATCCAATTGTAATCTTAATCTTTTTTCAGTTCTTTCAGCTCATCATTTTTCCCATCATCACGAGCATTCAGCTCATTAATTTTTTTTCGTTATTTTTTTAGTTTTTGTTTTTGAATCGAATTTGTTCGCGTGAATTTTTCACCAATAATCATTCTATTCAAAATTAGATAGTTATATTCAATTATTTTCTTTTCGAAAAAATTTGCGCATTTTGCTGCGCTCAAAAATTAGGATTTTTTTATGAAGCCAAAGTCTATAGGAATTATAGGCGGAGCTGGACCTCAGCAAGATGAATTAGACGACCTAATTCACCTCCCACGTTTATTGGCAAAGGAAATTCCTCCATTCGAAAAACCCCTTGTATTTTGTACATCTACATCAACGCAATTTGGATTACATAAACGTTTTTTCTCTTGCACGTATCCTGATTTGCAAACACAGGGTCAAGTGGATGAAATTATCGATCAAATTCTTCAAGGAATAGATCAAAAAATTGTTTTGGAAAGGTTAGAGAAATTGCTTCAGGCTCAAACAGAAAAAACAGTGATTCTGGGATGTACAGAACTATCTCTTTTTACGGATTCTCTGTGTGTGCCTAATAAATTAGTAATAGACCCATTAGAAATAGTCGCACAAAAAATGTTAGAAAAAAGTTTTTTAAAATAACAGGAGTTAATCATGAATCTTTTATCTGAAATATCATCATCAAGCTTTAGGTGGAAAGACATCCAAAAACCCAAGGAACAGAGCATTAAGCTTCAAATTTATTGTAATCCTTGTTCCCCGAAGATCTATCTTTTCAAACCCTCAATTTCAAAAGAACAACCAGTTATGCCATTTCTAAGAGATGTCATTTACAATATAAATGGACGGTATTAATATGAATATCTATCTATTTATTTTTTTACTTTTTAGCCTTCAATTTTTCTACTGGTTTGTAGGACAACGATCCTCAAAGAACTTAAAGGATAAAGAAGACTACTTCTTAGCAGGGAAAAGCGTTCAGTTTTTCCCATTAATGATGACCTTTCTTGCTACGCAAGTAGGAGGAGGAGTTATTCTGGGAGCAGCAGATGAAGCTTATTTATTTGGATGGCCTGTTCTGCTATATCCGCTTGGAGCGGCCCTGGGACTAATTTTACTTGGATGTGGCATAGGTCGTAAATTAGCAGGATTCAAGGTTTCCACTATCGCTCAACTTTTTGAAGTAGTTTACGGTTCTGTTAAGCTAAAAAAAGTTGCCTCTATTTTATCAGTGGTTTCTTTATTTATGATTCTTGTAGCACAGATTATTGCTTCGAATAAGTTTTTAGTAAGCTTAGGGTTTAGCAATACTCCTTTATTCATTGTATTTTGGGCTATAGTCATTATTTATACTGCTCAGGGAGGCTTGAAGGCAGTAATTTCTACCGATATGGTTCAAGCAGCCTTTTTTTCTAGCATATTTCTTTTATCCTTTGGGTTGGTTCTTATTTCAGAGCCTTCTGTTTCTGCCATTCAAACACCATCTGTTGAAAATTTTGCAAACGTATCATCAAAATTATGTGGATGGTTGTTAATGCCTCTTCTTTTCATGATTATTGAGCAAGATATGGGCCAACGCTGTTTTGCTGGGGCTTCGCCTAAAATTGTGTCAAGGGCATCTTTTTTGGCGGGAATTATCACAATGATTGTCTGCATAGTTCCTGTTTTTTTAGGTTCTTTGGCAAAAGTCATGGATCTTGAAGTACCCAAAGGAGGTAGTGTATTAATGGCAACAATTGCTGAAACTACAAACCCTTGGATAACAGCTTTAGTAGGATGTGCTGTTCTGGCTGCTATCATATCAACTGCTACCTCTCTTATTAACGCCATTAGTTCTAACTTATCCAGCGATTTCAAGCTTACTTTTCTCAAAAAAAGTGATCCTATGAAGATTGTTAAGGGAATGACCTGTTTAATTTCTATTGGGGCAATATTTTTTACATTTTACTTCGATAACATTGTAGATTTACTCATTCAAAGTTATGAACTATCTGTAAGCTGCCTATTCATCCCGATATTGATAGCCTTATTCAAAAGAAAAGGGAACTTTATGGCTGCTGTTCTTGCTATGACTTTTGGAGCTTTAGGATTTTTTCTATTTCGTTTATATCCGATTGATTTTCCAAAAGAGATTGCAAGCATTTTATTATCTTTAACTGGGTATATTTGTGGTGAAGCAAGCGCTGTTTATCGTACAAGAATATCTGCAAAAATAAAGTTGGAGAATACTTATGAATAATAAAATTGTAACAATTTCTGAGTTGAGCACAGTTCCTTGCAAAGATAACGAGGAACCAATAGTGAATTTGAAAGATATTTCAGCTAATATTTATTTGAATTATCGTAGAGTTAATTCAGGTATAGATAGCATTCTAGTCAAAAAATCTGTTGTTGATAAACTCCAAAAAGTCCAGAAACAATTAGAACTGTACGATGCTCAGATGCAGCTTATGGTTGTAGAAGGATATCATCCTTTGGCTTATCAAGAAAAATATTATTTAAAAAGGTTGCTCTCTCCAGTCTCGCTGGGCATCCTACAGGTGGGGCTCGTGACTTAACAATTGCTTATTCAGGAGAGGAGCTTGATAACCTGAAGTTCGAGGAGAGAAACTAGAAAACTCAGGTTGATAATAAACATGAATAGCTTTTTTAACTGCTACACTTGAGCTTTCATTCAGAACCAATTTGATAAAATTAAGCTCTTTTTCGGTCTTTTTATTTAGGGCGTGTCATCAATTAATTAGCAATTGATGACACGCCCTAGTCGGCTCCAATAAAGCCTGCTATTTCTTTATTTAGATAGGCTTCTATATCAACATACAATGCTTCATCGCGTTTAATATTTGGCGATGTTAGAAATATTTTATACTTAATGATCAGTTCTTTATTAATTTTTTGAGACAATGAAATAGAATCTTTTAAAAGAGAATCGCTCCCTTTTCCATCTAAAGAGCTATGCTGAATAACAATCTGCGTAATTTCAAGCTCGCTTAATTTTTTAGCTGCCAAAACAGAGTCTAATTCCATCCCTGCCAAAGAAAAGCAGGGAGCAGCAAGACAGCAGCCAATATCTCCTGCGACTTCAGATAAATAACCAGCTGCCAGATAGCTAATTACAAGATACTTTGTGCCATTTGTTAAACCTTTTGTAAAGTCATGCTTTAAAATAGCTTCTGATAAAAAGCCCATGCCTGTAGTAAGGCCATTTAATAAAATACGCGTGGCCTTTACTTCTTTTTCTAAAAATTGCATGGCAGCTTCAAAACCGGCTCCAAGCTGATGCCTGGTTGGAAAACCTCCACTGGCACCAACAGAGGGTCCATTTAAAAAAAGCGTATGTGTTTTATTGTTAAAATTTTTTAAGGCACGCTCTTTTATACAGAAATTCATGACAGCGCAGTTTCCAAGAGCTTCGATTGTCCAAACACCAGAATCTATCATCAAGTGATTTGCAACAAGAATTGTCTCATATCTGGTTCCTGAATGCCAAAGAAACATTTTTTTAACAAAAAAACCCTCATTTATTAAAAAATCTATCTGCTCTTTTTCTTCTTGAAGTTCTGCATCATTGAAGCCCCAGAAATATTTAACAGCCATTGGGTAGGCACAAAAACCAAAAGCTGTTTGCACTACTTTGCGAAAGGTATGACTAACAGCAAAACCCGAGATCAGATAAAACCAATTAGAAGGCATTGGCAAACAAGGAGTTAAAAGACAAGTGCCAAAAATAAGCGGATTTGCAACTTCAGAAATTTTATCCCACTCTGAAATTTCACTTTCAAAATGGTCTAACGCCCATTTTGGCTTAAAATCAATACTTTCAAGGAGCATAGCTAAGCCCTTGTTTTAACTATTTCTTTTAATCTCTTCAAACAAAACCCCTAGCTTATCGTCACTTTCTTGAATACTTTGGTTTAAAGCCATTTTATAATAATACATGGAGCGGTTAGTATCTTTTTGCATCCCTCTACCCTCCCTATAGCAGCGAGCCAAGCTATACTGAGCT
>DAORNI010000006.1:20578-36304 GCA_035440845.1 Parachlamydiaceae bacterium | reverse complement strand
AAATTTGCATCAGTACCACGGCCTAGCTGATAACAAAGGGCTGTTTGATATTGAGCTTCTGCATTTCCTTGATGAGCTGCTTCGTCAAACCAATTAAAAGCTTCTTTCAAATCCAACTCAACCCCATATCCTAGTTGATAGCAAAAACCAAGTGCAACTTTTGCTTGAATATGCTCATGCTCTGCTGCATTTTTAAACCAGTAAAAAGCTTGGAAGGGATCTTGCGTCACCCCATCTCCCTTTCCATAGCAAAGAGCCAACTCAAATTCTGCTTCCTTGATGCCTTTGATGACAGCAGCAGAAAAGCACATAAATGCTTTTTCCAAATTTTTTCTGCAGCCTTTTCCCTCCTTATACTGGAGGCCTAGTTTATAATCATCTTGTCTAATATTTTCTGCTGGGTAAATGATGGGAAACTCAATGGCATTTGTTATGGGTGGATTTACTGCTTGAAAAAAAGACATAAAAAATTCCTTTATTATTGTTCAAATATGCCGATCAATTGAGCTTTGTGTAAAATGTGATCCTGGATTGCTTTTTCAAGCTCTTGTTTCCTGGAAGATGCTGGCATATCAATAAGGGTGTCTAATGCATAGAGATTAAAGAAATAGCGGTGTGGCTTTCCAGGGGGTGGGCAAGGCCCTTTATATTGATTGTTGGAATAGCTGTTAAGTCCTGTCATTAAACCTTGCTGTCCTTCAGATAGCCCTTTAGATTCTGGGTCGATATTCCAAACAAGCCAATGATCGAACGTGCCGCCAGGTGCATCTGGATCGTCCATGATAAGGACGAGACTTTTTGTATTTTGCGGGATCTCTTTAAAAATAAGCGGTGGAGAAATATTTTCTCCCTGGCATGTGTATTTAACAGGAATTGTTTGATGATGCTCAAAAACAGGACTTGTTATTTCCATATCAGAACCTCTTATAATTTTAGAGGAGATCCTAAAAAAGAACCATTATCCTGTCAACAAGATAATGGACTACAAGCCTGTAATTGAAAATTATACCAATTATCAAATTTTCTTATGTGCAGAATACGCAGGGAAGAAAGCCAAGCATTTTAAGACAGTTCCTGGAACAAAGGGATAAAAACCGAGCAATAAAGCCTGATTTAGACCAATGAAGGAGGCAAGCCATAAAGCGCCCATACCAAGCTGCAATAAAGAAATAAGTAAAAGAGAAAAAAGCGTAAAAGAAAAGGAAGGTGTTTTATACTTCTCAAAAAAAGTGCCTGTCAAATAGGCTTGTGCAATAAACCCAAAAAGATAGCCGCCTCGAAGACCAAAAATAGCTAAAGGTTCAACAATCATACCAGCTAGCACCGGAAACCCTAGCATCGACTCTGCAATGTAGGCTAAAACGCTCAACGTGCCCTTTACTTTGCCAAGTGTAGCTCCAAGTAGCATCACGGCAAATGTTTGCATGGTCAGAGGAACAGGGAACAAAGGAATTGCAATTTGGGCGCATAAACTTAAGAAAAGAGATCCCGCAACAACTTGCAAAGCATCTTTTGCATAAGAAAAAAGATCTTTTTTAGAAACTAAAGCAGCTTGTGATAAACTATGCATAAAATACCTTTTAAAATTTAAACTACTATATAAGGAGCAATAATAATAGAGGCGTTATGGCCGCCAAATCCAAAAGAATTTGAAAGCGCAGCTGTAATTTTCAAAGGTTTTGCAGCCACTGGAATATCAAATTCAAGGTCTGGTTCGGGATTTTCCAGGTTAATGGTCGGGTGAACCTTCTCATTTACAATCTGCAGCACAACAGCAACAGCTTCCAAAGCACCAGCTGCCCCTAAAGCGTGACCGATCATTGATTTTGTAGAATTCAATGTGATTTTTTTTCTTTCTTTAAAAACCTTCTTCATCGATTCAATTTCTACCATATCGCCAACTGGAGTGGATGTACCGTGCGCATTCACATAGTTAATTGCTTTTTCATCAAGACCTGCATCCTTTAAAGCGTTTTGGATACAAATGGCCTGGCTCTCGCTTTTTGGCTCTGTGATATGGTAAGCATCGCACGAGATGCCGCCGCCTAAATATTCAGCTAAAATAGGAGCGCCTCTTTCTAAAGCGTGCTCCAATGTTTCTAAAACTAAAACACCAGCCCCCTCGCCCATTAAAAATCCGTCGCGTGCCTTGTCCCAGGGTCTGGATGCACGGCTTGGCTCATCATTTCGCTGAGAGAGCGCTTTGCAAGCAGAAAAACCGGCAACGCCCATTGGAATAATAGGAGCTTCTACTCCGCCAGCTAACATCAGATCGGCAGTTCCATTTCGAAGGGCTTCAACTGCTGCTATAATCGAATTATTTGCCGTTGCGCAAGCTGTTGAGATCGAATAATTGGGACCCATAAACCCAACTTCCATAGCAAGCATGGCTCCTGGCATGTTGCTCAAAATGTAAGGGACAAAAAAAGGAGAGACACGCTTTCCGCCTTTTTCAAGGAGGGTTTGCACGCCTTCGCAAAACATATTCATCCCGCCCATGCCAGAGCCGATAATAATACCAGCGCGTGTTTTATTTTCATAACTCGCAAAATCAAGTTTGGCTGATTCTAGTGCTTTTTTTCCGGCAACCACTGCATAGGCAATGCATTTATCGACTCTTCTCGCATTTTTTTTGTCCATATAGTCGCCGGCATCAAAATCTTTGATAGATGCTGCAATCCGGGTTGAAAAATCGTCTGTATTAAAATGAGTGATGGAAGAAGCACCGCTTTCTCCTTCTAAAAGCTTTTCATAAAAGATATTTGCGTCATTTCCAAAGCAGGAAACAACACCAACACCGGTTATGACAATGCGCTTTTTAGCCATATTGTTTTCTCTCCTCTACAACAATATCAAGATCGACAACTTTTGCTTCTTTCCAGAGGAACTCAAGGCCATATTTTTCTCTAAGTTCTGGTACAAGAATATGGACAATGACATCCCCTGCATCCACGACCATCCAGTCCCCTGTCTTGTCACCCTCTACATGCCAGGGCGCTTGATCTATTTCTTTCAAGGTTTCAATGACTGCTTGTCCAATTGCCTTGACGTGACGTTCAATATTACCTTCTGCAATAATCAAATAGTCTGTCAAAGAAGAAAGACCCTTGACATCCAAGGCAATAATATTAAATCCTTTTTTATCAAAAATTGTTTGCGCTATATGATTTAAATTTTTTTTCACAATATTCTTTTTTTAAAGTTAAAATTAGTTTTTAGTATAAATGATGCTCATATATGTAGTCTACTACTTTTGATGGGACAAGGTGCCTTATATAAAGTTTCAATTGAAGCCGTCTTCTAATTTCTGTACTGCTGATGTCTAAAAGATGGGTTTTAACTAATCCTTTTTTGAAAACAGGGTAATATTTTAAATTTTGATCTAAAGAGCTAAAATCCCTTAAGCCAATTAAAGGGGTCGCAAGGGATAAAATTTTTTCAGGGTCTTTCCAGCTACTAAAGTTAGCTGCTGCATCAAGACCTAAAATCAAAAAAATTTGAGCCTCTTTATTTTCTTTAGCAAGCGTTTCTAATGTATCAACGGTATAAGAAATTCCTTCGCGTTTAGCTTCTATGTCGCTTGCCTTAAAGTAATCAATCCCCTCAATTGCAAACTTCACCATTTGAAAGCGCTCTTCAATGGATGCGCCCTTGTCATTTGGCTCTTTATTTGGATTGATGTAGGCTGGGCAAAAAATCACCTCATCCAGATTTTTTGCTTCTTTTATCTCTAAAGCTAAATTAAGGTGCCCAAAATGGATAGGATCAAAAGATCCGCCAAAAAAACCTATTTTTTTCATAAATTTAAATAATTTCCCAGTTGTTTTGGACAGCTAGCTGTTTTAATTTCTTATCAGGGTTGACAGCTACCGCCTTGCCCGCTGCCTCTAAAAATGCACGATCTAAAATGCTATCTGAATAGGCAATGCTGTTTTCTTTTTCAAGATTAAAACTTGCTAATATTTTTTTTAAACAATCTGCTTTGTCATTCCCTTCAAAAAATGAAGAAATGAAAGAAAACTCCCCTTTTTCATTGAGTGCATAAATGGTGGATTTCCAGTTCTCTACTCCAAAATAGGCAGCTATTGGCGCTACAATAAAATCTGGGGAATTAGATAGAATATAAACATGGTGCCCTTGCTTTTTAGCCTTTTCAAGCCTCTCTATAGAAGGAGTATAAAGATGTTTTTTTAAATGATGACTAATAAATGCATCGCGATGGCTTATAAGAGAATCAGCTTTTCTTCCTAAAAAAAAATCTTGAAAAGCTTTTGCCTGAAGTTGAAAAAGGGTGATAAAATTTAATTTATGCAAAAAATAAAGACAAGCCAATTTAAGCCATTTGTTAGTTTTAAATACGCCTCTTTTATGAAGATAAGAGCCAAATAAAAAACTCGAATTGGCAGATAACAGTGTATGGTCTAAATCAAATAAGCTGATCTTTTGCAAAGAATTTTCTCGGATTAGTAGTTAGACAATTTAAACCACTATATATGGACAGCATAGGCTATATTGCCCATCGTCCATAATGTCCATAAAAAATACTCTATGGTTTTTTCTTGAGGTCTTCAATTAAGGTTTCTATTTCCTTGACGGCCACGTCCATTTTAGCCAAGCGCTCTCTCTCTTCATTGATCAGCTCATTATTTTTCATCGCTTGCTCAAAGCCAAATCCGGAAGAGCCATTTGCTTTGCGGAAAGCGTCTAACTGAAGCTTAATTTCTAAACGACGCTCTTTTCTCTGATTTAAAACAGCCAATAATTGATTCAAAGCTTGCTTATCATCATCAGAGAGTGCCAACATCGCCTCATCTCTTTTGTCGCTGATCACATCGCGAAGCGTCTTCAAGCGCTTTTCCAACTCATTTTTTTCAAATTTTGCAAGCCTTGCCTCTGCTATTTTTTCTAAAAGGGCATCGCGCTTCTCCATAATTTTTTCAGCATCAAGAGAAATGCAATTTTCAAGCAGCTCTTCTACTTCCGCTTTAAAAGCCTCGAAGAGTCTTTTTCTTTCTGCTTCCCTCTCTTTTTCTTGTGCCAATCTCTCATCTTCTACTGCTTGCAATTTTTCTAAAACGGGCTTTCTTGCCAGACTCATCTCTTCTTTTAAAAGACGCACCTCTTCCCTGCCAAGTTCGATATTACGCATAAAAGTTGAAATTTCCGCTAAAACATTTTGCGCATCTGCAGCAGAAATTTCACCAGCTGCAAATTTTTCGTTGAAACTGCGTATTTTGACTAAAACAGCTTCTTCATTTTCTTTGTGGCAAGCTTTTTGCTGCGCCCATTCTTTCTTGCGCTCTTTTTCCATTCCTTTTAGCTGATCCCAGCAGTCGCTAAGACGCATGCGCGTATGGGTAAAGGCGTGCGTATTTAATGTCAGCACCTTTGCAAGGCCTTGCAATGCTTTGATTTCTTCCCTTAAAAAGAAAAGCTGCTCTTTTAAATTATTTGATTTAAAATGCGTTTCAATAAAAGAATCAATGTCGACTAAAAAGCGGTCGCTTAAATCTTTGATCAGCTCTTTTCTTGTTGGAAATATTTTATCTCCAATTAAAGAAAGGCGCTGGAAAAATTTATTTTTAACTTTAATGCGCATTTCTGTGCGGATCAATTCTTTTCTTAAAGCATTAATCCTGGACGCTTGTGTATTCAAGAGATTGAGTTTATTTTGTATTTCTTGATAAAACGGGTATTTCTCAGCAAAAGATTCTGCAAAGGGCTCGTTAAAAACAGTCGTTTCTTCACACTCTTCCGATTTTTCCAAAGCAATCTCAAGGGCAGCAATTGCAATTTCTATTTGTTCTGCCGCAAAAGAGCTTTGTTCATCCAAAATCTCTTTTAAACTTCTGGCTTCTTTAGATAACTCTGTATATTTGGCCCAAGCTTCTGCACGCACTCCCGGGGATATCGGCTCTTTAAAAAGCTGTAAACAGAGGTTTCTTGCATCCCAAAAAGATTTAAAATGAGGGCTTCCTGTTTGTGCAAGGGCAAGCTCCATAAAATCGATGGCTGCTTTAAGTTTAGCTTCTGAACCGTCAATTTTTTCATATTCGCTTAAAAAAACTGCGTAAGGGGAAGCCGGTTTCCTTTCTTTATCAAACTTTTTTTGCTCAAACTCTTTTTTTTGAGACGACTCTTGAATTTCACAGTCTGGCACTTTCTCACATCCGCATGCATCCGGAATATTTTCTGCAAGGATTTCTACTGGGTTTTCATCTAAACTGAGATTTTCAAACTGATTCATGGGATAACTTTCGTGAAATGTATTAAAAATTGATTCTTCAAGGATACTGTATCCTGATTTTTTCTAAAAGGAAAAAATTAGCCTAAACGGTTATATTCCTGTTCGATCTTGTCCATCACAACCTCATAATCGTGCAGTTCAATATCGATCTTTTTAAAAAGAGGCTCCTTATTAAACCAGGTTATTTGCCTTTTGGCATAATTTCTGGAAGCTTGTTTGAATTTATCGACACAAGCTTTATAATCTTCTTCTGTTTGAGCAGTCTTTAGGTAATCTAAAACCTGCTTATAACCTATTGCCTGGGCGGCAGACGAGTTCGAACCGATCCCTTCTTGCTCTAATTTGGCAACTTCTTCAACCAACCCCTCTTTCAACATTTTGTCACATCGTTTTTCAATGCGCTTATAAAGATGTTCGCGAGGGCGCGTCAAAAGCCAGCAATGAAAATCGTAATTTAAAGGTTTTGTCCGCCCTTTCCACGAAAGCTTGCTGACAGATTTTCCAGTCAGCGTGATAATTTCCAGTGCGCGAATGATTTTTTGCTTGTCGCTTTTAGTAATGGTACTAGCATATTGAGGATCTAGCTTGGCAAGTTTTTCAAAAAGGACTTCTGGTCCAAAGTCCTTCATCTCTTTTTCAAGCGATTTTCGAAGTTCTGGAATCGATGGAGGACCACTTGGTGGGCCGTAGATCAAAGAATGGATATAAAAGCCAGCCCCTCCTACGATGATAGGAACGTTGCCCCTTGCCAAAACAAGTTGGCAGCAGTGTCTGGCTTCATAATAAAAGTCTACCACATTGAACGGATCTTTGACATGGCGGATGTCGATCAAATGGTGGGGAACTTGGCTCCTGTCTTGCAGGCTAGGCTTTGCAGTCCCAATGTCCATTCCCTTGTAGACTTGCATAGAGTCTGCCGATATGATCTCACCGCCTATTTTTTCTGCAAGCTTAATGGCAAAATCACTTTTTCCACAGCCTGTTGGCCCTGCCAGAATAATTACCTTTTTTTCAGGTTTTGGCAGAGTGGACGGCAGCCGTTTTTGTGCTTCTATCGCAAGACCGGAAAAAATCCTTTGAATCTCATCTTGTTCAATTGTTGCATCAGGAGACATGGGCAGACTTTGATCTTAATGTTTAATTATTGATCAGATTAACATAGAAAGGTTATTTAATACTACTGCAAATCATCTCTTCAAGAAGAAAGATAATTTGTTTTTTAATATCTAAAAGAGAGCCTTTTATTAAAACACCGGCCGCATTGCGATGACCGCCTCCGCCAAGTGTTTCCATCATTTTAGAAATATCTAGATCAGGACAAGAGCGCAGTGAGACACGCACTTCCATTCCCGGTAATTCTCTTAAAAGAACTACGCATTTGACATCTTCGATCAGCTTGTTAAAGTCATGGATATAATCAAGCTCGGCATGTTCCATCTCACCCTCTTCTAATCCAATCTCTTTTAAATCTTTCAATGTCAATGTCTGAATAATTACTTTTTTATTCAGATAAGTTTCCATGCTCTTTAGTGCATAAATTAAAAGATTAATTTGCATCATCGAGACGTGCTGAAAAAGCTTAGAGTACATCTCATCGGGATCCACTCCAATCAACATGCATTCTTCTGCTATTTGGTGGGCTTTGCAGTCAGTTGAGGCATAAGAAAATCTGCCGGTATCACAAATGACGCTTGTATAAATGCCGGTTGCTGCAGGTAAATTAAGCTTAAAATCCAGTTCTTTTAAAAGCGCATGCACCATAGCCCCACTAGAGCAGGCTTCTTTGTCAATAAAGGCAATATCTGCAAAAGTTTCTTTTAATTCATGATGATCGATGCACATTTTGCAGATATTTGGATTTTTAAAAAGATCGACAATTCGCCCAATACGCTCTTTTTTATGGGCATCTAAGACAATGATCACTTCAATTTCTGAATAATCATTGGAAGGATTGTAAATCTCATGAGTCTTGTGGTAATCTAAAAAAGAAAAGCGGGCAGGTATTTTACTGTCAGAGACAAATCTGACTTTTTTACCTTTTGAAACTAAATACTCTGTGAGTGCTGACGCCGCGCCTATGCCATCACCGTCCGGGTTGACATGCGTTGTTAAAAGAAACACTTGATGCTGATCAATAACTTCTTTAATGCCCTGCCACATACAAGCTTTCTTTTAAGATTCTTTATTTGCCAGTTCGTAATTTTTTTCAGTTGTATGCTTTTTCTCTAAAAACTGAACTCTCTCTGCAGCTACGCGAAGCTTGCATCTTTTTTCCCCATCTTTAGCATACCAGATATCCAGCTGCAGCCTGCCTTCTATAAGAACAGGAGATGAGCAATCAAGTGCCGAAGCACAACTTTCAGCCTGCTTACCCCAAACAACAACATCCACAAAACATACTTCTTGCTGCTTATCTCCTCCAAGAGTTGTAAATTCCCGGTTAAGGGCAACCAAAAGATCTGTTACGCATATTCCGTTGGGAGTTTTTCGAAGCTCAGGTTTCCTTGTCAGTCTTCCGGCAATCAAAACCTTATTTAATGCTACCATAAAAACAATCCTTTTCTTGAACACTTGGCCTTTTTTTTTAAAAGGCATATAAAATCACAGAATAAGGAAAAGATTTTTTTTTACAAGCAAATTATATAAATATTTTTTAAAAATTATTTCAGTGTTTTTTTCATCCAATCAAAATAAAGGGCATTTCCCCCTTCTATTTTATGAAAAATAATTTCAGGAACTTCATAATGACAATTATCTTCAATGATTTTTTTTATCTTCTCAAAATTTTCAAGAAAACTTTTTAAAACAATCTTGCTTTCTTGTGCTGTTTCCAGTTCTTCATTCCAGATGTAGACAGATTCAATCCAGGGAATGATCTGTGCACAAGCGACCAACCTCTCTTGTACAAGCAGCCGTGAAATTTTACGCGCCTCATCCAAGCTGCCAGCGGTCCATGAAATTTCAATCCATTCATTCATTTGATCATCTCTTTTTTAATAAAACCAAGTTCCGGGATCCTTAAATCAATGATTTTAAGATAATCCTGAGTAAAAGTTTCTGCATTTTCTTGGCTTTGCAAATGTTTTTGCAAAACAAGAAAACTAGAAAGACCTTCCAAATAGTCGTCGCTGCTTAAGCGCAAAATGCGCAAATATCTAGAAAACACCGGAAAGCCATTGCGGATTTTTTCTATCTTGTCTTCTAAAATCAGCACAATTTGTTTTTGACCGACACTTTTGGCAAAAGCTCCTTTGACATCAATGCGTTTGATCGATGTTTTAGCTAAAAGCTTTTCTGAAAAAGTTTCTAAAAGTTGCAATGCAAGCGCTGCTTTTTTATTTTCAAGCCGATTTCCAAAAGCTACTTCTTTTTCTTCATCCTCTTCCAAGCCAAGATAAATTTCCGGTAAATTTTTTGGCGTAAAAAAAGGTTTAAAGGGAAAAAGAAAACCTTCTTTATCAATGGCCATATTTTCAAAATCGGTCAAAAAAGCAACCGGTACACGCGTTGTATAGTGCACATGAACAGTGCCTGGATAAATTTTTTTTACTTCCGCTTTTTTGATCAACGGACTGGAGACAAGCCTTTTTTTTGCAAGATGTGTGCTAAAGCGGTAAATATTTGTGCGCTTATCTAAAGAAAGCTTTAAAAGCTCCGCCAGATAGACCGTTTTTAACGGCTCTTTTGCAGATGTTTCTTGAACAATGGCCAAAATCTCATATTTGGGATTTTCTGCCAATTGCCAATGAATATATTTAAAATAAGCAACAAAAAGCGCACAAGAGCCAGAAATTAAAATGGTAGACCCAAAAATAATCGCAAGCGCTTTTTTAAGCGGCACTTTAGAATGCATAGTGCTTTTGCCGCCGCTTTTTTTCTAGTGCAAGACAGATCAGGCGATCTATCAATGCCTCTTCTTTCAGTCCATGCAAAGCACACATCGAAGGATAAAGGCTGATGCTTGTAAATCCAGGGATCGGATTGATCTCGTTTAGCCAAAATTTTTGGTTGCTGTCTAAAAAGAAATCCACACGGGAGAGCCCTTCTGCGCCAATGGCCGCATAGGCTTTTTTTGCAAGCAAAACGCCTTCCTTGACCTTTTCATCTGACAAATTAGCTTTTGGAGTTGTTTTCATGGCAGAAGACAAATACTTTTTCTCATAGGTATAGGTATTGCCTTCCGTATAGATCTCTCCTGGATGAAAAGCTTCTATCTCTTCGTTACCCAAAACGGCAAACTCTATTTCCCGGCCTCTTATCTCTTCTTCTGCAAGAATTCTGCTGTCATGCTTAAAAGCCGCTTCAATAGCATCTATCAGCTCTTTTTCATTTTCTACCCGATTAACAGCCAAGGCAGAGCCTAAATGAGCGGGCTTTACATAAAGAGGAAATTTTAATTTTTCAGAGATCTCTTTGATAATCTTTTGCGACCCTCTCTTCCATTCATAGTGAAAAAATCCAACAAAAGGAACAACTGCAATCCCATTTAAATGAGCAATCTGCTTTGTCATGATTTTATCCATTGCAACCGAAGAGGATCTAAAATCAGAGCCCACATACGGCTTGTCCAGCATCTCAAAAAAGCCCTGGATTGTCCCATCTTCACCAAAAGATCCATGCAAAACAGGAAATAGCAGGTCGCACTGCTGCACATGAGCGAAAAGATTGGCATCTATTAAAGCAGCAGCTGTATAACTGATTGCATCTTCATTTAAAAAATGCTCTCCCATTTGCCAGACGCCTTGCTTGGAAATGGCAAAAAAATAGGGCTCATAGTAATTCGGATTTAAGCAGCCGGCAATATAGCGTGCAGATTTAATAGAGATCTCATGCTCCCCTGATTTTCCTCCAAAAACAAGACCTACCTTGATTTTTTTTAATGGCTCAAAATTTTTCAAAACCTCATCTGTCAAATGCATGATGTCGCCAGCGCCAAGAGATAAAACAACATCATGCGGGAAAAGTTCTTTTTTCAAAGTTTTTGCAAGCTCTTTTCTTGGAATGTAGCGGACAGGAATTCTAAGGTCTTTTAATTCTTCTAAAATATTTTGATGCGAAATGCCCTCGATCTTTTCTTCCCCTGCCCCATAAATGTCTGTCACAATCAGTTCGGATGCATCTTGAAATGCCTCTTTAAAATGTCCTAAAAGATCTTTTGTCCTCGAATAACGATGCGGCTGATAAACAGCGATCAATTTTTTTTCTAAAATAGCTTCTCTTACACCTTTTAATGTCGCTTTAATTTCGGCTGGATGGTGTGCATAATCATCTAAAAATAAAATGCCCCCATGAAAACCTTTTTTCTCACACCTTCTTAAAACGCCTTTAAAATGCTTAAAAGCTTCTAAAATAACAGGAACTTCAATTTTAAGCCTTAAGGCAAGCCCAAAAACAGCAGCAGCATTCAAAGCGTTGTGCCTGCCTAAAAGAGCAAGCTCGATATCTAAATAGGTTTTTTCTTGATACTCAATGTCAAAAAAAGAGCTCCATCCTTTTTGTCTATAATTTTTGATGACAAGCTGATTGTCTGTTAAAAAACCGTAACTGACACCTTCTGCAAACGAGCGCAGTTTTAAGTCGTCTCCGCAAAAAAAGATGTTTTCTTTTAAAAAGGCTTGAGCAAAAAAGGCTTTAAAAGAGGCTTTCAGGTTTTCTTCCGTTTTAAAATGATTCATATGGTCTAAATCCATATTAGTCACAATGGCAGCATAAGGCAGATATTTTAAATGAGTCCCGTCGCTCTCATCGGCTTCTGCTACAAAATACTCGCCCTGGCCATGCTGGCCGTTTGTTTTTAAATTGACTAAAATGCCCCCGATTGCAAAAGAGGGCTCCATTTTGGCAGTTTCCAAAACAGTAGCTAAAAGGCAAGAAGTTGTTGTTTTGCCGTGTGTCCCTGTAACTGCCAGGCATTTTTTGCCTTTCATGAGCTCTTTCAAAAGGTCTGACCTGTGCAATAGTTTGCAATTATAGTGAGAAGCTATCTCATATTCACAATTTTTTGCTGCAATATCGGAACTAAAAATAACGGTCTGGCCACGCTCCACATGCTCTTTTGAATGCCCATAAAATACTTTTGCGCCAAGTGCCTCTAAAGTTTTTGTTATTTGAGTCTTGTTGATGTCGCTGCCGCTCACAGAACATTTTTTTTCCAATAAAATTTTTGCAAGGGCGCTCATGCCAATGCCGCCAATCCCTATAAAATGGCACTTTTCCTCATTCATCTTGATTCCATAAAGTATTTAATATTAGCGTACATAAATCTTTGGGTCTTGCTTTTCTCTTATATTTTCGTATTGCGTCTCTCATTGTACCCAAAAGGATATAATCATGGTTTAAAAATGTCTTGATCTTCTCGCCAAGGAGCTTGTCTGTCAATTCTGCTTCTTTGAAGCTGATAGCGCCCCCAACAGTCTTTGCCAGAAAATCGGCATTTTTATCCTGATGAGCATCGCTTGCAAAAGGATAAGGGATCAAAATGCCCGGCACTTCAAATTCCATCTGCTCCGCAATGCTGGAAGCACCAGATCTTGAAATGACAACGTCTGCTGCTTGCCAGGCCAAATCCATACGTTTTTCAAAATCTTTTACACAAGCTTTAATCCCAGCTTCAGCATATATTTTTTCCAAATCAGAGACCGCCTTTTTATCCCCTGAAAAGTGAAGAACCTGGATTGTCTCTTTATTGCCTTCAAAATGGCGACATAAAGCACTTGAAACCATCTCATTAATTTTTTTAGCTCCTTGAGAGCCGCCAAAAACAAGAAGGGTCAATTTGTTCTGATCTAAAAAGAAGTGGTCTTTTGCAAATTGCCTAGTTACTGCTCCCAAACTGTAACCTTCCCTTAAGGGCATTCCAACTTCTACAATATTGCCCTTAAGATGAGTGGCAACCTCTGGAAAATGGATGCCGACAACTTCTGCATATTTAGATAAAAGCTTGTTCACTTTCCCAGGAATGCTGTTAGCCTCATGCAAGATCATGGGGACACTGGCTGCTTTTGCTGCAATCAAGGAAGGAAAGCTGTGGAAGCTCCCAAAGCCTACAATAAGGTCTGGGTCAAAGGCTTTAATCGCGGATCTAGACTGATAAAAACCTTTTAAAATAGAGAGACAGCTTTTGAATAATTTAAAAGGATTTTTACTATTAAAGTGGGCGCAATCGACGCTTTTATGCAAAAAATCGTGAGAGTCAAAAAAGTGATTGTTTTTTAAGCCACCTCCTACAAACATCACGCTCACAGAAGAATTTTGCAAGCTCTTTGCAAGACTTAAAGCCGGATAGACATGCCCGGCCGTCCCGCCCACTGCAATCATTACTTTTTTTTTCATTGGTCTTTCACTCTCTTTCGAAATATATATACCCTAAATTCCTACATCAAGTATACTTTTTCCTCAAGAGTTATTAAAGAAACGAGTTATTTTATGTTTTCGCTCGTTGTATAGTCGTTTAAATTTAAACGACTATAATTCATATTTATTAGCTAATATTCGACTGGTACTACTTAAATTGTCCATCGTCCATACAAACTACTAGAAAAAATGCTCCTTGCCATCATCGATCAAGTCAAATTTTTGCTCTTTTTGATTTTCCGATGAGATTTCAAAATGATAAGTGCTGGCTCCATACCTAAATTTTAATTTAATCATTTTCCAAGTAGTTTGAGGTGCTGGTTTAATAAATACTTGATTGCCCCGCAGTTTAAAACCAATTACCTCTTCTAGCCAGATGCGGTACATCCAGCCAGCAGACCCTGTATACCAGGTCCAGCCACCCATTCCAGGGTAGCTTGGATTTGAATAGACATCGGCTGCCAAAATATAGGGCTCTACACGGTATCTTGTAACTTCTCTTTCATTTGGAGCCTGCAAGATCGGGTTCATCAGCTGTAAAATTTCAATCGCCTCATCACCAAACCCAAAAATTGCAAAAGCCATTGGCAACCAAAGACTTCCATGCGTGTATTGTGCGCCATTTTCGCGAATTCCACGAGGATAGCCCTTGATATAGCCAGGATCATGTGCTGATTTGTCAAAAGGTGTTTTAAGAAGCTGCAAAATCCGCATCTCTTTGTTTAATAGATGCTCTTTTGCTGCTTTTAAAGCGCTACTGCTTCTTTCTTTGTCACCAGCCCCGCTAATCACACTCCAGCTTTGAGCAATTGCGTCAATCTGGCACTCTTCTGAATTTATGGAACCAAGGGGCACTCCATCATCAAAAAAGGCGCGCAAATACCATTCTCCATCAAATCCATGAGCCTCTATTGCCTGGCCGATCTCTTTTTGCTGTTTCAAATATTCATCTGACTTTTCGCTGTCTTTTGCAAACTCTAAAAGCTCAACAAAATCTTTTAACACATGGATTAAAAACCAACCAAGCCAAATGCTCTCTCCTTTACCTTGGTATCCCACGCGGTTCATTCCATCATTCCAATCCCCTGTGCCAATAAGCGGTATCCCATGTACACCTTTTGTAGAACCTCTTTTAATAGCTCTCCTGCAATGCTCTAGAAGGGATGCCTTGTTTTGACTGATTGTGGGAATAAAATAATTTTCCTCTTCCTCTTCTTTTAAAAGAGGACCTTCTAAAAAAGGAATTTCTTCTTGTAAAATTGAAACATCTCCTGTCACTCTTACATAGTGCGCCGTTACAAAGGGAAGCCATAAAAGATCATCCGTAATACGCGTCCTGATGCCCGTATTGGAAATGGGGTGCCACCAGTGCTGCACATCCCCTTCTTCAAACTGGTGTGCTGCCGCTCTTAAAATTTGCTCGCGGCTGATTTTGGGAAGACCATAAACTGCTGCCATGGCGTCTTGCAGCTGATCGCGAAAACCAAAGGCTCCACTTGACTGATAAAAAGCGCTCCTTCCAAAAATACGGCAAGAAAGGTTTTGATAAAGCAGCCATTTGTTCATCAAATAATTTAAAGAGGGATCGGGAAATTCTACCTCTATCACTCCAAGATAATTTGCCCACCACGTTTTCACATCTTGCAAAGCCTGATCTACTGTCTGTTTTTCGCTGTAGAGCTTAATTAAGCGGTAAGCTTCTGCATCATTCTCTGCATTTCCCAGTAAAAAGATAAACTCCTTTTCTTCCATCGGTTCTAAAACAACTTCCAGCTGCAATGCTGCGCAAGGATCAAAAAGGGCGCTTACAGCATTGGACAAATGCATCCGTTTCAAGCTGGCCGGCTCTTTGACACTTTGGTTCCTTCCAATAAATTCCCGCCTGTCCGAAGTGTAAAACTGGGGAGGTGGGCTGCTGGCTGCAAAAATCGTCCTCTTGCCATAATCTTTTTGGTAGCGGTTATAAAAGAACAAAGCTTTTGCATCGCTATTAAAAGAAGAAACAGTAAAAGCTTGGCAAGTCTCCCTATTTTCACCCAAAACAAGCTCGGAATAGCTAAAAAGAGATAATTTTCGTTTTCTTTGAGACACGTTCTTTAATGAAAGCTTTTGGATGCGAATAGGTG
>DAORNI010000006.1:20223-20563 GCA_035440845.1 Parachlamydiaceae bacterium | reverse complement strand
TGTATCTGTTGGTACAAAAAGCGTTAAATTTTGAACAATCCCATGGCTATTGTGTTCAAAATGGCTATATCCTTGTCCGTGACGTATGCGATAAGCATCTTTTTCTCTAATAGGAGAAGGTGTGACCGTCCAAATACTTCCAAGCTCTTCATCCCTGATATAAATCGCATCAGAGACAGGATTGACAACAGGGTCGTTGCACCAGGGCGTCAGCCTGTTGTTTTGGCTATTGCCATACCAGGTGCTCCCCTGACCAGCCTCTGAGACGATCATTCCAAATTGCTGGTTGGCAATTACATTGATCCAGGGAGCTGGCGTTGATCTGCCCGATTCCAAATAG
>DAORNI010000006.1:15493-20213 GCA_035440845.1 Parachlamydiaceae bacterium | reverse complement strand
ATGACATACTCATCGCCTTTTTCCGTAAAGCCGCCAATCCCATTAAATAATTTGAGCTCCATAAAAGGTAAAGGCGGAGAGAGAGCCTCTTGCATCCCTTCTTTTGCTTTAAAAAGCGGCGAGCGCACAAGCGGATAGAGCTCTGGCGTCAATTGTTTTTGCAAAAGACCCCTTGCTCCAATCAGAACAGCTCTAGATGCTGATAAAATAAGGTCAACATCTTCTTTTGGCATTTGATCTAAGCTAAGCAGATGAACCTGCCCAGACTTTTCAACAGGCACCATGTATCCATGAGAATGGATAAAGTGCTGCATCTGCCCTTTTAAAGGCTGATCATAGGTGCTTGCCTCTTCATTTATAAAAATAAGGTCGCATTTTAGGCCGCGCAAATTCAAAAAGGAGTGTGCCACCAATACCTGTTTTACCAAATCAAGGTCGTGAGAGTCTGCAATAATGACAGTCAAAATGGGCAAATCTCCAGAAATTCCATAAGGCCAAAGGTTGCTTTGCGTCAAACGGTTGTTCCATACTCTTTCAAAAGAGGTGCGAAACTGCTTTTGCGGGTAGAGAAGTTTGCTGCCAAGTTTTTGAAAATATTGCGACTCTTCTGGTAAAATGCGCAAATATCTAAGCTGCAGCTGAGAATAGACCCAAGCCATTTCAAACGCACGGTTACAAGCTCTTGCATCGTGGTATTTTTGCATCAAAGCAACACTCTTTTCTTTGCTATCTGACAAGCATAAAGCAAAAGAAAAAGTTGTCTTTTCGCCGGGCTCTAATATTATTTGACGTCTTAAAGAAAAAATAGGGTCTAAAACAGACCCTTCTGTATTTGTCAAATCCCTGTCTAGCGCCTCTGGATTTTTAAGATCATGTCCTCTTCCAATAAATTTTCTTCTATCTGTCTCAAACTGCAAGACGGTATCTTTAAATCCGCTCTCAGAAAAAAGATAACCGACATAAATAGAGGGTTCATCTTCCCTTTTTTTTCTTCTTGTCGCCATTAGACCAAAAGGTTTCATGAGACTTTCTGTCTCAATAAACATTTTATTATAAGCTGGATGCATCCTGTCTGCCTCATGGGAAGTTAGACTAAGTTCCATATAGCTTGTAGCTTCCATATAGCGCTTTTTCTTGGAGAGGTTCATAAAAGTAATGCGCCTTACCTCCACATTATCTTCCGGAGAGACTGTGATTTCCAGCTTTAGCTCAATCCCAAAATCGCGTCTGATAAATTCTACCTTATCAGGCGTAAAATTCACGGCAAAAAATTCAGGGTCGACAAGGGTTGGTTGATATCCTAAAGACCAGACTTTTTTTGATTCCAAGTCCTTTATGTAAATAAAAGAGCCAAAAGAGTCACATACCGTGTCTGCCTGCCATCTGGTGATCTCCATCTCGTTGAATTTGCTAAAGCCACCGCCGGCATTGGTCACCATCACCGAATAATTGCCGTTTGAAAGAAGGTTCACTTTTGGCGTCAAGCTGTTTGGCGTGTCCAGCTTGCCAATTCCTGGAATCCCTGTCATGGGATGCAATCTTTTTGCCGGCTGCTTTCTGGTATAGTCTCTTGTAAAGGGCATGGAAGAGGGTAGGCGCTCATAAAGAAGCGGCTCAATAGACAAAATGCGGGGATCTTGGTGAAAATGTTTTTGAATAATGCCATCGTGCAGGCAATTGTTCAAAGCTGTAAAGATCATCCCTTGATGATGCGCCATATAAGCGCGTACAATAACGCCTATTTCTTCTTTCTGATCATACTGTCTTGTGTAGTCGATCGATTCGAAAAAACCGAATTTTCCAAATACTTCGCTATGCATTTGATGCATCAGTTTTTTTAAATTGGGAATGCTCTTTTTAGGCTCCACCAAAAGGCTTAAAGCAGAAGAATAAGGACTGACCACCAGATCATCTTCAAGCCCTCTTTTAAGCCCAAGCTTTGGTACGCCAAAGCTCTTATATTGGTAGGTTTTTCTGGCATCTACCCCGCAATAGGCAGACTCTGAAATCCCCCAGGGAATTTTTTTTCGTTTGGCATAAGCGATCTGACAAGAGACTGCCGCTTTGCACGCATTGTCCAAAAGCGATTTTTCATATGTTTTAGATAAGATCATCGGCATTAAATATTCAAACATGGTGCCGCCCCAAGAGAGCAGTACGGTAAAACCTTCCGCCTTTGCATAAGGTCTGCCAAGTGCCCACCAGTGATTGACTGGAACATCATTTCTTGCAATGGCCACAAGACTAGAGAGCCTTGCCTCACTGGCAAGCAGATCGTAATAGGAGCTGTCCAGACGATGCTCTGTCACATTATAGCCAATAGAAAAGAGTCTTCTCTCCTTGTTATAAAGAAATTTCATCTGCATTTCAGAAGCGAGCTTTTCAATTGCTTCCAAAGCTGCATGCGCTTCTGCCATTTTCTCTCCTGCAAACCATTGCGCTTTTGAAAAGGCATCACAAAATGCCAGATGCCACTTTGCTTTTTCTTCATCATTTAAAGAAGCGGCATCTAAATTGAGCAAGTGATCAAGATGAGAGATATCTGCTTTGCTTAAATCTTCAAGCGAGATCGCATCTAAAAGCGCAAGTTCTTTAAAAGCTGCAGCTTCCGGATGCATTTTCTTTAGCTCTTCATTGTCCATCTCATGCAGCATTTTAGCCCAGTTCAAATACCTCCTACAAAAGGTATTTAGAGCCTCTAATTCCAAAACAAACTTTTCGCTCCAGTATTCCGCTTCTTTACCCTGTCCCCTGTTTTCTTCCCTTACCTTTTTAGCTTCTTCTAAAAAAGAGGTTAGCCAACTGATGCGCGCTGGCAAAGAAAGTGGCCTCTTCTTTAATTTTTCTCTTAAAGTGCCGCCATGCGGTAAAAAAGAGAGCGTATCTTCAAGCCCTTTGAAATAAACATCTGTCAAAATTTCTTGAGAACAAGCATTTTTTACGGCATATTTCAAAGCATAAAGACAAGCTAAAAAATTGCCGCTGTCTACTGTAGAGACATATCTTGGAAGAAGAGGCTCTAATGTTTTGATGTCATACCAGTTTAAAAGATGCCCTTCATGCTTTTCCATTTTCAGCAATGTATTAAGGGTGTCCAAACTCTTTTTAATTGCCTCATCTAGCGTGATATACCCAAAATCCAAAGCAGAATAAAGAGAGAGCAAATAAAGCCCAATATTTGTAGGAGAGGTGCGATAGGCTACTTCCTTTGTGTGGCTCTCCTGATAATTATCCGGTGGCAAATGGTTAGATTCATCTCCTGTAAATGTTTCAAAAAAGCGCCAGGTTTTTCTTGCGATCTGTCTTAGGAATTTCTTTTCCTCTTCTGTGATTTTTGAAGCAGCGGTTTCAATTTTGGCTCCCATTTTTTTTGCTATAAAGGGAGCTAAAAGCCAGAGCAGCAAAAAGGGCAAAAAAGACCAAATGGCAACAGGGTTTGTCCATAGGGTTAATGCAACAGTTAAAATAGCAAACAACGAGAGGAGCTTGAAGTTATAGCCATTTGCTTGATCTATTTGATCTCTTTGCTGCACCCATTCTAAAAGATTCTTTTTAGAAATATGCTTTCTATAAAGAGCTCTTACAATAGCATCTAAAGCATTATAGGCCATATGAGGCAAAAATGCGGCAAATGTCAAAGCCTTTAAAAAGCTATTTGTGATCTGACTGGAGGGAAGAGTGATCTCTTGTTTAAAAGAAAAAAGTTTAAATAAAACAAGCGATGCTGTTGGAATTAAAAGAACAAACCAGACCAAAGAAAACCAAAGAGTAGGGGTTTTTGCTAAAAAGGCAGTCCCCAATGCCAAGAGAAGCAAAGATGGCATGAGGAGCGATCTTCTGGCATTATCAAAAATTTTCCACTTGTTCATCCAAGAAAGACTATTTTGTTGAAGTTTATGCTTGGAAGGCACTGTAGAAAAAAGCCAATCTAAAATCTGCCAATCCCCCCGCATCCAGCGATGCTCTCTTTTTGCCCATGAGAGATAACTTTCCGGAAATTCATCAAAAAGCTCAATCCCACTTGCAAAGCCTACTCTCACATAAGCGCCCTCTAGTAAATCGTGGCTCAAAATATGTGCATCTGGAAAGCGGTTATTTAGCCTTTCATGGAACATGCGAAGATCATAGATGCCTTTTCCATGGTACGTTCCCTCCAGGTTTAAATCCTGGTAAATATCTGATATTGCCTGGGAATAAGGATCAGCTCCTGCTGCCCCTGAAAAGATCCTGGAAAAATAAGTCGCATTAGCACTTGGCAAGCTTGTTGCCATGCGTGGCTGGATCAAGGTATAGCCGCGCACCACTTTTTTGGATTCCTTGTCTTGTACAGGGTAGTTAAGCGGGTGAGCGGCCGTTTCGATCAGACGTTTGATGCTATCTTTTGGAAGCTCCGTATCGGCATCGACAGTCAATACAAAACGGATATTTTTTAAATCTTCTTTTTTCCCTACGTATAAAATTTTTGGAGCATCTCCTTTTGTTTTATCTAAAAGGTAGCAATTAAGCTCTTCCAATTTTCCGCGCTTTCGCTCCTTTCCCATGTAGACACCCTCAGAGGGGGCAAAAACGCGCTGGCGATGGAAAAGAAAAAATGTCCCCTCTCCATATTTTTTATTTAAAGAGTGGATGCCTTGACTAATTTTTTCGAGCAATTTGCAGTCATCTTCTTTGGTCTCCTTTTCACAATCTATAAAATCAGAAAAAAGCGCATATTTGACAT
>DAORNI010000006.1:14820-15464 GCA_035440845.1 Parachlamydiaceae bacterium | reverse complement strand
CGGGCTTGGATTGGAAAGATAATGGACTTCCAGCCTCTTCAATTCTTCTTTGATCATTTTTTCAATCAATAAAATAGGGACGACAACAAGTGTTTTAAATTCTTCTGGAATCCCCTCTTGATAATTCATCCGAGGCAAAAGATGTGGAGGCAAAATAGAAGTAAAAAAGACATTTAAAAGTTGGATGGCTACTTCGCTTACTGGAAGGAGTGCAAAAAATAGAAGCGGCACATTTTTTGTATAGAAAAAAAGAAGAGCTTCCAGCAAAAAAACCGCTGCAAAAAGGCTTCCAAGATAACAAAAGAGTGGATGCCGAGTGATAAAGCGCTGTAATTTTTTAAAAACGTCGGGGCTATAGTGCAAAGCTTTTTCAAGAGTTTCCCTCCCCTCATCAATCAGATAATACCCCACATGCCGTTTTAATGGGCTGTCTCCTTTTTCTGCAAGCTTAAGAGCGCTTTTTGCCACTTCAATTTCTGTTGCCGGGCAGTGCTTGGCAATACGTTCAATACTTCTTCTATATAAGTCTAAAGTGGCAAAAGCTAAATGCGGAAAAGTATGGGAAGGATCGTTTTCTAAAATAGCGTCCACTGGACTGATCTCTTTAAAAATCTGCCTAAAATCCAGCTGCGATAAAATCATCA
>DAORNI010000006.1:14321-14675 GCA_035440845.1 Parachlamydiaceae bacterium | reverse complement strand
CACTCGCAAAATGAGGTGTCAGCTCTATTTTTTGCCGCTCAAGGTCTTCTATCAAATGATTGACTTGAGAAGAATCAGCTTGCAAAAGGTTCAAAAAGCGATTGCCCCAGAAAGTGGCAATTTCAGCTTCCCTTTGTCTCAAATCGGTGTAGATCACAAGGTTTCTTAAAACTTCAATAAGCGCAAGACGCAGCATCAAAGGCATTGCCCAGAGCTCTCCAATAGTTAAAGGAGAGATCTCCTGGTAAAATTTTAAGAACTTGGATATTGCTGTTTGACTTAAAGTGGCGCCTGTTGTTTCAATCAATTTCATCGCAATGGCAAAAGTGCGAGGCAAGCCCTTGTTTTGCCCTG
>DAORNI010000006.1:8881-14311 GCA_035440845.1 Parachlamydiaceae bacterium | reverse complement strand
ACACAAACTTTGGCAATTCGCGATAATATTTTTTTGGCAAATTAAGGAGCACATCTTCAATATGGCCCCGGATCAGATAAAAATTGTCCAGCAGCCATTCGACCGACAAAGTCATCCTCTGCTCAAGCTGATCTAAATTACTAAGCTCCTGATGGATTTCTGTTAAAATCTCTTTGCTGTTTTTGAGTCGCTTTAAAAGCGAGGTGGATCTTGAGCTTCGACAAGAAATTTTTCTGTTCTGCTTGGCAAACTGTTTAGCTTCTTCTTCCAGACTGTCCATTTTAATGGCACTGTTTAAAACGGCTTTTGCATCTAAAAGATCTTTTCGATCCGGACGAAACAAAAAAGTAACAGTTTGGCCAATCTCTACATTTTTAAGGATTTGAAGAACGTTTGCAGCTTGCAAGTTGGGACATTCTACAATAATCATTGTCTCATCAGCTTCAAGCAGTTGAGATAACCATTTTACTCTTTTAAGGTCAGCCCCTGCATAGGCACGATATGTCAAATAAAGACCCAATAAAAGAAACAGAAACGAAACTGGTTTAATAACAAAAAAGAAATAAAAAGAAAGAGCAAAAGCAGCAAGAGGCAGTAAAGGCGACAAGCGCCTATTTTCAAACTTAACAAAACCTTCATGATTTTTATGGACAAGTGTGGCTTTATAGAAACTATTTTTATTTAATTTTTTTAAAACAGTACTTGCTGCTTTTAAATTTTGATAAATTCCAAATACAGCCGATTTGGAAGACATGGGCAATCCTCTCTTTTTTAAAATTATTATTACAATAATTTTTACAAAAAGAAAACCCTTATCTTGCTCATCTTGTTAAACCATTATAAAAGGTGCATTCTAAATGGATTTTTCCGTTTTCAAAGGGCAAACTGTTTGGTCAGTTGGAAGAAGAGTAAACATAATTTAAATTTAAACGACTATAAATAAAATAAAAATCCCTGTTTTAAGTCAGAATCCATTTCAATGACACCAACCAAAAAACCAAGTTTTACTCTCTCCTGAAATCCTTTCGTTAATTTTTAGATGTAATCGTTCAGAGATTCTTTTACAGCTCGCTGTCTTATGGGGATAATATCTTTTTGCTTTGAGATATTCAAAAGAAGGCCAATTGCTGCGATATTTGCCATTAGAGAGGTGCCTCCCTGGCTAAAAAGCGGTAAATTAAGACCAGTGCTTGGCAAAGTCCCAGAAACTACGCCTAAATTTAAAAAAGCTTGGAAAGAGATTAAAAAAACAATGGTAGAGGCCATGTAAAAGCCTTGCATTTCTTGCTGCTGAAAAGCAATGAAAAAACCGCAAAGGGCAAATACCATGTAAAGAAGGATTAAAACAATAATTCCCAAAAAACCAAATTCTTCTGCAAAAATAGCTGCAATATAGTCATTTTGAGCCTCCGGCAAGTAGCTAAGCTTCTGTAAGCTGTTTCCTGGACCCTTTCCAAAAAGTGCTCCAGAGCCTGCCGCTATCTTTGCCTGATAAGGCTGATGCCCTTTTCCCCTCAAATCAAGCTCCGGGTGCAAATAGACTTTAAGCCTTGCTGCCACGTAAGGCAAGTTATAGGCAAAGGCTCCGCCCACAACCAAAAAGCAAAGAAGCGGCAATGCCCAATATTTAAAAGAAATGCGCGCTAAAAAAGAAAGGAGCAAAACAGACATGGCAATGACTGCAAATGTCCCGTTATTGGGCTCGATCAAGATAAGAAACATCGGGATGGCAGCCAACCCTAAGATCTTAAAAAACTCTTTGCAGCTCATGATTCTATCTTCAAAAACCGAAAAAGAATGGATTAAAAAAGCTGGTACCAGATACTTCACAAATTCAGAAGGCTGAAAAGAGAGGCCAAAAATAGAAAGCCAGCGTTTAGAGCCATTGACTTCTCTTCCAATCCCTGGGAGCAACGTGAGCAGAAGCAAAAAAGTAAAAAAAACAAGAAGGGCAGGACTTAAATCGATCAAACGCTGGTACCCTATTTTCCAAATTAAAAGCCCAAGAACAACTCCGGCAATAGCAAAAAGCATCTGCTTTACAAGGCTTCCGTGCATGCTTTTGTCTAGATCATGATCCAGCACTTCTGCAGAAGTGGTACTAAAAATCATGATAAGGCCAATTGCAAAAATAAATGTTGCTGCAATCAACAGAATGAGTCGTGACATAAAAAACTATTTAACGCGTATACGGTCGCCTATTTTGAGGTTTCTTGCTTTTTCTTCGTCCAGGTTGTTCATTTTCAAAAGATCTTCAAACTTTACTTTAAACTGCTTAGCAATCTTCCAAGGGTTGTCACCGCTCTTTAAAACATAATACTCTTCTTCATGAGAGGGTAGAGAAGAAGACAAACTAGGAATAGGCTGCACGGGCTGCTTTAACGTTATTTTATTGTCCACTGGAATAAGCAGCTGCTGCCCAATCGCAAGTCTGTCGCTTTTTAAATTGTTCAATGCTCTAATTTGTTCTGCTGTTGTTCCATTTGATCTGGCAATTTTTTCAAGTGCATCGCCTTTTTTTACTGTAATCTCAATGGTTTTTCCAGTTTTTGAAGCCGCCGATTTTTCAAGGATTGGCGCTGCAGGTTGCGGCTTTGTAGCAGATAAAACTACCGGCTTTTCGGCAACAGGTGTCGCTTTTTTAACAGGAACTGACTCTTTTACAACTTTCTTTGGGCTTTCTGCCTCTTTTTCAAATTCATCCTCTTCTGCTAAAGCCGTTTCCGTCCTTGCTGATAGTACATAATCTTTTAATACATTGTCCCACTCATCAGCTGCAACAGAGGTATTTTGAGCAATAAAGGTTGTCTCTTTTGATACTGTTTCTTTTGGTTTTTCATAAGCGATCATAGAACTCTCATGGCTCTCTTCAAAACTCTCACCTGTATGGATTGCCATCATGGCAAGCATGGAGAGCAGCCCTGTATTTAACAATACGGCTACAATAATAATATCTCTTTTATTCATTTTTATGAACCTGTCCCACTATTATGGTTGTTAAAATTTTTATTTATTTTGAGCAGATTTTTATTTTTTTTTCATCACAATGAGTTAACGACCCTTTTGAACTCGCTCCCTCGCGCTTTATAATCTTTAAACATATCATAACTAGAGCATCCTGGCGACAATAAAACAGAATCTCCAGCCTTTGCCATCTCCGCCGCTTTTTTTACAGCTTCTTCTAGAGTCGCTACAAAATAGGTGGCAACATCTTGACCTATCTCTGCTTCAATCTTTTTAGCTGCTTGCCCTATTAAAAAAACAGCCTGCACTTTGCCTTTAAACGCCTCTTTCCAAGGAGCATAACTAGAGCCTTTATCTACCCCCCCCGCAATCAAATAAAGAGGGCCTTTTAAAAAATCCACAGCTTTTAATACAGCAGCAATATTTGTTCCTTTGCTATCATCATAATAACAAACTGATTGATGCTCTCTTACAAACTCTATTCGGTGTGCAGGCTTTTTGAACAAACTAAAGGCTTCTAAAAATTGTTTAGCGCTCACATTAAATTCTTTTGCCAATGCGTAAGCTGCCATCATATTCTCTAAATCGTGGCTTTTTTTACCGCGAAGAGCACAAGGCAATGTATATTCAAATTTTTCTTTTAAATAAACATTTTCTAGATCAGAATAGAGGTCTGCCTCTTTAGAAAATCCAAAAAAAGAACATTTACTATCTCCAAAAAGCTCTTTAAAGTGATGAAAAGTTGCCTCATCTGCGTATAAGGGACTATTTTCCTTTAGACAATTCTTTAAATTGATTTTGGCAGTGGCATACTCTTGCATAGTGGGATAGCGGTCGAGGTGATCGGGCGTGATATTTAAAATCACTGCCGCATCAAATACTTTAGAAGATAGGGTTTCTAACTGATAAGAGCTTAACTCCATAACTAAAACAGTATTTTCATCATAAGCTTTTAAAAGATGAGATGTTAGCGGAGTGCCTACATTACCAACAGCAGCAGCTGGAATGGAGGCATGGTTTAAAACATGCTCTAGCAAAAGAGTCACTGTTGTCTTCCCATTAGTTCCGGTAATTGCAATGGCTTTATTTTTTAAAAATCTGGCTCCAAGCTCTATTTCTCCAATAAGCTCACGACCTTTGGAACGCCAATTTTCTGTCACCAAAAATCCGGGAGATGCCACCACAAGATCAAAACTAAAAGGCAAAATAAAAGCTTCTGTCTCTACTATTTGAACGCCTTTATCTTTTAGTGCCAAAACTCCCCTGTCACTTTTTAAAAGCGCCAAATTTTGGTCAAAAAGAGAGACTTTATAATGCTTTGCGAGCAAAAATTCTGCAGCTGACACACCGCTGGAACCAGCTCCAAGCACAAGCGCTTTTTGCATTTTAAACCTATTGGAATTTAAGCGATAAAATACCGATAATGGCAAGTAAAAGACCAATAATCCAAAAGCGGATCACAACTTTTGTCTCTTTCCAGCCCTTATATTCAAAATGGTGGTGCAAAGGCGCGCAAAGAAAAATGCGTTTTTTATTGCGCAGCTTATAGCTTCCCACTTGCAAAATAACAGAAACAGCTTCCGCTAGAAAGATCCCGCCAATAAGACCAAGCAAAAGCTCGCGCTTTAAAAGCACTGCTGAAACGCCGATAATGCCCCCAAGCGCTAAAGAGCCGGTATCTCCCATTATAATTTGTGCAGGATGAGCGTTGTACCATAAAAAACCAAGGCAAGCGCCTGCAAATGCAGCCAAATAAATCGCGATTTCCCCGCTCCCCTCAATATATAAAATGTTTAAATAACTAGCGAGATCAATATGGTTGGTCACAAAGGCAATAAGGCTTAAGGCAAACGCAACTAAAATAAGGCAGCCGGCTGCAAGGCCATCCAAACCATCTGTCAAATTAACGGCATTTGAGCTAAGAGTGACGACAAACATCGAAAAAATGGCAGGAGCCAATAAAAAAGCGGCCGGAAAAATCACAATAGGCTCTTTTATAAAAGGCAGATAAAGCCTTGAAGCATAACTTGCCAAACCTAAAATAGAAGCGTCTTCCTTTACAACGGGCGGCAAATACCATTTTCCGATATGCAAAGATTCTGCAACTTCTGGGCCAAACAAATAAAGTGCCAGTGCACCGGAGAATAAAAATTGAAAAAATAGCTTTTGCCGCCCTGACAACCCTTTTGTATTTTTATATTTCAACTTTAAAAAATCATCTGCAAATCCGATGGCTCCAAACAAGAGGGTCGACAAAAGTAAAATAAGAGTGAAAATATGGGACATGTCCATAAAAAGGAACATGGAAACAAGCATAGAAAATAAAATAAGAAGCCCCCCCATTGTGGGTGTATCTTTTTTTTGGCTGTGCAGCTTGCTTAAATGGGGGCAATCCTCTGTGCGGATCTTTTGACCTACTTTAAATTCTTTTAATTTTCGGATAAACCAAGGACTCAAAAAAAGAGT
>DAORNI010000006.1:6651-8870 GCA_035440845.1 Parachlamydiaceae bacterium | reverse complement strand
GCCAGCATCATCCTGGTCGAGTAATAAGAAAAAACTGCAGGGATTTTCAAGCCAAAATGACTTTTTAAAAAATCAATAATTAAAAACATAACCTCAAAACTCTTCTAAAACCGTCCATAATTGATTGGCAGAGGAGCCTTTCAATAGCACAACATCAGATGCGAAAACTTGCGCTTTTAATGCTTTTCTTAATTCCCCAAGGCCTAAAAACCACTTTACAGGTTTTTTATTTTCTTTCCACAAGCTATAAATAGGCTTACATTCTTTGCCAAATAAAAAACACAAGTCCGCATGAACTAAAGCTTTTTTTCCAACCCTTTCATGGCAAGCCTTTGAAAACTTGCCAAGCTCTAACATCTCTCCAATCACGGCAATTACCCTCCCTCCTTTTTTTGGCTTAGGAAGAGCTTCTAAAGCTGCAATTAAAGAGCTCTCAGAGGCATTGTAAGAATCATTGATAAAAGTGATCCCCGAAATTTCCTTCACTTCAAACCTTTTTTCTGGCAAAGAAAGCTTTGCCTCTGCTCTTTTGATCTCCTCAAAAGAGAGCCCCAAATGGCAAGCAACAGCACAAGCTGCCAATAAATTTTGGTAGTGATGCTTGCCAAAAAAAGGATGGAGAGAAGGATCTAACCGGAAAAAACCGTCTTTTGATGTATGTAGGGTAAAGTTATCAAGATAAAAGCCCGTTTGCTTACAGGCTACAGAAAATAGGAGTTTTTCACAAGTGCCTATTTGCATGATGACATCAAGATGCTCCATATCTCCATTTAAAATGGCTATTTTTGTTTTTGGATGCTTAAAAATTTGCGCCTTTTCTTTGGCGATCTCTAAAAGCGAATCAAAAGAGGCTGCGTGCGCAAGCCCCACATGGGTTAAAACAGCAATATCTGGAGGGGCTATCTCTACAAGCTTTTCAATATGGCCTTTTGCATTCATCCCCATTTCCAACACTAAAACATCTTCTTTGCCATCTGTATGGTTTAAAATGGCAAGCGGCAGCCCAATTTGAGAATTGGCATTTCCGGGCGTTTTTGCCACAACATATTTTTCCTGCAAAAGCGTTGTCAAAAAATCTTTTGTCGTTGTTTTTCCAACAGAACCAGTGATTGCCACAATTTTTGCATGACTTTTTTCTAAAACTTTTTTTGCAAGGAGCTGCAAAGAAAAAAGGGGATCTTCTGTATAAAGGGCAGGTAGTCCAAAACAGGAGCCTTTATAATTTTTATTTAATAAAAAGCAGGAGGCTCCTTTTTTTGCCGCCTCCTCTAAAAATTGATGGCCATCTGCCTTTTCTCCAGGAAGCGCAATAAAAATATCGCCAGGAGAAACAAGTCTTGTGTCCACAGCAACACCTGTAATAGCCACCTTCTGCTTCGTCTCTATTCCAATTAAAGAAGCCAACTGATTTAAAGAACTTAACTTCATATACTTCCTACTATAAAACGAAATAATTTTATTGCTAAATAATACATTTTAAACTAATATCAATTTTTGATTTAAATTATTAATTTTAAGGAATTTATCCATGACACTAAAAAAAGAGATTAACTGGGTTCCTGTCCTCTTCCTTTCCATCTACCAATCTTTGTTGCTTCTTGGCCTTCCTTTCTATTTCTACTACTACACACCCTCTTTTACTCTCCTTGGCATCTCTTTTATCCTGCTTTACCTGACAGGTTTTAGCATAACGGCCGGATACCACCGCTATTATGCGCATAAAAGCTATAAAACAAACACATTTATTGAATCGATCCTCTTATTTTTTGGTTCAATGACGGCACAGGGCAGCGCTCTTCGCTGGGCATTTGATCATCGCATCCACCACGCACATGTCGATACTGATGAAGATCCCTACAACATCAACCGGGGCTTTTTTTATGCGCATTTTGGCTGGATTATCGATAAGCCGCGCGAAATTGAGAGCAGGTTTGTCCCTGATCTATTAAAAAATAAGCTTGTGATGTTTCAGCATGAGCATATCGGCAAACTCATTATATCCACCAATTTGATAGTTTTTTTATTTGTCGGTTGGCTTTTAAACGATTATATGGGTGCTTTTGTGATATCTCTTTGGCTGCGCATGTTTGCGCTCCACCACTTTACCTGGTTCATCAATTCGCTTGCCCACATGTTTGGCGACAAGCCTTTTTCGCAAGAGCAGACAGCAGTCAACAACTACCTTTTAGCCATGCTTACTTTTGGTGAAGGCTACCATA
>DAORNI010000006.1:2081-6633 GCA_035440845.1 Parachlamydiaceae bacterium | reverse complement strand
ATAATTTTCACCACACCTTTGCAAATGACTATAGAAACGGCATCAGATGGTACCAGTTTGACCCGACCAAATGGCTGATCTGGACCCTTCATAAGCTAAAGCTTGTCCACAATTTAAAACGGGTCGATCCTGCAACCATTAAAAAAAGAATGGTCATCGAGCACAAAAACCTTCTTTTAGAGCGCCTAAAAGCTGCCTGGGATGTCAAAAAGGAAGAATTTGAAAAACAGGTCACAGAAATTTCTGATCAGATGCTGGAAAAAATCCAACAATTCAACCAGCTGAAAGAAAAATATAACCAATTTAAGGAGGCAAGAGCCTCTCGCGATCTTATTTTAGCGGTCAAAACAGAGATCAAAAACTTGAAAAAAAGCATGAAGGAAGATTTCTATCAGATGAAGGAGCTTAGCCGCTCCATCATGAAGCTTCCTCTTCCAGCTGCCGGCCATTAGACATAACGTGTATAGGAATTTGCTCTTTTCTATACACGTTCTTTCGATAATACCTCAAATAAAGCGTCATTCATGTAATAATTTTCTTTACCTTTTTTATGCTTAGATAAAATATCTAACGTGACAAGAGCATCCAAATATTTCATCGCTGTAATGCGAGTTACTTGTAACTCTTTCATCACAAAATCAATTTTTGTATAGGGGTATCGAAAAAGATTATTTAATAAATCGTAATCGTTTCTAGCTTGATAGAAAACGGTAATTTTGGGACTTCATAATTCATAAATAATTTCCAATTGGTAGTGAGCTCACTACACCATCAAAATATTGTATATATCAAAAGAAACTTTTTTCTTTTTTTTACTTGACCAGCATTGTCCTTTTTTTGTATAAGCTTGGACTTTAACGATAAGGTGGCATAGCCAAGTGGTAAGGCAGAAGCCTGCAAAGCTTCCATCCCCCAGTTCAAATCTGGGTGCCACCTTTTTTTCTTTCCTGGACTTCTTTTGTTATATCTTGTAGCAACTCCTATTGGCAATCTTGGCGACATGACTTTTAGAGCTGTAGAAGTTTTAAAAAATGTCGACTACATTTTGTGCGAAGATACAAGACATAGTCTTTTTCTTTTAAAGCATTACGACATCCAAAAACCGCTAAAAAGTTTTCATAAATTCAATGAGTCTTCAAAAGAAGACTTTTTAATTGAAGACTTAAAAAACGGTAAGACTGTCGCTTTGATTTCTGATGCTGGAACACCTGCAATCTCTGATCCTGGCGAAAGACTTGTCAAAAGATGCCATGACGAGGAGATCAAAGTAATTCCTATTCCCGGAGCCTCAGCAGTCATTACCGCCATCTGTGCCTCTGGGCTAAATACCAATCATTTTCAGTTTTGCGGCTTTTTGCCAAAAAAAACAAAAGAAGTAAAAGCTTTTTTACAAGAAATTTTAAACAACACTTCTACTGCCATCTGCTATGAATCGCCAAAACGACTACTCAATATTTTAAAAGAAATTGATATCCTTGCACCAGAGCGCAATTTGACAGTTGCCCGGGAACTTACAAAAAAATTTGAAGAGATCAAACGCGCAACAGCCTCTCAGCTTCTCCAGTATTGGGAAAACTGCGAAATCAAGGGAGAAATTGTCCTTTTAATAGAAGGCAAAAAGCCATCAAAAGAGACAGATTTTGATACGCTTTCCCCAAAAGAGCATGTCCAAATGCTTCAAGAAACATACAATCTCACCAAAAATGAGGCCATCAAGATGGCTGCCAGTTTAAGAGGCGTCCCCAAGCGCACCATCTACAACAAAAACCTTTAAAAAGAGTTGCTTCTTTTTTTTTCGCCTTATATACTGATTTTTCAAAAACTATAAGGAGATTATTCATGTCAGGAACTGCCAAAGAAATTATTTTTGATGAAGAAGCAAGAGAACTCCTTGCCAAAGGAATTAAAACGCTTACAGAAATTGTAGCCGTGACACTAGGACCAAAAGGACGCAATGTCGGCCTTGAAAAATCGTGGGGAGTGCCTACTATCACAAACGATGGAAGCAGTATTGTAAAGGATGTCTCTTTAAAAAATGTTTATGAGAACATGGGCGTCTCCATGGCAAAAGAAGCTGTCCAAAAAATTAAAGAAAAATGCGGTGATGGCACAACTACTGCCACAATCCTTCTTAATGCCATGGTAGAGTCTGGCATCAAATACATTGCAGCTGGCGCCAGTCCCATCAGTTTAAAGCGCGGTATGGAAAAGGCAGTTGAGGCCGTTATCAAAGAAATTGAAAAAAATGCAATTCCCGTCAAAGGCACATCTGAAATACGCAATATCGCAACAGTATCAGCATCTGGAAATGAAGAGATTGGCTCCATCATTGCAGAAGCGATGGAAAAAGTAGGTAAAGCCGGCGTTATCACCATCGAAGAGGCAAAAGGGACAGACACAAAAATTGAAATTGTAGAAGGCATGCAGTTTGACCGCGGCTATTTAAGTGCCTACTTTTGCACCAACCAAGACCGCTTGACTGTTGAAATGCACAATGCAAAAATTTTGCTAATCGATCGCAAAATATCCAATATCCATGAGATCCTCCCTGTCTTACAAGTAGTTGCAGCCTCTGCAGAAGAGCTTTTGATCATTGCAGAAGACATTGAAGGAGATGCACTTTCTACTCTTGTCATCAACAAATTGCGCGGTTCATTAAAAATAGCTGCCGTTAAATCACCAGGATTTGGCGACAGAAGAAAAGCCATGCTGGAAGATATTGCAGCTCTGACAGGAGCCACTGTTATTTCTGATGATACCGGCATCTCTTTAAAAGAAATCCCGGCAGACGCCCTTGGCAGCGCTGAAAAAGTCAGCATCACAAAAGAAAATACAACACTTGTAGGTGGCGCCGGCTCTGAAAGTGGCGTTAAAGCAAGAATCAAACAGATCGAAAACGAGATCAATATAGCCACTTCTCCTTACGAAAAAGAAAAACTAGAAGAGAGAAAAGCAAAACTTAGCGGAGGTGTGGCCGTCATTTATGTAGGAGCTGCAACAGAGCCTGAATTGAAGCAGAAAAAGCAGATGTTTGAAGATAGCTTGAACTCCACAAAAGCTGCTCTTGAAGATGGGATTGTTCCAGGAGGCGGCGTGGCGCTTTTAAGAGCATCTAAAGCTATTTCAGCTTTAAATTTAAAAGGTGATGAGCTGCTTGGCGCTAAAATCATTATTTTAGCATGCGAGGCTCCTCTAAAGCAAATTGGCAATAATGCAGGCAAAGATGGCTTTGTTCTCCTTTATGAGGTGCAAAAAGCAAAAGCAAACGAAGGCTTTAATGCACTAAACGGAAAAATTGAGAATCTAATAGATGCGGGCGTTGCAGATCCTGCAAAAGTCGTAAAATATGCGCTAACTTATGCAGCATCTATTGCCGGTATTGTCTTAATTTCTGAGGCGCTCATCGCCGACGCCAAAGAAGAAGAAGAGTAGGATTGCAAAGATGTTAGGAGCAGGACTTTTTGTAGAGGCAGCAGTTGTTGGTGCTGTCTGTGTTGTTTTTCTTATCTTATTTGTTGTCGCGGGCGTGCGGCAAATTTTAAAGAAAGATGAAGACTAATGACTGATCCCCTAAATATTCTAAAAAATGATGATAACAATGAAATCTGGTACAAAGATGGATTGAAATTCCAATGCACTGGATGCGGAAAATGCTGTACAGGCTCTCCTGGAGTTGTTTTTGTCACCGAAGAAGAAATGGGGAACATGGCCTCATTTTTAAAAATAACTGCCAAAGACTTTGCAAAGCGCTATATGCGGACTGTCAATGGGCGCTTGGCTCTTGTAGAACTGCGGCAAAATTATGACTGCATCTTTTTAAAAAACAACAAATGCTCTATTTATGAAGTGCGGCCAAAACAGTGCCGCACATTTCCCTGGTGGGCGCAAAATTTAAATTCTAAAGAGAGCTGGAAAGACGCTGCTCTTTACTGCGAAGGCATCAGTCAGGATGCACCCACTGTCCCTTTTGAGACCATTCAAGAACAACTTTTTATTCAATCGCAATGAAAAGTTATTTGGTTGGGTCTGGAAAAGGTGGTGTGGGTAAATCAACTGTTGCTGTCAACTTAAGTGTCAGCCTTGCAAAACAAGGCTATTTAGTCGGCCTGTTGGATGCTGATGTTTACGGTCCCTCTATCCCCATCATGCTTGGCTTAAGAAGACTTTCTCCAAGAGAAATTCAAGACAATAATGGAAATTCCAAACTGCTCCCTTTTTCCAAATTTGGAATTAAAGCAATGTCTATTGGTTTTTTTATCGAAGAAGCAGCAAGTGTCCTTTGGAGAGGTCCTATGCTTCATAATGCTCTTCAAAAAATGATTCAAGATGTAGAATGGGGAGAGCTTGACATTTTGATCATTGACTTGCCTCCAGGAACTGGCGATGTGCCCATTTCACTATCAAAACTTTTAAAAATTGAAGGCGCCATTATTGTCTCAACCCCGCAAGAAGTTGCTGCCTTAGATGCTAAAAAAGCGATCAATGCTCTTCATTTGTTAGATATTCCCCTTTTGGGCATCATCGAAAATATGGCGGGATTTCAAGTTCCTTG
>DAORNI010000006.1:1248-2071 GCA_035440845.1 Parachlamydiaceae bacterium | reverse complement strand
AGCGATCATCTCCATCACATTTTTGGAAAAGGTCATGCAAAAAAGCTTAGCACAAATTTTCATGTCGAGCTTTTAGGAAGCATCCCGCTTTTGCCAGCTATTGTAAAAGGGGGCGATGAGGGCTACCCGGCTGCTTTTCATCAAGGAGACAATCAAGCCGGTCTTTATTTTGAAGAAATAGCTAAAACTCTTTCACTCAGGTTAAAAGAAAAATCATGACAATTCAGTTAGACAAAGAAACAGAAAAAAATATTGAAATTTGGAAAACTTATGATGATCAAACAAAAGAGGCGATAGACACACTCCTTAAAGAAAACCCAAAAGAGCTCATTGATGCTTTTTACACCCATCTCTCCTTTGGTACAGGCGGCCTTAGAGGTCTTATGGGTGTTGGCAGCAACAGGATGAACCGCTATACAGTCGCTTTTGCAACACAAGGGCTTGCCAATTATTTAAAAAAAGCAGCAGACAAAAAGCCTTTATCTGTTTTTATTGGGTATGATTCAAGAGAAAATTCTAAGGAATTTGCCAAAGAAGCGGCCAAAGTCCTAGCTGGCAATGAGATCTTAGCTTATCTTTGCCAAGATATCCGCCCTACTCCTTTTGTCTCTTTTGGATGCCGTGAAAAAAAGTGCAGTGCAGCCATCATGATCACAGCATCGCACAATCCAAAAGAATACAATGGGTATAAAGCTTACTGGAGCGATGGTGCTCAAGTGCTGCCGCCGCATGATCTTGGTATTATAGAAGAGGTAAACCGCGTCAAAGGTCCATCAGAGGTAAAAAAAGCTACTTCTTTAGATAATCCTTTTATTGAACATGT
>DAORNI010000006.1:0-1233 GCA_035440845.1 Parachlamydiaceae bacterium | reverse complement strand
CTAGATGCTGCTTATTTAAATGTCATTAAAACACTCCTCTTAAATGATATAGAAGACCAAAAATATGGGAAAGATCTCCACATCATCTACACAAGCTTGCACGGCACCGGCATCACCCTTTTGCCAAAAGCTTTAAAAAATAGCGGCTTTACACATATCTCTTGCGTAGAAGAACAATGCATTCCAAACGGCTCATTTCCAACCGTCAAATTGCCCAATCCAGAAGAAAAAGCAGCCCTTGAACTTGGAATAGGGCTTTTAGAAAAAGAAAAAGCAGACCTCTTGATTGCAAATGACCCCGATGCTGACAGAGTAGGTGTTGCCATCCTCGATCAAGGTAAAACAGTCATCTTAAATGGCAACCAGATAGCTGCCCTCTTGATTGATTTTATTTTTGAAGCATTAAGTGACAAAATGCCACAAAATGCAGCTTTCGTTAAAACAATTGTGACAACAGAACTTTTTAGAAAAATTGCAAACACCCACGGAAAAGAGTGTGTGGATGTCTTAACGGGCTTTAAATATATCGCAGAAAAAATCCGTGAATGGGAAAACACTCCAAACAGCCCCCAATATATTTTTGGCGGGGAAGAATCTTATGGATATCTTTTTGGTACACTCGTGCGCGATAAAGATGCCATCTCCACTTCTGTATTACTAGCAGAAGCAGCTCTTTATGCCAAATTACAGGGCAAAACATTGATCGATCAATTGCATGCGATCTATAAAAAATATGGTTGCTATGTGGAAAATGTTGTCTCCGTTAAATTTGAAGAGACAAAAGCCGGCAAAGAACAGATGCAAAAAGGCATGCAAAAATTAAGAGAAAATCCCCCAAAAGAACTGGGCGGTATCCCCGTTGTTGCACTTGAGGATTATTCTAGTTCCATCAAATTTGATGCAGTTAAAAACAGTAAAGAAGCCATTACCCTACCAAAATCGGATGTTCTTATTTTTTGGTTGCAAGATGGAAGCAAACTAATTGTCCGTCCCTCTGGCACAGAGCCAAAAATCAAAATCTATGGAAGTGTTGTAATTGAAAAATTTGATAATATAGAGTCTGCCTTTAAATTGGGAGAGAAACAAGTCAATATGTTAACAAACTCTCTTAATACAATCTTAAAATAGACTTCTTGCATAACTGGCTTTGTTTGAAAAAATTAGTGATTTTTAAGTAGTTTTTTGGAAAATTTTGAGAGCATATGTGTACATATGGTCAAAAAATTTAACAAA
>DAORNI010000005.1:60816-61386 GCA_035440845.1 Parachlamydiaceae bacterium | reverse complement strand
GTTTGGATAGTATATTTTCTACATCAAATTGGATCTAAAAATGGGGCAATGTCAACAGTTGGAAAATATTCAAAAAAATGCAATAAAAACAAAAATATTACCAGATGGTAGATATCGATATTATAAAGCTGAAAGACTTTCAACTAATCCAGGAATGACTCGTGGAAGCTCTTATGTTATTGAATATAATCCAATTAATGGAAAAACTAGAGGATGGAATGAATGTTATGATCATTTTGGGAAAGTTAATCGTGTACACCCAAAAGATTTAAATGGTCAAAACTTAAACAGTCAGCATTATCCACCAACTAAAAGAGAGTTATAATTATGAAGTATTCAAAAAGGAGGTTAGGAAAAGAATTAAAAGAGGAATTAGAAAAAGGATATGATATCGTTAAGATATCTCGTTGGGCTTTTCGGATTTTTTTTGATCGTTTATCAGAATTAGATGAAACTGAAAGTAATATATTAGAAGAATTATTTCGAATGGAGGATGATCCGCAATTTGAATTAACTAAAGAAGAAATTTATAAAATTTTACCGGAAATCTTAATTTATCATCAGATCGTT
>DAORNI010000005.1:60266-60806 GCA_035440845.1 Parachlamydiaceae bacterium | reverse complement strand
ATTGCAGATAAACTTATTTTAGAAGGAGAAAAAGAAGAATTTGGAAAAATTCCTATTTCAACACCTACTTTAATTGCAACAGATTTAGGAGAAAGATGGTTGATGTGTCCTTCATGTCAAGAAGTTTGGCAATCTCAATCAACCTATCCAATCGTGGAATGTCCAAAATGTAACGAAAAAATACAAAATCCTAAAAACTATGTAACATAAGGGTTTTGTTTCTTCGATCGAAAAGACATAGTTTTATTCCTCCAATTAATTAATGCAACCATTCCACTGCTATATCTCCCGTAAAAAATGACGAGCGTGCCTGAAGATTGTTGCATTTGATGCTCTAAAAGAGTATTATTTCTCACTTATGAAAAATAATACTTCAATTCTATTCATATTTTTTACTGCTATTATAATTTCATTTAATAAAATTAATTCGGTTGAATTTGTTTATAGGAATTATGAAGAAAATTTAATGCGCGATTTAATGATTGTCGACTATTGGAACAAACGGATCAATGAGCGTTTTCCTGTTTTTTATAATCATGT
>DAORNI010000005.1:50782-60235 GCA_035440845.1 Parachlamydiaceae bacterium | reverse complement strand
TTCAATGCCTTCTGCCCGAATGGGCTCTGAAGGGGAGATTGGGGCTGGATATGCAAAAGTACCCCCTTACCGCAATTATAATTTGCGCTTACAGCTTTTAGACCATTTGGAAATTTCTGGCAGCTACCGCATTTATCGAGGTGTGGACGATCCCATTTTATCTCCCATGGGATTTGGAGATCTGTCAGACAAAGGAGCAAATGTTAAGCTTGCTCTTTTTCATCCAGAAGACAGCCAGTATGCACTGCCTGGCATTGCAGTTGGTCTTGAAGACTTTATGGGCACTAAGGGCTTTTTTGCCAGATACATTGCTTTTACCCAAGTTTTTCCAAAATATGATTTGGAACTGACTTTAGGATATGGCTCTAACCGGATCAAAGGTTTTTTTGGAGGGGTCAATTTAATGCCTTTTCGAAAAAGCACAAGGTCGTGGCTCCGCAATTTGGCATTAAGCGCTGAATATGATGCCACCCCTTATGAAGATCCAGAAATTGAAAGGCATCCAAAAGGTCGCGTTAAAAATTCTCCTATTAACTGGGGTGTCAAATGCCGCTTTTTTGACCATCTGGATTTGTCGTTTAGTCGAATTCGCGGCAATCGCTGGAGCTTTAGCCTCTCTAGCTTTTATAACTTTGGAAATACAAAAGGCTTTTTGCCAAAAATAGATGATCCTCTTCCCTACAAGGGTCCTTTTAATATGGAGCCTTTAAGTTGCAATCGTGAAGAAAATATCATGGTGCAAGAATTCCGCTCTGCTTTTTTGCTACAAGGCTTTGATCTTTTGGAAGTCGATCTTTATGAAGACCCCTGTAGAAAAAAAACGCTTCGGTTTAAAATTGATAATTTACGGTATGCTCTTGAAAAAGAAGTGAGAAGAAGGCTCAATTATCTGCTTGTCTATTTGGTGCCAGCAGATATTGACCAGGTGGTTGTGATCATTGATGAAAAAGGAGTGCCTATTCATGAATACCGCTACCAGATGGAATATTTAAGAGCATTTGCCGCAGAAAAGATGTGTGAGTATGAGCTAAAGCTTTTAACTCCTCTTAGAGAAGTCTCTCCTATTAACAAAACAAGTTCAGCCCTTCTTTATAAAACGCGCAATCTTATTAATTTTGAAGTACTGCCAAAGACATATAGCTTTTTTGGTAGCTCTAAAGGAAAATTCAAATACGCTCTTGGCTTGCATGCCGGCTTTAATGGCTTTTTGCCTTATGACTGCTATTACTCTGTTCTTTTTGGCTGCACGTTTTTTTCAAACTTAAGAGATTTGACCGGTGTGGACAGGCTAAATCCCTCTCAGCTTTTAAATGTGCGCACAGACATTGTGCGCTATTACCAGCAAAGAGGAATTACGGTAGATGAGGCTTATTTGCAAAAGAATTGGAATTTAGGAAGAGGCTGGTTTTCAAGAATTTCGCTTGGGCATTTTGAAGAGGCTTATGGAGGCATTGGCGGAGAACTCCTCTACTTTCCTGTTAATGCTGCATGGGCTTTTGGCGTGGAAGGAGCTCTTATGAAAAAAAGAAGTTATAGAGGGGTTGGTTTTACTGGAAAGGTAAGAAAACTCAACGGCTTTTATGCAACGCGCAAACGCTTTTTAGGCTCTCAAGCTTTTTTTAACCTCTACTATGACTGGAAAAATGCGGGAGTGGATTTTAAGATATCTGCCGGAAAGTTTTTAGCAAATGATGTCGGTGTCCGCTATGAATTGACGCGCCATTTTCCAAGCGGGCTTCGCGTTTCAGTTTGGTATGCCCATACAAATGGACATGACCGCATCAATGATAAAATTTATTACGACAAGGGCGTCTCTTTTTCTATGCCGCTAGATATTTTTTATACATATAGCGATAGAGACCGCTGGAGATATGGCCTGTCAGCCTGGCTAAGAGACGTAGCCGTTTCCATCACAACAGGCGATAGCCTCTACAACCTTATCTACGAGCAGCGCAATAATCACTAGGGCGCACTCGTCAATTGCTAATAGCTTAGATTCGAGATTATTTTCTCTCTAAAAAAACTCACCTCACGCAAAAAATCGCGAAAATTAAAAGCCATATTTAAATATGGCTTTTAATTTTCGAAGCGTGTGCGAATTTCTAGAGAAAAAAAACTTGAATCTAAGCTATTATCAATTGACGAACGCGCTCTAAACTTAACTTATAAGGTTTTTTATGAATGATAATGCGTTGGGACACTCTGATTTGGTTCCACTATATTGTTGGTCATCCCCAATGTTTTGGGGCACCCAAGATGTTTTTTCGGCTATTAAAACTGCAGCCTCTTTAGGATCTACCAATAAATCATTTTATTCTCTTATTTCTTCAGACTGTTTTTGGCATCGTCTAGTTACGCGTATCGGAGCTGATGCATTATTTCTGGATGCTCTTCCCCAAACAGAAAGTAACTGGTTAGCTCTTCTTAAACGACAGTTTTATGATCTTACTCAATGGACAAGAAATATGCCATTTATTGAGTCTGAAATATTTCCGGCTTTCGCATTATGGTGCCAGCCCTTAAAATATAAATCTGAAATTGAAATGATTGCATTTCAGAATCCAATTATTACATATTCTATGTCGAATATAGATTCACGAAGGGAGCTAATTTTACCCGAATCGGAAGTATTTTGTCCGCCTTCTTGTCAAAAACCTTATATGTGTTCCACTCGATCAGATAATTTTTTCGTTTTAGATGTAGGTGATTCTCAAGTTTTTATTTATGATGGAAAAGATCGTAAGTTCCTTTCAAAGTTTACCTTCGATGGAGTAATTCTTCAAACAGAAATTCGTGATGATTGCTTGTATATCAGAGGAAAAGATAATGAAACACAAAGTCTTGTGATCTTAAACCTTACTAGCTTGAATGAAAAGCCAAAAAAAATTGCAATGCCTGTAGCTGCATCAGATTTAATTTACGATTATCAAGATAGATTCTGTTTTGGAAAAACATCTCTTATGGGCTTTATAAGAGATGGAGAGTTGTATAAGCTTATCACTGCCTCGTATGAGGATCTAAAAAAGTACCCTAATGATACAGATACTTTTTTTCCTTGGATCGAAGAGAGCTTTTCTAATTATCCTCGACTTTTTGAACATGGAAATAATTTTGTAGCTGTAACTATTGAATGTGAAACAAAAGCAGTCAGTATTACTGAAATATGTGTTTCTAAAGAAATAATTTTCACTCAATCACTTGCTAAAGATATTTTAATTTTAGATCCCAAAGAAAAATTTCACTGCTTTGACACCTTCAGTTATATTAATGGGCGTCTTTTAGTGGCATATAATGAAAATCAAATGAACAAAATCAGTTCTTATGATGTTGAATCCAAAAAATTATCTTTAGTCGTATCTGAAAAGGCTACGAGTGTAATGGGTTTAGGTCCATTTCCTGCTAAATTTTTCTGTATTACTGCTTTGAAGATTTCTTATTTGAAATTATCTATGACTCCTCCGGAAAATGGGCATTGCAGGCTCCAACATTCCATTACCAGCATAAATTATGGGACTAGAACGAATTAAAAAGCATTAAAGTTTTATTGAAATTATTACGCAAATTTTATGCACTAGATTGGAATAAAATGGCGTAAAGCAGCACAATCAATAGCTTCACTAACCTATTGATTGTGCTGCGCCTATCTGTTCTAGTTTAAGCCAGTATGTGAATCTGTTTATACAGATTTTAAAAAAGGATAGGCAAAATCGTCTTGGTTAGCGACAGGTAAAACTACTGCCTTAAACCACTCTAATAGGGAACAGAAGCTTTTTTTAGACGCTCTTGGATAGTGCTAAAAATGCCATGGTCTGGCATATCAATATCTACAATAGCTTCTAAGATCCCATCATCATCTAATTGGCGTAACACTTTATAAAGGTTTTTGGAGATGGATGCGGGGTCTTTTAAGCTTCCAAGCAGATAGAGGATGCAATTTTTAGGGTAAGTGCGCTCTTCAAAGCCAATAATTGCTCCTTCAAATGTATCTGGAATCTCTTTTTGAAGGATGAGTCTGGCTTTTGGCGCATAGTGGCGGTAGAGCTGCCCTGGGCATAAAGGCTTCTCATCTTTTTTGGCATCTGTAATTTTTGGCGTATAGGAGAGGACTTTAAAAAATTCTTCTTGAGGGATTGCTCCTTGACGGATGATCTTATAGCAGCCATCCTGGTATAAAATAGTGGACTCTAAACCAGAGACACACTCTCCGCCATCTAAGACAGGAAAATCCTTTCCAAAATCCTTTTCTACATGCGCTCTTGAGGTAGAAGAGGGTCTTCCAGATAGGTTGGCAGACGGCATGACAAGAGGGCCTGTCAATTTTAAGAGTTCTCTTGCCAAAGGATGGCCGGGAATGCGAAAAGCAGCTGTTAAAAGTTTTGCCCTTGCAATTTCTGGTACTGTTTTTGGAATAATCGGTAAAACTAGAGTTAAGGGTCCCGGCCAAAATGCAGCACTTAAATCTGTAAAATCTTTTCCTAAAAGCCCCGTGAATGCCAAAATTTCTTGCTGGTTTGCAACATGGATAATTAAAGGGTTATTCAAAGGTCTTTGCTTTAAAGCAAAAATTTTATGGATTGCTTTTTCTTGAAAAAGGGAAGCGGCAAGGCCATATACAGTTTCTGTTGGCACTGCAACCACTTCTCCTTTTTTTAAGAGCTCTGCAGCTTGTAAAAGGTCAAGTTCCATGGCTATCTTAGTTGCTTTAAGTTTTTTTGAAGAGAATCTATAAAATAATCAATCTCTTCTTTGGTGTTGTAAAGTGCAAAAGAAGCTCTTGAAAGGGAAGTGACTCCAAAATGGCGCATGACAGGCTGTGCACAGTGGTGCCCTGTCCTAATGGCAATTCCTTGCAAATCAAGGAGCGTAGCTAAATCGAGGGGGTGCACATCATCTGCCTTAAATGTTAAAATAGCGCCTTTTTCAGCTGCCTCTCCAATGATGGAAATGCCCTCAATTGCTTTTATTTTAGCAGTGGCATGCTCTAAAAGCTCTTGCTCATAAGCATGTATGGCCTCTAAGCCAATAGATTCCATATAATCAATAGCGGCTCCAAGACCGATCACTTCTGCAATCATGGGAGTGCCAGCTTCAAACTTTAGCGGCAGCGTATTGTATGTTGTTTTTGCAAACTCGACCGTTTGGATCATATCGCCGCCTCCCTGATAAGGAGGCATTGCATTTAAAAGATCTTCTTTTCCATATAAAATGCCAATTCCTGTTGGTCCATACACTTTATGCCCTGAAAAGACATAAAAATCTGCATCCAAATCTTGAACATCCACTGGCATGTGAGGCACGCTCTGCGCCCCATCAATTAAGCATTTGGCACCTGTATGATGAGCCATTTCAATGATTTTTTTTATAGGATTGACAGTTCCAAGTGCATTAGAAACGTGGGTAATTGCCACAAGCTTGACTTTATCTGATAAAAGCGCTGCAAATTTTTCAAGGTCAAGCTCTCCTTGATCATTCATGGGGATCACTTTTAATTTGGCACCTCGGTCTTCGCATGCCATTTGCCAGGGGACAATATTGGAGTGGTGTTCCATTTCAGAGATGATGATCTCATCGCCCGGTAAAAGAAAAGCTTTTCCAAAAGAATATGCCACCATGTTAATGGCTTCTGTTGTGCCTCTTGCAAAAATGATCTCTTCTCTTTTTGCAGCATTTAAGAGTCTTTGCACTTTTGTTCTGGCTTTTTCATATTCTGCTGTTGCATAGGCCGAAAGCTGATAGATGGCGCGATGCACCGTGCCGTAATGGTTTTGATAAAAATCCTGCATGGCGTCAATCACACTATTTGGTTTTTGCGCCGTTGCTGCTGAATCCAGATAAACAAGGGGCTTTCCATGCATTTTTTGCTTTAATAGCGGAAAATCTTCACGAAGTTTAAAAACTGGAAAGGGTGGCATAGCTTAATTTTTTTTACCCAATATGTTCTGAATTGAAGGCACTTGGATCAAATCGGTGATCTCTTTGCAAAAGCCGGAAACTAAAAGTTTTTTCGCTTCTCTTTCTGCAATTCCTCTCGATTTCAAGCAGAAAAGCTGCTCTTCATTTAATTGTCCAAAAGTGGCCCCATGCGATGCTTTGACATCATCTGCAAAAATTTCTAAATTAGGCTTGCTATAAGCATTCACATGGTCGCTTAAAAGCAGATTGCTATTTAGTTGAAAGGCATCTGTTTTTTGTGCCGGTCTTTGGACTAAAATTTTGCCCTCAAAGCTTGATCTGCTAAAATCATTTAATACGCCTTTAAAAAGCTGGCGCGACCTGCAAAAAGGGGCTTGATGATCGATCAATACATGGGTGTGAAACTCATCGCTGTCCTCTAGCATCCAAAGTCCATTCAAACAAGCTTCTGCATTTTCTCCAGCCAGTATCATTTTATAATCGGTGCGTATCATTTTGCTGCCATTTGTAACTGCAAAGGCTGTAAAAGAGCTGTTTTTCTTTAAAAAAGCGCGGGTAGCATCTGTTTGAAAAAGATCTGATGTTTCATGTTCTATAAGCTGCGTGTAATTTAAAATCGCGTCTTCTTCAATCGCAAAATCGGCTGCATAATTGATAAAATGATGGCTTCCAGAAAGTACTTTTTGAGAAGCGATCAAATTTAGCTTAGATGAGGCACCGGCAAATACTTGAAGCCTTGGATTTGTCAACAAGGGTTTTTCAAAAGAATCGATCAGATGAAGGACTTGAATTGGCTTTTCCAATACAGTCTTTGGAGGAAGGTAGATAAAGACTCCCTCATCTTGGAAAGCAGCGTTTAAAGCGGCAAAGGGGTCTTTCTCTTCTTTAATTGTTTTTGCAAAGTGATTGGTCAAAAAAGAGCTGTAAGAACCTGCAGCCTCTTTTAAAGAAGAAACGACAATACGGGAGGGCAAGCCCTGGACATTGGAAAGCTCTTTAGAATATTTTCCATTGAGAAGTACAATCAAAGAATCATGACATTCTGGCAAACCGGCATCTAAAAAGTTTTTAGGTAGAACTGCTGTTTCTTTTTTTATTTCATAGCTTCTTTCAAAAAGGCGTCTTAAAGGGACATAGCGAAACGCCTCGCTCTTTTTAGAAGGAAGTTTTAACAAACTAAAATGATCCCAAGCCTTATCTTTGATTTTTTGCAAAGGATTTGAGCTTTTGCCTTCTGTATAAAGCCTGCTAAGAGCCTCTAAAAAAGCATTTTCTTGAGTGTCCATCATAGAGCTTTTTGCCCCTCTTCTTCTGGAGACTCCACCAGCCAGTCATACCCTTTTTCTTCCAATTCTTTTGCAAGGGCGGCCGAACCTGAAAGAGTGATTTTCCCATCCATCATCACATGGACAAAACCCGGCTTGATATAGTCTAAAAGCCTTTGATAGTGGGTGATTAAAATAAGTCCCATCTCAGGGTTCATGATTTGATTGACGCCTTTTGCCACAATTTTCATGGCATCAATGTCTAAACCAGAGTCTGTCTCATCTAAAATGGCAAGTGTTGGATTTAAAACGGCCATTTGTAAAATTTCGTTCCGTTTTTTTTCACCGCCAGAAAAGCCCTCGTTTAGATTTCTTTCCAAAAATTCAGGCTTTACTTCCATCATTTTCATTTTTTCTTGAAGCATGGCTTTAAAATCATCTAGTGCTATCTCTTCTTCACCATTTGCTTTTCTGATGGCATTGTAGCTTAGCCTTAAAAATTCTACATTGCTGACGCCTGGAATTTCGATTGGATATTGAAAGCTCATGAAGAGGCCAAGGTGAGCGCGCTCTTCTGGTTCCATCTCTAAAAGGTTTTTTTCCAGGTACCAGATTTCACCGCTTTCCACTTCATAGCTTGGATGTCCGGCCAATACCTTTGCAAGCGTTGATTTTCCAGCCCCGTTTGGCCCCATGATGGCGTGGATCTCACCTTTTTGTACAGTAAGGTTTAAGCCTTTTAAAATCTGCTTACCCTCTGTTGATACATATAAGTCTTTAATTATTAGCATTTTTTTTATCCTACAGAATTTTCTAGCTTGATCATTAATAATTTCTCGGCCTCAGCTGCAAATTCTAAAGGTAATTTACTCATCACATCGCGGCAAAAACCATTGACAACCAGACTAACAGCCTCTTCTTTAGAAAATCCCCTCGACTGAAAATAAAACAAGATTTCATCATTAATTTTTGAAGTAGAGGCCTCATGTTCTACTTGCGACGAAGCATTTCCCACTTCAATGTAAGGGAATGTATTGGCAGAGCAAAGGTCACCAACTAGCATAGAGTCGCACTGGGTATAATTTCTTGCCTTTGCCGCTTTCTTTGCAACTTTGACAAGGCCGCGGTAGCTGTTATGCGAAAGCCCCGCAGATATCCCTTTTGAAACAATAGTCGACTTTGTATTTTTGCCCAAATGGATCATTTTAGTGCCAGTGTCTGCTTGCATTTTTCCATTTGTCAAGGCAACCGAATAAAACTCCCCAACAGAGTTGTCACCTTCTAAAATAACGCTTGGATATTTCCAGGTGATGGCAGCTCCTACTTCTACCTGGCTCCAGGAGATTTTAGAATGCTTGCCGGCAGCTCGTCCTCTTTTTGTTACAAAGTTGTAAATGCCGCCAACTCCGGTCTCTGGATTTCCAGAATACCAGTTTTGTACGGTTGCGTATTTAATTTGGGCATTGTCTAAAGCGACAAGCTCTACAACGGCTGCATGGAGCTGGTTATTGTCGTAAGCTGGGGCTGTGCAGCCTTCCAGATAGCTGACAAAAGAGTCCTCTTCTGCAATGATCAATGTCCTTTCAAACTGGCCAGTTGTCTTGTCGTTGATACGAAAATAGGTAGAGAGTTCCATCGGGGAGATCACTCCTTTTGGAACAAAGACAAAAGAGCCGTCCGTAAAAACGGCTGAATTCAAAGCAGAGAAAAAATTATCGCCAATGGGGACGACACTTGCTAAATATTTTTTGATTAAATCGGGGTATTTTTGGATCGCTTCTGAAATAGAACAGAGAATGACACCAGCGTCATCTAATTTTTTTTTGAAAGTTGTGCCGATCGAGACGGAGTCAAAGACCATGTCGACTGCAACATTTGCAAGGCGCATCTGCTCGTCTAACGGAATGCCAAGCTTTTCAAAAGTTTTTAATACTTCCGGGTCAGCATCTTCCAAACGGTTTAATTTTGGTTTATTTTTGGGTGCAGAGTAGTAACAAATATCTTGATAATCAATAGCTGGGTAATCGACGTTTACCCAGTGTGGTTCTTCCATTTCTAGCCATTTGCGATAAGCCTTTAGACGAAATTCTAGCATGAAAGCAGGTTCTTCTTTTTTTGCAGAAATAGCGCGGATGGTCTCTTCGCTTAAACCTTTTGGAAGGGCATCTACCTCGATATCTGTAGTAAAGCCATATTTATAGCCAGTTTCGCTGAGCAGGCTTTCAGGCATAGACATTTTTTTAATTCTCCAAAAATAGAAAACTCAAATTTTATC
>DAORNI010000005.1:45005-50736 GCA_035440845.1 Parachlamydiaceae bacterium | reverse complement strand
ATACCAGATTTCTTGGTTGCGCTTGCAGAAAAAGAGTCTAGTATGGGAAATTAAATCTTATTCAAGGAGAACTTAATATGAATCTTAAAGAACAGATCCGTTCAAAAATGGCGCTTGCCATTGAACATTTAAACAATGAGCTTAAAGGGATCAGGACTGGCCGTGCAAGTACGGCGATGCTGGACAATGTTTTTGTAGAAATCTACGGCTCTAAGGTCAGAGTTAAAGATGTATCTTCTATTACAACCCCAGAAGCGCGCCAAATTTTAATTAACCCTTTTGACAAGCAAAATACTTCAACTATTGGAAAGGCAATTGAAAAAGCGAATTTGGGCTTTATGCCAATTGTAGAGGGCAACTGCATCCGCATCAAAATTCCCCCAATGGATGATTCTCAGCGAAAAGAGATGGTGAAGCGCTGCAAGAAAGAGGGCGAAGATGCTAAAATCAGCGTCCGCAATATCAGAAGAGAAGGCAATGAAGCAGCAAAAAAACAGAAGGCTTCAGGAGATATTCCAGAAGATCTTTTGAAGAAAATAGAAAAAGAGATCCAGGACATGACGGATAAATTTTGCAAAGAAATTGATGACATGACGAGCAAAAAAGAGAAGGAAGTCATGACGATTTAGACTTTTTTTATGCACCCGCTATTTTTTTGCTTGCGAAAAATTAGCGGATTGAAGTAGGATTAATCCTTCTTAAAGCAATGCATGAGATAATGCAAGCTTTTCGAATAGCAGGAAATAAAAATCTGTTGCGTCATTAATCGTATGACTATTATACTGGCCCCATCGTCTAGCCTGGTCCAGGACACCGGATTTTCATTCCGATAACAGGGGTTCGAATCCCCTTGGGGTCATATGAGTCTTTAGCTCAGTTGGTAGAGCATCTCGCTTTTAACGAGGGTGTCGATGGTTCGAGTCCATCAAGACTCAAAAAATAAAAAAGCATGAAGTTTAAAACTTCATGCTTTTTTTTTGCTTTAAGTTATCTATTTTATAATAGACTTCTTTCAAAACTTCATTTCATCGGAAAAATAAGCAATTTTTGAAAGAAGTCTAATGTTCAGATAAATTGCTAAATCTTCTATTTTGTCTACTAATCGGTGATGTTTCTGTAAACGCTTTGCTAAAAGCGGCATGAACTAATACCAATTCCAAGAAATAAGGACATATATGGTACTGTTAACAAATTAAATTAAGCACTTTAATTGCAGCCAAAGCAAAAAAAAGAGAAAAAACGTGCTTAATTTAATTTGTTAACAGTGCCATAAGATAAGAAGTCTATTGTCTAATTATTTTTTTAAGGTTATAGTGGCGTTTTAAAAGGTTTAAAATGCTTATATGATCCCAGAAGAAAAAATACCAGAGCGCCCTTTAGAGTGCGGTGAATGTAAAAAGCCAATTGCCATCCGCTATACGGAAATTGTCAAAAATAACTATATCGAAACCAGCATGTGCGCCGATTGCCCCGAATTGCAAAAAAGGCTGCATGGTCAAAATGTAGATTCATTGCCTGGTGGCCAGATCTCAAAAGCGGGTGTTGCTTGCGGAAATTGCGGAACCACCCTGCAAGCTGTCCGAGTGGGGGCTTCTCTTGGTTGTTCCAATTGCTATGAAATTTTTAAAGATGTCATTGTTCAAGAACTTTTAAATCTCAATAAAATCACGCTTCGTGCAGCTGCACCTAAAAAAAATACCTTGTTTCACGTAGGAAGGCAAAGAGGGGAAATGATCAAATTTAACCCTTCTGCCCAGTTGATTGCTTTAAATGAGGCTTTAGTGGAAACGCTAAAGCAGGAAGATTATGAGCAAGCAGCGCTTCTTCGCGACCAGATCAAAGCTCTAACTGACAAAAGAGATGAGGGAAAAAGTGAAGAACAGCAATGAAAAAGAAACCATTATTTTAAAATTAAAAACTCCTTGGGACTATAATGACAATAATATTTGGCTTGCCTCTTCAATCGAGTTTTATCGCAACATTGAAAAATATCTGTTTCCGGATAAACTGGACACAGAAAGACAAAAGCAGCTGATCTCCCTTGTGGGTCAAGAAATTATGGCTTTGAAAGCAGCAGATGAGCCAGCGCTTATTGTGGCAGAAGAGATCAATCCGCTTGCCAAGCAATATTTGACAGAGCATTTTTTAACCGTTCAAAATTTTCAAAATACACACGCTGGCGAAGCTTTTGTCATTGATAAAACAGGCCTTTTTTTAGCTTCCATCAATATTCAAGACCATCTTCATTTAAAAATTTTAGATGTTCAGGGAGAAATTGAAAATAGCTGGAACGCTCTTTTGAATATAGAGACTTTGTTAAGCAAATCGCTTCCCTTTGCCTTTTCGCCAAAATTTGGATTTTTAACATCAGATCCCAGTTTTTCAGGGACTGCCATGATCGCTACTGTTTTTCTTCAGCTTTCTGGGCTTGTCCATCTTGGAAAATTAGATGAAATATTAGAAAAACATTCGGATGAATCAATTGTCATTACAGGCATTCAAGGAAACCCAACAGAAATTATTGGGGATGTCTTGGCGATCCGCAATAATCAGACACTTGGGGTTTCAGAGGAAAATATTATTTCTTCTTTAAGAAGTCTGATTACCAAATTGCTAACAGAGGAAAACAGGGCAAGAAATGAAATTAAAACATCACAAAACAGCCATATCAAAGATTTAGTCAGCAGAGCTTATGGCATTTTGATCTACTCTTATGAAATTGAACCAGTAGAGGCTTTGAATGCAATCAGTTTGATCAAATTAGGAATTGAGATGGGCTGGATTTCAGGGCTTGATTATGGAAAAGTCAATCAGCTCTTTTTTAATTGCAGAAGATCGCATCTTTTATCCAATTATGGAGAGTTAGTCCCACAAGAAGAAATTTCCCATAAGCGGGCAGAATTCATCCACGAAGCCTTCAAAGACACCAAGCTCATCATCTAAAAAGAGCGATTGTTTGGGGATCGACTATTTGATCACTGGCAATACAATGGCAGATGGGTGGTCTTTGCTTACAATGAATGTATTTTTAGCAACTACGCCTTCCTTGTTTCCATCTTTTGCTTTTTCAGCTTCATACCCAATGTTTAAATTCTTTTCAAATTTTGGATAATTGGAGCTGCAGAGCGTGATACGAATTTTATGCCCTTTGGCAAACACTAAGCTAGTAGACCAAAGATCGACTTCAATTTCCTGAATTTCACCTTCTTTTTTTGAAGATGGAAAAGCGCCTGTCCGGTAGATGCCATCTGCAATTAAAATGCTTCGCCCGTCCGGATAGACATCTGTCAGACGTGCCACAATATCTGTATCTTGCTTGTCAGATGTAAAGAAAAGTTTTGCTTTGACACGTCCTGTGATTTCCAGCTCTTCCTCCAAGGCTTCTGATGTGAATGTGATCACATCTTTTCTCTCTTCAATAGCTCGTTGATCTTTTGGACCAGATTCCAAGAAGAGGTTATTGCCTCCGATTGTGGGGATTAAATCTTTTGGATCATATGCATAAGAAAAGAGTGTTTTTTCGCAAGTTGGTAAAGAAGTAGACAACTTACCATTTTCTCTTAAATAAAAATTTGTATAGGTGCAAGGAACTGGCCACACATCGGATGATTTCCAGACATTGCCAGAAGAGCTCTCTCCATTGAAAGGTCCCATGACATAATAAGTGACGGCAGCAATTTCATTAATGCCGTTTGCTTTGCCTTTTAAATAGTGTTCAAACCATCTATTTGGAGACATCTCAAAAGGAGGCTGCATCCCATTTTTGGGGACTTCAAAGTCACCCAGCTTTGTCAAGTGGTATTGGTGCGTCCAAGGACCCATCACAAGCTTTTGCGTGCCTTTAGCACCCATGCCGCCCTGATTTTGGCGCTCAGTAAAGGCATCTAGTGTCCCTTGTGAAAAAATGTCGTACCAGCCACCATAATGAAAGCCTGGGACTTTGACAAGATGCGCCACTTTGTTTGCATCCAGACATTGCCAAAACTCATTATAAGAAGGCTGCTCGCAAACTTGCGCCAGCACTGCCGGATCTTTGGCATACATCCCAAGCCAGCCCTCTACTTGATTTTTTAAGAGCTGTCCACCTGGGAAAATAGCGTACTGGTGCATGCTAGGAGGTGCAACTCCTATGTATTGGCATGTCAAAGAAGGAGGAGCTGATGGAGCCATTAAAATTTGCGTTAAGCCGGCAGCGGAAAATCCAAGGGTGCCGATCTTACCATTTGTATATTCAGATTTTGCAAGCCACTCTACCGCATCATATCCATCCTGATGCTGGAGCCAGCCATCACTCAAGTAGGGAAGCGTTTTGCCTTCTGGGTCAATGGAGCTTCTTGTATCTTGGATGGCAACTGCGTAGCCAAGGACACTTAAAGCGGCATAGCTCTTCCATGGCTCTGCAGCTCTGCCGCCCGGCAAACGGAGCAAAATGCACGGCAAGTTTTTAGCTTCTGACTCTGGCAAGTAAAGGTCTGTTGAAAGTTCAAAACCGTCTCTCATAGGTACTTTTACAGTGACCGTTGGGTCAATGGCTGCCAAAGTGTAAACAAAAAATAAATAAGCAAATGTAAAATAGCGGAATCCTTTCATCTTATAATGAGCCTATTTTTATTTTTTAGCTGCAGAGCGTGCTGCCAAGCGTGATTTTGTACGGCTTGCTTTGTTGATTGTGACAACACCTTTTTTAACGCCTTTGTCCATAAGGCTGTAAACAAGATTTAATTTTTCTTTGACAAGTTCTGGTTCGCCTTTTGGCAATGCCTCGTCAAAATTACGGATGGCAGTCCTGATTTGAGATTTGACTGCTTTGTTCCTTAATCTGCGCTTTTCGTTTTGGATGTCGCGTTTTAGTGCAGTTGGACGTTTTACTTTTTTAACTTCTTCTTTCTCTTTTGCCATTGTTCCTCTTTGGGGTTAAATGCATTAAGCAAGAATTATATGCAGCCATCAATAAATAGGCAAGAGAGTAATTGATTTAAAGAGCAATTTCACATAAAATTAGCGCCATGAAATATAAAAATGAAAAAGAACAGACCCTTTTGGAAGCGCTCCATTTTTTAGCGCCAGACTCTTCAAAAACAACCCTTCGCGATTTTTTAAAAAAGGGACGTATCCAAGTAGATGGCACAGTTGAAAAATTAGGCAGTAAAAAAATTTTTGAGGGGCAGCTTGTCACCCTTCATGAAAAGCCCGTTTTAAGCAAAGAGGGTCAAATCCGCATCCTTTATCAAGACTCTCATCTTATCGCCATTGAAAAGCCAACTGGCATGCTAAGTGTTGCAACTGCTTTTCAAAAAGAGAAGACCGCTCACGGCTTTTTAAAAAAATCACTACCAGGAAAAAAAGTCCAGCCCGTTCACCGCCTTGACCAGGATACTTCTGGTGTGATGATCTTTGCTTTAAGCGAGGCGGCTTATGCAGAATTAAAAAAAATGTTTGAAAGTCATCTTTTAGAGCGTGCCTACACAGCGATAGTAGAAGGGAAGGTGAAAGAAGCAAAAGGCACATGGCAGTCTTACCTGATCGAGGATGGGAACTATGTGGTGCGAGAAACAGACGATAAAGAAAAAGGCAGGCTTGCCATCACCCATTACGAAACTCTCAGTAGTTCAAAAAATTATTCTAAAATTGTACTGCGCCTTGAAACAGGAAGAAAAAATCAGATACGCGTCCATTGCCAAAATGCTGGACACCCCATTGCCGGGGATAAAAAATATGGCTCGGTCAAAAA
>DAORNI010000005.1:15646-44995 GCA_035440845.1 Parachlamydiaceae bacterium | reverse complement strand
CCCCTTGAAACGGCTTGGACTGCATGCCCATTTGCTTGCCTTTTCTCACCCTGTCACTAAAAAAGCCATGCGCTTTGAATCAGAGCTCCCGGAAGAATTTAAAAGATTTAATTTATGAAAAATATTTCTAAAAATTCTGTATGGGTGTTGCTCTTTACGCTGCTTGTTGTTTCTTTTCTCTGGTTTTTTGTCCCGGCAGCTTCTAATCTCTACCGTTACATTTCTTTAAGTGCAACAAAAGAGGCTTTTGTCTCCAATTGGTTTGTTGAAGAAGTATCTCCTGGTGAATTTAGGATAGGAGCCAGCTATTTTTTTACAGCCAATGGAAAACAGCATCAAAACGAGACAATTTTCACGTCTCCAAAATTTAGAAATCCAGCATCTGCAGATGATGAGCTAAAGAAAAGAGGAGATAAGGTTTTAGCATTTTATAGCCCTCAAAATGAGGATTTTTCTTCTTTACAAAACCCATTTCCGTTAAAAGAATGCATATCTGCACTTATTTTACTCTTTTTGATGTTTTATTTTGCGGGTCTTAAAATTTATGGCGAAAAAAAATTTAATCTTTAAAGAAAATTATGTTTAAATCACGGCACACTACAGCTCTTTTTATTATCGCTCTCTACTTTGTCCCTTTTCTTTTTTTAAGTTTTTATGGCATGAATGCCATGCATCAGGAAAAGGCGTGGAGTTTTTTTTCATTCGGCTTGTTTTTTGCCATTGCCGGCTCTTTTCTTTTCTTTTATTTCATGACGCAATTTGAGCAGGGAATCTCCTCTGAAACGGATGAGGAGCAATCTTTTTGCACGCCTTATGTCGGGGATGAGGGTGAAGGCCTTGATGAGATCATTGTCAATCTGAACGAAGAATTGGAAGCAAAGAGAAAAGAAGTTCAATATTTATCTAGTGAAAACTTTAATTTGAAGCATCGTCTGGAAGAGGTGGAAATTAAATGGAAGGCAAAAGTTGAAGAGACGGTAAAAGAAGAAATTGAAGAGGCTGAAGAAGAGATTGCACAGCAGAAAATTGAAGAGATAGAAGAAATTGAAGAAGAGATGCTTGAAGAAAAATTTAGCGAAGTAGAAGTTTTTGAAGAAGTGTTGACGCCAAGTAAAATTGAGGCAAATCTCTACCGTCAAAATAACCGCATCGAAGTGACTAGGTTATAAGTGATATGTCCATCGTGCATGCCCTCTAAAGGCAGGCTTTTTCTAAAAGTATATTAAAAATAATTTTGTACGGTCTTACGATCAACTTTTGAAATAAAAATCGTAATGACCATTTAACCTCTTTTTTCTTCTGTCTTTTTAAAGCTTCTTCAAATAAAAGCTCTGAAGTTTTTCCGTTTAAAAGCTGCTCGGTTAAATCGCCTTCAAAGCAATATTTTTGGCTTTCTATTTTTTTCCATAAAAGATCTGGAATTTCTTTTTTTCTTTCTTTTAGCTTTTGATGTAAAACTTCCACATGCGATGCAAGAGAGATGGAAACTGCAAAAAAAGGCGTTGAAAAAATGCGCATGCCTTTTTCCATCAGCCAAAAAGAATCATAAATGATCCCATTGCCTTGCTTGTTGATATTAGTAAAATAGTAGGGCATTATTTGAAGATAATTTTCTGCAGCAGAGAGCCTTTTTTGGTTGAAGCGCTTGTCATGTAAGATCCAGATCACAAAAAACCCAAGGCTCTCATAGTCCTCATTTCTTTTTTTTACTTCGCTTGCCAAAATAGGAGAGCATTGCACTTCAAAGACCAGTTTTTTTGAAGGCCACACCACATCTGCAATGCGGTTGATCTCTTTAAAAGGTTTTTCTAAAAGGCATTCTTTTTCACCAAGGGCTTCTTGCAAAAACAGCTGTACCTGCAAATGTTCCTCGCTTTTGCCGTTTTGCCGGCAGGTGCGATTTGCTTTGATATGGTAAAAATGATTTTGTTTATAAAAACCGCCGCGGCAATAAAGCGGACTGCCACATTCCAAGCAAAAATAGACCTCTTTTTTATGGGCGTTTTTTGCAGAAATTATCTTTGAAGATCGGTCAAGGGCGTAGAGCTGCATTTTGAAATAGCAAAAATATTCTTGACAAGCTATTAGGTTCTTGACAAAAACAGATAAAGTATTAGAGAATTTACATTCCACTGCATTTTATATCTATTATTGCTTTTATTTCAAGCAAGACATTTTTTAGGAGATCATGAACAAGTCGAATTTCAAAGCCACGTTTTCTAATCAGCATCAGCAAAAAGTAGATGAGCTCATTTCCATCGCAAAAGAACAAGGCTATATTACCTACGAAGAGATCAATGAAATTCTGCCCATGAATTTTGATTCTGCAGAAGAGATCGATCAGGTCTTGATCTATCTTAACGGCATGGACATTCAGATTTTAAACCAGTCTGAAGTGGAAAAGCAAAAAGAGCGGAAAAAAGAAGCAAAAGAGCTGGAGGGTCTCCCCAAGCGCTCAGAGGGTACACCGGACGACCCTGTCCGGATGTACTTGAAAGAGATGGGCTCTGTCCCTCTTTTAACGCGAGAAGAAGAAGTTGAAATTTCAAAACGCATTGAAAAAGCGCAGATCCAGATTGAGCGCATCATCATGCGCTTTCGCTATTCCACGTGCGAAGCTATTTCTATTGCCAACTTCCTGATCCACGGAAAAGACCGCTTTGATAAGTGCATCACGGAAAAAGAGATTTTAAACAAGCAGGAATTTTTAAATCTTTTACCAAAGCTGGCCAAGCTATTAAAAGAAGAAGATGACAATCTTCAAATGATTTTGCTTAAATTTAATGATCCGGTGCTTAAAAAAACAGATCGCACTTCTATCTTGGAAGAAATTGAAAAATGCCGTATCCGCACTCAAGCTTATCTTAGAAGATTCCATTTTAGGCATAACATCACAGAAGACTTTGGCGAACTTATTACAAGATCATACGATAGGTTTTTAGCCCTTGAAAAAGAAATCAACGAATTGACTCCAAGAGCAGAGCGCAATAAATTTGCGGCAGCAAAATTAGCTTCTGCCAAAAGAAGATTGCAAAAGAAAGAGCTGGCTGCTGGACGCACATTAGACGACTTTAAAAAAGACGTCCGCATGCTGCAGCGCTGGATGGATAAATCGCAAGAAGCAAAGCGGGAAATGGTCGAGTCTAACTTGCGCCTTGTGATTTCGATTGCCAAGAAATACACCAATAGAGGTCTTTCCTTTCTTGACTTGATCCAAGAGGGAAATATGGGTCTTATGAAAGCTGTTGAAAAATTTGAATACCGCCGCGGTTATAAATTTTCAACTTATGCCACATGGTGGATCCGTCAAGCAGTGACAAGAGCCATTGCCGATCAGGCAAGGACGATCCGTATTCCTGTTCATATGATCGAAACCATTAATAAAGTGCTCCGTGGGGCTAAAAAGCTCATGATGGAAACAGGAAGGGAGCCAACTCCAGAAGAGCTCGCCATTGAACTTGGCATCACAGCAGATCGTGTCAGGGAGATTTATAAAATTGCCCAGCACCCCATTTCGCTACAGGCGGAAGTTGGCGATGGAGGCGAGAGCCAATTTGGAGACTTTTTGGAAGATACCACGGCAGACTCTCCGGCCGAAGCTACTGGTTATTCGATTTTAAAAGACAAGATGGGAGATGTCCTTTCTACATTGACAGAACGTGAGAGAAAAGTACTCATCCAACGCTTTGGCCTGGCAGATGGGAAACCAAAAACATTGGAAGAAGTGGGCATTGAATTTAATGTCACACGTGAGAGGATCCGGCAGATCGAGGCAAAAGCGCTGCGCAAAATGAGACACCCAACAAGATCTAAACAATTGAAAGCTTTTCTTGATCTTCTTGAAGCTGAATAATGAACCATTTGAACATCGAAAAAGCGCTGGATCTTTTAAAAGAAGATGGCAAGTTGAGTCTTTCCCTAAAAGGGTTTGAGCCAAGGCAAGAACAGCAAAAAATGATGGAGGCTGTTTTAACTTCTTATAACGAAGGACAAATAGCCCTAATCGAAGCTCAAACAGGTACTGGAAAAAGCTTTGCTTATTTGATCCCAGCTATTCTCTGGTCTTTGCAAAATAAAGAAAGAACAGCCATCTCCACCCATACGATTGCTTTGCAAGAGCAACTCTTAAATAAAGATATCCCCCTTATTTTAAAGGCTTTAAATGTAGAACTAAAGGCAGTTCTTGTCAAGGGCATGTCAAATTATGCGTGTTTGCGCAAACTTGAAGAAACAAGAGAGGGCATCCTTCTTTTAAACGAGGAGGAAAGAGAAGAATTTCAAAAATTGGAAGCCTGGAGCGCTACTACAAAAGAGGGTTCAAGATCTAATCTTAATTTTGCGCTTTTTTCTTTTCCTTGGGAAAAAATTGCAGCAGAAAGCGACACTTGCACAAACAGCAAATGCCCCCACTTTCAAGAATGCCATTTTTTTAAAGCACGCAAGAAAGCGCAAGACGCACAGCTTTTAATCGTCAACCACCACCTCCTTTTTGCCGATCTCAACAGGCGTGAAGAGATCGACAATTATGAAGATCCAGCCATATTGCCAGCTTATACCCGCATTGTTATGGATGAGGCGCACCATATTGAAGATATTGCAACAGAATATTTTGCAAAAAATGTAAACCGTCTAAACCTCTTGCGCATCATAGGGCGCCTATCTGCAGAAAAGCAGACAGACGGGTATGGAAAGTTATCTCTTTTAAAGCAAAAGATTGGCGAATATTACAAAAATAAGATGTTTCCTTCTGAGATTTCTTCTATCTTAAGTCGTTTAACTATTGACATTACGGCAGATAAAAATGATCTGTTGACCCATCTTGTGCAAACTTTTGATGCAATAACCGAATTTATGGCAGCGCTTTTGGAAAAAGATAGTGAAGATAAAGAACTAAAACTGCGTCTTCACCCCTATCATCAAACACATCCCCTCTGGAAAAATAGTTTGGTTTTGCATGCAGAAGCTTTTATTCGATCCGTCCATAAATATATCAGAAGTTTGGAAGCTATAGATCAAGACATTGTCAATTTAAGCGATGAAAAATTAAATGAACTAACAAAAAGCATCAGACATGAAATTTTAGCTTTGGCCAATCGGTTAAAAGAAGCAGCCAGTTTATTAAAAGAGCTGATTTTAACGGAATCAAAGCCCAATAAAGTTCGCTGGATGGAGCTGCAGACCATAGGTTTTCAAGATAACCTTCATTTGAACGATGCTGATTTGGATATTTCCAAAGCATGTGTGGAATTCCTTTTTAGTAAATTTGCAGCCATTATTCTGTGTAGTGCTACATTGACAAGTCATAAGAATTTTAAATTCATCAAAAGCCGTCTTGGTCTGACAGAAAAGCTTTTACCTGAAAAAATCATTAAAGAAGAGATTTACGGATCTCCCTTTGATTTTAAAAAGCAGGCGCTTTTTGCTGTGCCAACAGACCTTCCAGACCCCTCTGACAAGCAATTTATAAAAGCAGCCGCAGAGCACATCTGGCATCTGGTAAAAGCATCAAATGGAAACGCTTTTGTGCTTTTTACCTCTTATGCCATGCTCAACCAGTGCAGCGGCCTGCTCGAGAAGAAATTTGTTGAAAACCGTTATCAGCTATTTAAGCAAGGCAATGAAAGCAGACAGAAGCTTTTAGAAAAATTTAAAAAGACAGAACGTTCCATCCTTTTTGGCACTGATTCTTTTTGGGAAGGGGTAGATGTCGCAGGAGATGCTCTAAGATGTGTCATTATTGTAAAGCTCCCCTTTAAAGTGCCATCAGAACCTATTGTACAGGCAAGATCAGAAGCTATTTTGGCAAAGGGGGGAGAGCCTTTTACTGAATATTCGCTTCCTTCTGCAATTGTTAAATTCAAGCAAGGGGTGGGGAGACTAATCCGCAATAAAAGCGACCGGGGCTGCATCATCTGCTTAGATTCTCGTATTTTAAAAAAAGGCTATGGAAAACAATTTCTAGACAGTTTGCCAGGCTGCCAAACATTTTTTGGTCTTTGCAGTGAAGTCGAAAAAGAAATGAGCCTCTTTTATAAGAGGACTCATTATCTTGTTAAAAAATCTTCTTAAAAATTGCTATTTTAAACGACTATAAACTTCAAAGTTTAGCAGGATTGTGCATAAAAGCTTCTTCACTTAATTTATTAAAAATAAAGGTGGTCATCTGAAATAGAGAGCATTCATGAAGGGTGCCCCCATCTATTTGAAAATCTGATTCTGTATGATCTTTGTCTACAGTACTGTAATGGTAAGTTTTTAAGTTTTGAGTTGCTTTAAACTCTTTATCAGCAGACAGTTTTTGCAAGAAATAAAGAGTGGCTGGCCTGTTGTTTAAAAGAGACACTCTTTTTAGTGCGGGATGAATGGAATCGCTTTCTTTTACGTCGCGAAAATTTTCCCCATTTACCTTTAAATAGAGAGAATCTCCCTGTGGAGATAAGATCATGATAAGGGGAATGTGTGTCATAAAAAGTCCTTGTTAATTTGAAGTGAGCAAATGATATAAAATAAATAGTTTTTGGAATAGGACAATTTTAGTGCTTTAAAGCGGCATGGAGGCTTTAAAGATTTTTAATGTGTTGTTGACGTAGCTTAGCCAATAATAGATCTCATGGCTAAGCTCTTCTGTAAACAATTGCCAGCCAAAGAAGATGATGGTAAGAGCCAAAAGAGATTTTAAGGGCATCCCTAAAAAAGTGATTTGCACTTGCGGAGCCAGTCTGTTGGCAATGCCTAAAAAGACATCCGTCATTAGAATGGTCAAAAGGGCAGGAGAAGCAAGCCGGATGGTGATCGTCATCACTTTATTTAGCAGATCCATCATTTGAGGCTTCCAAAAGCTGGAGTCATAAGAGAAAAAGCTTGGATTGAAAAATTGGTCTGGGGGCACCACTTCATAAGAGGTGATGAGCGCGTCAATAAACAAAAAAGGGCCATCTAATGCATAAAAGATGACGATCATAATAAAATTAAAAAGCGTACCAAGTGGAGAGGATTGGTTTTGGATAGTAGGATCGTTTACCATCAAGCTTGCACCACCCCTTTGATGGTCAATGATAATGCCCGCATTTTGCACGATCATAAACGGCATTCCAATAATAAACCCTAAAAGAAACCCGATAAAAAGCTCTTTTGCCATAAAAAGGGGCAGCATGGAGTCAAATGTCAAAGGCGTCTTTGTGACTTCTAAAAGCTTTGGAAGAAAGACCACAAACATCGTAATGGCAAACATCACCTTTACAGGATGTGGCAAAACGCGGGCGCCAAAAAAAGGGGAGAGCGCAATAATGGGCAAAAATCTGCCAAAAAATAGAAGCAGCAAAGAAAGGGGACCCAGCAAACTTCCTTGAGAGAGTGCACTATTTAAAAACAGCGCGAGATAAGAATCAGACATAATAATCGACTATAGCTATCACTGCTGTGCAAAGCTCCATTGGGGAAAATTGGTAAAGATATTGACTGCAAAGGACATGATCTGAGCTCCAAGCCAAGGTCCCAAAAGCATGAGGGTTAAAGTCACGGCGACAAGCTTGATGGTAAAAGAGAGTGTTTGCTCTTGAATTTGCGTGGCAGCTTGGAAAATAGCCACTAAAATTCCAAAGAACATGCTGACTAAAATAGGAGGGGCAGATAAGATCAGAATCAGCAAAAGCCCTTGATAGGCTAATTGAATCGCTTGAGTTTGAAACATAGTGCTCCCTTTATCTAAAAGTATTTACAAGGCCTTCTATCAACAAGGTCCAGCCATCTAGCATCACTAGCAAAAATAGTTTGAGCGGCATAGAAATAGTCACTGGCGAAAGCATCATCATCCCCATAGCAAGCAAAATATTGGACGTCACAAGGTCGATCACAAAGAAGGGGATATAAATAAGGACGCCAATTTCAAAAGCGTCTTTAAGCTGACTTGTGATGTAAGAGGGGACAAGCACCATAAAATCGTCTGCTTTTAATCCAGCCCTATGATCCTCTGGCAAAATGCGGTAAGAGAGTCTATAAAAAAGCGCCTGGTGCGCAATGCTGGAATTGCGCTTTAAAAACGATCTTAAAGGCTCCCTTGCCTCCCCTGCTATTGCCATGATGTAGGCCGGGGAATCTGTTGCAAGAAGAGATTCTGGCGCTTGTGTTTTAGCAATCACTTTTGCTGCTGCATCATACATCAGAAGAACAGTTGGATACATAATAAACAAACTGAGCATGAAGGCCACGCCGTTGATGATCTGGTTTGGCGGTGCTTGCTGTACGCCAAGAGCACTTCTTAAAAGAGAGAGGACAATCACGATTTTTAAAAAGGAAGTTAAAATCATGATGATAAAAGGCAAAAGCGAAAGCATCGTCAAAGAAGCAGCTTGTGTGATCAGGGAAGGCCTTTTAATAGGGTCGATTGGAAAGTTGACATTTTCCAGGGAAGACCTACTCTCTACAGTAGAGGGACTAGTTGCGCTTTTTGCAGGAGCTGCTCTATTTAATGAAGAACTGCTAGCTGGAGCTTGAGATCCAGTTTTTCCCGGAGGCACTCCTGCGCTTTGCGAAAAAAGAGCAGCTGGTGAAAAGGCAAGTACTGCAATAATTGCTACCACATAAAGAAAAGATGTAAATACTTTGGTCTTTAGCATTTTAAGCCTTGTTATTTTTGAGCTTTGGCAGTTTTCAGTTCTTCTTTTAAGAGTCCTTTAAAGGCAGTCTCAATGACTTCCCACTGATTTTCAAGTTTTGCATTGATGATGCCGCCTTCTGTTTCGATGATGCAGCCGCCAGGTTCAATATCTGGTCGTTCCCTAATGGATAAGGCTTCTAATGATTCAAAGGCTTCTTTTAGGCGCTGTCTGTTATTTTCAAGGATGGCAAGATCTTTTTTGCTGACATAGATCGTAATTTTTTTATGGGTAGAGACAGCTTTTAAATAGTTTAAAACAATATTTAAAATGGTGGTTTCCGAAAGCTCGATCTCTTTGCCCACAATTTTTTTGGCAGCTTTTAAAGCAATCGGGATAATGGCTTGTTCAGAATCGCTGCGGATTCTAATGATCTCATTTTCCAATTTTGCAAGCTCTTTAGCCCAGGCTTCAAACCCTTTGTTAAATCCTATTTTTTCAGCTTCTTCTTTTAATTGCTCGCATTCTGCTGTGACAGCCAGTTTATATTTTTCCGCATCTTCTTTTGCTTTTTCTAAAATGTCTTTAGCATTTAATAGTGTCGAGAACTCGCCGGAGGGGATAAATTTGACTTTTGGTGCTACATGGACTGTTTCGCCATGGATGAGAGAAAAAAAACGTTTATTCACTGTTTTAGCTCTTTTTATTTAAAAAGTTGATGACATTTAAAACTTGTGCGGTCAAAGCCGCTGAAACTGCCGGGTTTTGATCCGGCTTATAGTGGGCTGCAATAATAGTTCCTCTTCCAGAGTCCAATAGATGCACAATATGCCAAAGGAAATCGGGATGAGCACCGGTCAATGCATGACTTAAGCGGATCAGTCCTCTTTTGTGCAAGATTTTTTCTAAAGACTCTTTTTGCCCATCCCAACTTTCGATTCCAAGTCTTGGCGTTACCAGTTTCTCTTTTTGGTTCAGGCATAGTTTTAAAAAATGCTGCTTTTTTGGTGAAAGCACAGCGTACAGGCTTGTTAGGAGGTTTTTTTCTACAATATGGCGCACCTCTTCTGCCAGATCATAAATGCCAAGATAATCGATGATGGCAACTAGCATCGGTTTTGAAAAGCTAGTTAAGACGTTAAGTTCTGTCTCTGGAAGAAATTCAAGCGGCAAGACCTCTTTTTTTTCAAACCGGGAATAAAAAAAATTGATAAGAAATCGCTTGAAAGGAGGGCTATGATCGATCTTTTGCACGGGAAATTTAAAAGCTTTGCTGATCCCATTGGCATGAGCCTCTGGCAGCGCAGCTAAAACAGAGGGTTTTAATCCATCCGGCAGTTGTTTAAAGGAATCCAAAAGCCAAGAATAGTGCACCTTTTCGATCAATAATTGGGGCTGGCTTAAAAGATGCATAGGATCGTTTGCAAGGATTGTTTGGTCGCTGATCTCTTTTGCTAAAGAAGCTGGCATATTTTTTAAAAATGCATCCATTGTTTTTGGATGGAATTTGTTTAGCAAAACGCGAAACATCAGTCGATCTTTTGCTTGCATGCCCATTTCTACTCCGTCTCATCGAAGTCTTTATCAACTGTTCTTGTTTCTGTTTTTTTATCTTTTTCTTCCTCTAATGCTTTTTCCTCTTCTTTTTTTGGCTCTTCTTCTGCTTTTTTTATACCCAAAGGCTCTAGATGGAAAAGCTCTTTAATGCCGCCATGGCTTTTTAAAATAGGGTAAATCTTCCACCCAAGCCAAAGCAACGAGAGCAAAAGAAATAAAAGCAAGATAAGGAAAGAGAAAAAGAGGAGACGGAAACTAAATAAAGATTCTTTTCCAATGATAAGCCCCCAGACGTTGACAAAACTTTTCTCTTCGGCATTGCCTAAATTAAGGCTTGGCAGCTCATTAAACCTTGCCCTGTCTGGAATCACTGTAATGTTGTCAAAGCTAAGCCCCGTCACGCTAGCTTCAACAAAACGCTTGATCTTTGTGATCAAGTGGCTGTTTGGATCATCGAGTACGCCATTGTGCTTGACGTAGACAGAAGCTGTAATTTTACCCGTTTTTTTGTCCGGGTTCAAAGGATCTTCTTTTGGAAAAGAAATTTGCACTTCGGCATCCAAGATTCCATCAATTTTGCGGATTGTACTGGCAGCTTGTTCTGCAAGGCCGGCCTGGTAGCGGATTTGCTGCTCCATAGCGGATGGGACAAGGCCGACATTTGAAAAAATGCCAAGCAAGTTTTGGCTTCTTCTTCTTGGCAATCCATTTTGGTTTAAAAGCGCCATGGCCTGGTTTGCCATGTCTTCACTGACAGTAATGTCAAAGACAGCCACTTTGCCACCGCCACCGCCACCGCTAGCATCTTTACTTTGCGCTTTTTCTGCTTGAATGCCTTTGGAGGCAAGAAAAACTAAAATTTCGTTGGCTTCCCTTTCATCCAGCCCATTGACAATGGTCTTTTCAGAATCGCAGCTGGCAAGAAAAAGGAGCATGAAGCAAAAAAGGGAAAATTTGCGAAGCTTTTTTAAAAAATGTACTATTGATAAAGTTGATGCGTTCGTGTTCATAAATATCTCTTGTTTTTTCAATTCAACCTAATCTTTTATTTAAAATTGTGCAAGCAGTAAGCCTTATTTTGTCCAATATTTTGTGAGGTTTTGGATGTCCAGCCGCAGCATCTTGTCAAGGCTTTCATCCTGTCCCATTTTAATTAGTTTGTCTTTTTGATCGGTATCTTCTAAATTTTCACAGTTCATCACAAGATAAGTGGCAAATACTAAGTTTTTTTGAGCTTCTTTTTTTTGAAGCATCTCAAAGCAGGCTTTTGCAATTTGCACATCTTCTTTAAATTGAATCAAGGCGAGTGCTGCTTTTTCATTATCTGCATTGATAGGATGGCTTTTAAGGACATTTAAAAGGAATTCTTTTGCCGGCTCTCCAATTGCTTTTAAAGCTTCAAGTTCAATGCCCTCATCAAAAAAATCGCCCTCTCCCAAAGCCTCAAACAAAGAAATGATGGCTCGCTTGTCCCCAATTTGTCCAAGGGCTTTTGCAGCAAGAAGAGGAGCTTTTCCATAGCCTGGCATTAGCGGATCATAAAAATCTTCTGCCCTCAACAGGTCGATCAAAGATCTGACAATCGCTCCTTTTTCCGCAACGATCGCTTTGATCTCTTCTTCTGCTTCTTCATCTTCAGAAAGGATCAGGTCAGCCACTAAAAGCGCATATTTTTTATCTTTAGAAGGATTTTCGTAAAGAGCCCTCAAATTTTTATAGGCAGCTTTTGCTTTTGCGACTTTTTCGGCGTCAGCACCAGACAATAAAGTGGCAGACAAATTGGTGCCCATCTGTTTTTCCAAGTCAGACAACTCAAGGATGCGCTCGTGGTCAAAATCCAGCATTACCCCTTTATACCGGTTCTTATAATAGTCTAGCATGATATCAAAGCTGCCAGAAAAATGGGCGTCTCGATGCATCAGAATTTCTAGATCTTCTGAATGGGTAAGAGGTAGATTGTCTTCTGGCATAATTAGTGGCTATTAATGAATGTTGTTTGGTTAAAAACTAAATGGGCATTGTAACTTGACCGGACAAAAGGGCCACAGTACATATGTTTGATTCCAAGGGCATGGCCAAACTCTTCATATTTTTTGAATTGCTCTGGAGTGATAAAAGACTTAACAAGTAATTTATGCCGGCCAGACTGCAAATATTGCCCGATCGTGATGATATCACATCCTGCTTTTTTTAAGTCAGAAATTGTCTCTTTGACCTCACTTTCTTCTTCTCCAAGACCGACCATCAATCCCGATTTGACAAACATAGGAAAATTGGATGCTTTTGATTTGACATAACTTAAAAGCCAAAGGGTGCGCTCATAAGTGGCTGTGTGACGCACTCTTTTTGTCAAAGAGCGCACCGTCTCGATATTGTAATTAAAAATTTCAGGACGAGCTTCTATCACAGAGTCAAGGGCTGCTGCATTGCCATTGAAATCGGATGTCAATACTTCAATTGTGGGGGGATTTTTAAGACGGCGCAATGCATGGATCGTCTCTTTAAGATGAAAGGCTCCTCCATCTTCCAAATCATCACGAGCTACCATTGTAATCACAACATGCTTTAGTTCAAGTGCTTCTACTGATTCAGCAACCCGATTTGGCTCGAGAGGATCTAATGCTTTTGGGGTTTTGGAAAAATCGATGCTGCAAAACCCGCAGCTTCTTGTGCACTCTTTTCCCATGATTAAAAAAGTAGCGCTTTTTTTTGCCCAGCATTCCGGTAAATTAGGGCATTTTGCCTCTTCACAAACTGTATGGAGCCTATTTTTTTCTAAGATAGAGCTTGTCAGCTGCTTGTTCAACCCTTCTGGAATTTTGCGGTGAAGCCACGAGGGAAAACGCCCCATCGTTTCTTTTTCTGGATTTTCCGGCAAAATATTTAAACGGTTTTTGCTGCAATTACTCATTTTCTACCTTTTTTTGGTAAATGAAGAGGCATTCCGGTTGCTAAAAGTGCAGCTTCTGCAAAACTTTCTGGAAGTGTCGGGTGCGCATGAACAGTATCTGAAATAGACTCTACAGTAAGTTCGTTTGCAATGGCAACAGCCATTTCAGAGATAAGAGAAGAGGCTTGATAGCCAACAACTTGAGCGCCAAGTATCTGGCCGGTTCTTTTGTCTGTGACAATTTGTGCAAAGCCTTCTGTTTCTCCTGTGGCCACAGATTTTCCAAGGGCTGCAAAAGGAAAAGCGCTAACAATTGCAGATGAAAAACCAGCGCTTTTAGCCTGCTCTAAACTCAAGCCGACAGTGGCAATTTCTGGTACTGTAAAAATAGCTGATGGGATGGCGTTATAATGCATATGAGCTAAGATGCCGCATGCGTTGCTTGCAGCTATTAGTCCTTGATGCGAAGCAACATGTGCAAGCCACCACTTAGAGGCAATGTCACCTACTGCATAAATGCCAGGAACTATCGTCTCCATTTTATCATTCACTTTAATGAATCCATTTTCGTCTGCTGTCAGACCTGCTTTTTCAAGACCTATCTCATTTGTATTGAGCTTTCTGCCAACAGCAACTAGCGCAATGTCTGCATCAATTGGCTCATCATCTTTTAAGCGCACTTGAATGCCAGTTGCGGTTTTATCAATGGCAGATACTTGAGCGCTTGTTTTGATCTGAATACCTTTTGATAAAAAAGCCTTTGTCAAGGCTTCTGAAATGGCTAAAGATTCCATCGGTAAAATGCGTGGCAGCATTTCGATGAGGGCAACTTCTACTCCAAATGCTGCATAAAGGGAAGCAAATTCGCATCCGATAATGCCTCCACCAATGATGGCAATTTTTTTTGGAAGTGTTGTCCTGTTTAAAAGGTCTGTTGAGTCTAAAATAAGAGTATGGTCGCAAGGAAAAGCCGGAATATTTTTTGGCTCAGAACCAGTCGCAATGATGACTGTGTCTGCTGAGACAATAACATTTGTTTCTCCTGTGATTTTAATCTCATTAGGAGAGATGAATTTTCCAAAACCTTTAAAAAGGGTGATGCCGTTTGACAAGATAAGCTGCTTTAAGCTTTTCCCTATTTTGCTGACAACCTCATCTTTGCGTTTTGCCATTTTAGCATAGTCAAAGCTTATATCTTTTACCTGAATGCCAAATTCTTCTGCAGATTTCAATTTTTCTAAAACTTCTGCATTGGCAATCAATGTTTTAGAGGGAATGCAGCCGCGGTTTAAACAGGTGCCTCCAAGTTCATTTGCTTCAATAAGAGCTGTTTTTTTTCCAAGCTGCGCCAATTTTATGGCGGCAGGATAGCCTCCAGGACCCCCTCCTATTACAATTGCATCAAATGAAGTTTCCATTTTTTATTTTTCCTTTAAAAGCAGCATAGCCAAAGCACCAAATAAAAATAAAATGTTTTTTTGTTTGCATCAGGAATAGTAATAATTGTAATATGATATTAATTATGAATATAGATGCAAAAAAATTATGTTGGAATTGTGAAACAGGGGTTTTAGTAAGCCAGGAGAATTGCATTTCTTGTGGTGTTTATTTAAGCCCTCATTCTTCTTTTGAACTCAATCAAATTTTTATTCCCCCTTATCGCGTAAGAGAAAACGAAGAAAATGAAATTTTGGAAAAGACCAAAATTGCAGAAACTGCCACCTTTGAAGAAGAAACAGATGTGAAGGCTATTGTTTTAAGCGTTAGCTTGTTGCTTTTAGGCTCCCTATTTTTTCTTTTTAGTCTCTTGATGCTTTTTTTTGGAGAAAATGGAAAGTTAACTCTTAGCTGGAATGCCAATTATTGGTATTTGTACGCCCTTTTTTCCCCTTTTCTTCTTTTCCTTGGCTGGAAAAAACTCAGGTTACTAGCTTAGATTCGAGATTATTTTCGATTAGCCTTTGCTAGCCCCTAGAGAGAAAATAATCTCGAATATAAGTTTATTATCAATTGACGAGCGCGCTCTAATTTAAACTGCTTTGTAATGGGGTGGAAAAGAAAAGAGGATAGTATCTCTTATTTTTTGGTCTCCTTCTTTTGTCAGATCCAGTTTTGCAATTTCTCTTGCACGCCACTCCTCCACTTCTTTTTTTACGGCAGTCCCAAGCACCCAGGGGGAAGATGGGTATAATGTTTTTGAATCAAATAGATCTGAAAAACAAGAAATGATCGGTTTAGAAGAGCCTTTGACTCTGCTGTCAACCTGGCCAGCACCTAAATATAAAAGGATTAAGTTAAATAAAGGCGTGCATAAAAACAAGAAAACTTTTAAGAACAAATTTGCAATTTTAGCAGCTGTTTGAACATATTGATTAGAATCTTTAAACTTCTCTTCTTCAAATGAGATCACAAGCAGCTCAAAAAAATGGCGTTTTGTTGGCAATGTAACGTCTGCAAGAAGAGCTAGATCAGAGGCGTACTGGTCGCAGTTAAAAGAAAAAAGCTGAAAAATAATTTCATTTTTTTCTTTGTCTTGGCGGACTTTGTTTTTAATATTAGAAAACTGCTCTTTAGTTATTTGCAGGGCAATCGTGCGGATTTTATCATTGATCCCCCAAACTTCGCTGACCTCTTCATTGATAAATCCAGGCTTTATTTTAAGGAGCGCATCAGAGCCACTTTGACAACCCTCTTTGTGAGGGCGATATAGCCCAAAGCTATACATTTTTCCATAGGTTTCTTCTTCGGACTGCACAAAAGAATAAAGCCGTACAAAAGTGTGGTCGCCTACTTTTCTTGGGAGTTTTTCTGTTGCTGTCGAGCAAAATTCGATCGCATAGGCCTTATTGTAACAGTTAAAAATAGGCAAATTTTTAAGAAAATGAGGCGCCCATTCTTTTGTATTGCTTTTTAAAAAAGGTAAAAGTTTTGTCCAATTGCAACGGTTTCTATTTTCAATACCAAGCCGTCCATAGAGGCTGATCGTATAAGGCTCTGCATAGTTTTTAGTTTCTTTTAAATAATTTTCTACTTCTTGCTTTATAAATTCCCAGGGGCTTAAATTACCAGAAAATTGCATTTTAATTTTATGATCTTCCATTACAACAAGCTTATCGTTATGTGTCGCTAAATAATTATAGAGATGGCTCTTTTCTGCAAAATCCTTAAAGCCCGGATTAACCGCCTCATCTAACGCCTTGGAAGGGATTTTTAAGCGATAAGCTAAAAGCTCTAAAGCGCAAGCTCTAAATTCTGGCTCATCTTTATATTTTTTGTATTGATTAAGAAACATGCGGATTGTGTCAACTAGTCTTTCTGGATCAAATGCCTCACTTTTTTGCTGAGGTGCATCTATTAGTTGATCTTTGAACCAGACAGCATTTTGAATAGGAGCTTGCTGTCTTTTTGTTGTGCAATGGCGAAAAATTTGCTCAATAAAATTAAATTTTTCTACTCTGATAGTATTAGACGGGGTCATCAAAAAAAATGCCCCGTCTTGTAACGCTTTTTCAACTGCTAAAAATGTACGGTTAGAAATCATGTTTCAGCGTCTAGCTCCGCTGCAAAAGAGCGATTTTTTTCCATTTGGAGCTGATTTAAAAGCTGCTGAATGGAAGCTGGCGGCTTGGTAATGATCTCAAAGCGGAAAAGGTCTTGCGCTATTTCAGTCCTTAGCGTGCGGCTAAACTCATCAAATAGGTTAAAAGCCTCATGCTTAAATTCTGTCAATGGGTCTCTTTGCCCAACCGTCCTCAAATTCACATCTGTGCGCAAATGATCCATTTTTAAAAGATGCTCTTGCCAAAGATGGTCATTTCTTCGGATGATCAAGTTGCGCATCGCCTCATTGGTGGGTTTAATACCCTGAGAAGTTGCCATATTGGGCAATTTCTCACATTCGCGCGCCAATTTATCTTGAAAAGCGCGGCAAATTTTTTCGGATGCTTTTTTCTCGAGGTCTTCAATGTCTGAATGGTCATCATCAAAAGAGCCCGGCTCAAAAGAGACAGGAAAATGCCTCATCAGCCACTCACGAAAACCCTCTGGATTCCAGCCACCCTCTTCTCCTCGACTATAAAAATACTGGTCTGCAGCACTTGAGATGACGCTGTTTATAAGCTCTAATGCTAAGGGCTCAATATCTTTTGTGTGGAGCACTTCGTTTCTAAATGCATAGATCTCTTGTCTTTGCTTATTCATCACATCATCATATTCTAGCGTGTGCTTGCGGATGGTGTAGTTGCGCTGCTCAATTCTTTTTTGCGCCGTTTCAATCGATTTATTTAAGATTGAAGCAGAAATGGGCTCTCCTTCTGGCGGTCTGAATTTTTGCAAGATGCCAGTTAATCTTGGAGAGGCAAAAAGACGTAAAAGCCTGTCATCAAAAGAGACAAAGAATTTAGAGCTTCCAGGATCGCCCTGGCGGCCGCTTCTTCCTCTTAATTGGCGGTCAATCCGGCGCGATTCATGCCTTGCAGTGCCAATGACAGCAAGACCCCCAATTTCTGCAACGCCCGGCTCTAGTTTGATGTCGGTGCCTCTTCCTGCCATATTGGTAGAAACAGTGATAGCACCTTTTTTTCCTGCATGGGCAATGATCTCTGCTTCTTTTGCATTTTGCTTGGCATTTAATACCGTATGCTCCAGCTTATTCTGCCTTAAAATGCGGGAGAGCTTTTCTGAAATATCTACCGATTCAGTTCCTATTAAGATAGGTCTTCCTTGTTCATGGATTTCCCTGATTTCATTGACGATTGCGTTATATTTTTCACGCTCTGTCATGTAAATTTGGTCATGGGCATCTCTGCGTTTGGCAGGCCGGTGTGTGGGGATTTCAAGGACATCGATTTTATAAATGGTTTTAAGTTCGTTGGCCTCTGTGATGGCAGTACCTGTCATGCCAGCTAGCTTTTCATACATCCTAAAAAAGTTTTGCAAGGTGATGGTGGCGTAGGTCTGCGTCTCTTTTTGGATGGCAACGCCCTCTTTTGCCTCAATGGCCTGATGCAAGCCATCAGAAAAGCGCCTTCCATGCTGTGTTCTTCCGGTGTTCTCATCGATGATGACAATTTTTTCATCTTGTACGATGTAGTCGACATCTTTTTCCATTAAGAGATGAGCGCGAAGAAGCTGTCTTAAGTTGTGGGAGCGCTCTTTTCGTTTTGCATCTTCTTCTTGAATGTCTAGTTTTTTCTGGATTTTTTGATCTTCTGATAAAGAGCTGTCCTGATCGACTAAAAGATATTCATGGCCAATGTCTAGCATGACAAATTCATCGCCTTTGTCACGGCTGACTTCCTGCCAAAGGGCAACGCCTTTGTCTGTGAGCTCAAATTCGCTGTTCTTCTCATCGATGATCATGTAGAGTTCAGCTAATAATTTAAGACGCTCTTCCTTGTTCTGGTCAGCATAGTAATAGAGGTCAAACTTATCAAGGAGAGCCCTCATATCAGGGTCTTCTTTAAAGCGCTTTAAAACTTTGTTGCGCGGTGTGCCTTTGCTGACAAGCCAAAGTTTGCGAAGGGCTTCTTGTTCTATTTCTGTTTGCTGCTTGGTTTTCTTTTCTCCTTTTAAAGCTTCTAGCTTTTCAAGTTCCTTTTTAGCATCCAAGCTGAGCTTGTTGCAAAAATCTCTTTGGAGGCGGACAAGTTCTGAAACTTGCACTTTTAATTCGTCATACATTTGACGACTGATTGGTACTGGTCCTGAAATGATCAGTGGCGTTCTTGCCTCGTCAATCAAGATAGAGTCCACTTCATCTATGATGGCGTAGTAATAGCCCCGCTGCACCTGGTCTTCTTTTCTGCCGGCCATGGAATTGTCGCGCAAATAGTCAAAACCAAATTCTGAAGCTGTTCCATAAACGATATCTGCTTCATAAATTTTTTTTCTGTTTTCTGTTGGCACTTCGTTTGTTAAAGCAGCGGTTGTAAGTCCAAGCCAGCGGAAAACAGTGCCCACCCATTGACAGTCCCTTTCTGCAAGGTAATCATTGACAGTCACTAGATGCACAGGCTTTTTAGAGAGGGCATTTAAGTAAAGCGGCATACTGGCAGTAAGTGTTTTTCCCTCCCCTGTCATCATTTCAGCAATAGCGCCATAGTGCATGGCAATTCCACCAACTACTTGCACATCGTAGGGAACCATGTCCCATTTTTGATCATATCCTGAAACGTGGATTTCTGTTCCGCTTAATCTCCGGCACGCATTTTTAACAACGCCATAAGCTTCTGGCAACAGGTCGTCTAGTGTTTCACCCTTTTCCAGGCGATTTCTAAATTCGACCGTTTTATTTTTTAACTCTTCATCACTTAATGACTTATATTTCTCATCAAAGGAATTGACCTCTTTGACAAGTTTAAAATATTTACGGAGAAGTCTGTCTTGAGCAGAACCAAAAATTTTTTTCAAAAATCCAAACATACGTTAACTTCCTTAGTGTTTTCTACGATTTTCTTCCATGCGATCCATACAACCCTCAGCAGCAATCCCTGCGCCAGTTGCAATTACTCTTGGAGCCCATGCTTGACAAATAGGGACAGGAACAAAGAAAAGAAAGACCCTGCATAGGGCAATTATTACTCCAATGGTTACTCTTTTTAACTTCTTTTTCTACATTTTTTAACTCTTTTGAGATATCGATTTTCCGTCCGGTATATGCTTCTACTTCCGCTTGGATATCAACCAGAGTTTCAACGAGTTTACCAGAATTCATTTGATCTTTATACTTATTGATTTTTTTGATTAACTTTTCTATTCGGAGCGTAAATTGAACGGTGTTCAAATTAGTATTTACTCTGGCGCAGTGAGCTTGGGCTGGTTGGACTATTGTCAATGAGAAAGCAGCGACAATGCTAAGTATAATAATGCGATTAAATAGATGAGACTTGAGAAAATAATCCATAATACCCTTTTTTTTGTTTGTTTGGTATATTGAACTTCAAAATAATCTAAGTGTCGAAAGAGTTCACACCAGATACAAAATGAGAATACAAAAATTAATAAGGTTGTTGCTCCTACTTGAAATAAAGTCATTTTGATAGTCTTGTTTCCTGTGTTACAAGCATTTTGAATGCATATACTTCATACAGTTTTGGAGCATGTCAAGTAATGAGTATAAGCTTTTGCTGCCCTTTCCCGCAAATTGATTTATTCAACTTTTTATGAAATGTGCAAAGTGCCCATTTTTTGACCCATGAGGCATCGGATTTCAAATCCTTCTTTTGTCGCTAAAAGGAGATCTTCATCAAATGTGATTTTTCCAGGCTCAAAAAGCAAAATGAGGGAAGAGGCACCAAAGGAAAAATAGCCTTTCTCAGCCCCTTTTGGATAGAATTGATCGGGTATGTAAGTATCTGTAATAGTCCCAACGCTTGTGGCCCCGATCTCTAAAAAGAGAAGGGTGCCAAATTTTTCCGTTTTAAGTTCTGTAAGAGCGCGCTTGTTTTGAGTGAAGATATGGATATTTTTTTTGATTGCAATAGGATTTACCGAATAGAGCCATCCATTGATGATTTTGGCTTTTGATGGGGTGCAATCGACTGGAAAATGGTAGCGGTGGTAATCGGTTGGACAAAGCCTTGCAATCACCATGGATCCCCCATCATATTGACTGGCAAGTGCAGGATCATCTAAGAGAGTGTCCAGATTGAATTTTTCACCCTTCACAATAAAACCATCGGTCTCACGGATATTCTGATAGAATAGATAACGGCCGTCTGCCGGAATAATGGCAACGTTTTCTCCAGCTGTAATTGGTCTTGCAGCAAGTTTTAACTTTCGGATAAAAAAATCGTTAAAGGATTGAAAATCATCTACATCTAAAAGGAATTCGGAGGAATCGACCTCAAAATTTTGAATGAAGGACTTAATTTTTTTTTGGCTAGAGCTTGTTTTTTGAAACCAACCATAAATTTTTGAGAAAATAGGGTATTTGACCAAAGCGTGCAAAAGGGGCGCGCCTAAAATTTTCGAAATAAAATCATCCCCATAAAGCAGCTTTAAGGCAGATCCACCATAAACTTTTTCTACACATTTTTTTTTTAAAGTGCGGTCAATATAAGTGATTTGATGAAGATTTTCTTTCAAGGCTTGTCATGTCCTTTTGAGTCTATTTCTGCAAAAAGTTTAAGTTCGTTAATAAAATCCGGCGGAAAATTTTCTATCAGATGAGAGGACTGGAGATTTTTAAACAGGGGACCAGCAGATGTCAACATTTGAAAAAGAAGTTCCGGATTGTTTGGATTTTGCAAAAAGGCTTTATTGACTTTTTGGTAATGGATGATATCACCCCGGATTTTTTCTTGCATGGCAACGCTTTTTTTAGTGGAAAGGATCAAGCTGTTGATAATGGCTACTTCTTCGCTTGGGATTTCTGCTGAAACAAGAGGCAAGCAAACCCAAGAAAATAAAAAAATACCAAAACTCAGGTTAATAGAATATTGAAATAGATTCATAGTTTTTTAATTACTGAACAGTGATGCATTATTCTATAGAAAATTGTGGTTTATAGCAAGTGATTAGACTTCTTTCAAAGATCTGCTGTTATTGAGACTTAAGGTAGGCTTCATAATCGCCTTGCACTACACGGCTCTCATCGTTCCAGGCTGTCAAGTATTTTTCAAGTGATTTGCCTCTTTTTTCAGATATTCCGCCCTTTCCGGCTTCCAAGATGATCGTGTCGCTGTTTTTATAAGTAAAATTATAGACATCCACCATAATAGGCACTGTAAAAAAACCAATTTTATATTTGCAAAAAATATGAAAGCCTTTGCTAAATTCAATGCTTTTTTTTTGCCAGTTGAGTTTGCCCTCTACTTTATTATACAGTCCAAAAATTAAAATGGATCCAGGGCGAGGCTCACTTGTTGCCGATTTTGAAGCGGGCACAAAAAATTTCATGGGTGATTTTAACGTAAAGGAAAAGCGGCCGTTTCTTTCAGAAAAGTTCCAGTCTAAAATGGTGTCCTGATCAAAATTAGAAAAGAAAGTACTCCAAATTTTTGCCATATCAGGATGGATAAATTCTGCAATGGCATTTAGTGCATCGCTTTTTGCCTCATTTGATGCCAAAGGAAAAAAAGACAATAGCAAACAGGAAATGCAAAAATATAGCTTCGACATAAGGAGCCACCTTTATTCAGTATCTTTTATCTATGAACCACTTATCTCGCATTTAACTGGAATCTGCTCTTTCTTTCCAGTAATTTTACTAAAATTTTTGCGGCTAAAAATAAACGATATAACCAGAGGATCAGTCTGAATCCATACTGCTTGTGTATGAATCTGAATCACTTATTAGATCTGAATCTGAATCTGATTCAGTTGTATTATTTTCTTGTTTTATGAAATTAGAGAACCTATTTGCTTGTATGTTTTCTAAGATTTTCTTGGCTAGAATTTTTAGTGATGCTACATCATCTGAAACTCTTAATACTTGAAGTTGAGTTAATCTACTCAAACCATTTGGAAGAGATTTTAATAGATTATAACGGATATCCAAATGGTTAAGATTAGTTAAAGGAAGCATAGATTTTGGCAAATCTGTTAGAAAATTCTTTGAAATATTTAAAGTTTTAAGCCTTGTCAATTGGGTAATGCTATTGGGAATATATCTAATATAATTATTAGATAAATTTAATATTGTGAGTTGTGTTAAACGGCTAATTGCATCTGGTAGAGAGTAAATTTTAGCGTGTCTAAGAGTCAAATCGTTTAAACTCGAGCAGTTAAAAACTTGGTTCGGAATTTCTAATAAAGGAAGAGCTAACTTAAATCTAATGGATTTTATATCACATATTTCATTTTTCTTTTTCCATTCTAAAAACGCGTGAGGATTCAATACACATTTTTTAAAAAATGTTTTAAAATTACTTTTAATAAGATTTCTTCTATTAAACTTATCACACCATTTTTTATTCTCCTTAATGCTAACTTCTGGACTGACTTTTTTAGGAATTAGTTGGAGCATCCACAATAGATCGCTATAAAATTTAAATGTTTTAGTAAATTTTATTGCATCTTCTAAAAGAAGAATACGATTTTCAGATTCTGCATAAAATTTTGATATGCTCTCTTCATCAAGGTTTTTTGGTTCGGGATTTAGCTCATTAAATATTGTTATTTCTTTTGGAGTAAGTTCCTTTGGTGTAAGATTTAGCGCTTCCTTACTATTGGCAGTACCGATTGGATGGGATAAAAATTCAATGCTTCTTAGATGTGTACAATGAGGTAGTATAAAAAGTTGTCTTAACGTGATACTAAAAATGGGAAGCAAGAAATTAGCATTTTTAATGATGATGGCGTTTTGCAGCTGTTTGCAATCTCTTAAGGTGCTGCAAGTTTCATGCAATGTTTTAAGGGCAATCCACTCGCATAGATTGAAAACGCAAGAGGCAATATCTTTGTTGGAGTCAGAAAAAAAGAGCACGGGATTTTCTAAAAAAATAGAAATTTGATGTGACATAATAGTATCATCCTTGATCGATTTTTAATTATTTTTTATGAGGAACCTATTTCTTTATACCTAAAAAGACGGTTTGCATTTTCAGTAGTGGCTTTCATTACTTCTTCTTTTGAAATTTGTTTAAGGTGGGCGATGCATTCTGCAATTTCTGGCAAATAGGCGGGTTCATTTTTTTTGCCTCTTTTGTTTTGAGGCGCTAAAAAGGGCGTGTCTGTTTCAATAAGAAGCTGCTCTAAAGGCACCATTTTTGCAACTTCTTGAAGGTCTATGCTTTTTTTAAAAGTCACAATGCCACTTAGAGATAGGTAGAAGCCGCGCTTTAAAACTTCTTTAGCTTCTTGCATGGTTCCTGTAAAACAGTGCAAAACACCAGGGGCATGCTTGCCATTTACTCTATATTCTTCATCCAATATTTCAAAAAAATCTTTAAAAGCCTCGCGGCAATGGATGACAACTGGCAGTTTGCACTCTAAGCTTAAATGTAAATAGCGTCTTAAAAAATCTTTTTGGATTTCTGGTTTTGAATGGGCGTAGTGGTAATCAAGCCCTGTTTCGCCAACAGCAACAAGGCTACCCTTTTTTGCCTCTTCAGCAATTTTTTGAAAGCTTTTTTCGCCAATAGCTTCTACATCGTGCGGAGTGATGCTGGCAGCCAAGCCAATAAAAGGGTATTTCTCTTTTAAAGACAAAGCTCTCTCAAGCGATTCTAACGTGGTGCAGATAGTAATCACCTGCTTGACATTGGCAGCAATAGCTCTCTCTAAAATTTCTTTTACATTTTTAAATGTTTCAAGATCGCATGTGAGGTGCGCGTGGGAGTCTGTAAAGTAATTATTCATCTTAATTGATTTATATATTTTTTTTTATGAAAGCGAGCAAATGAATTTAATTATGTTGTTTCTGGAAGCATATATGATCTTAAATAAGAGATTTAAAGTCTAGGAGATATAAGGGTAATAAAAATGTTTATATGTGATTACAACAAAAATTTGGAAATCACTACATGTTTAAGACTACAAATGATATTATTTTAATTGGTCTATATATTCTGCTACAATATCAGAAGTTAAAACTTGCGGCAGTACTTTTGGCTCTTCTTTTTCGTCTTTGCCATAAAGTACATAAAGAGGCACGCTGTTGCGGCCAAATTTGCGCAGTTCTTTTGTGATGACAGGGTCATTTTTTGTCCAGTCGGCCTTCATCCTGACAACACCTGCCTGGTTGAATTTGCTTTCTGCATGCTCTGCTGTTAAACTCAAGTGGTTCACTTGGCAGATCAAACACCATTTGGCCGTAAAGTCAATAAAGACAGGAATGCCTTGAGCTTGAAGTTCTTTTACTCTTTCTGGAGAAAAAGTTTCCCATTGGTGATTTATATCCTTTTTATCAAGGGCTGCAATTTCCTGATTTTCGCTAAAATGTTCAGTTGGAAAGTGGGAAGCTGTAATGATAGCAAAAATGCCGGCGGCTAAAAACCCAAGTGAAAAGATATAGCTGATTCTTCTTGTTCTCTTATTTTTAAGGGGACATGCCCATTTTCCATAAATCCAGGCGCCTATTGCAAATAAAAGGAGCGCTCCAACGAGGAGCATCTGGCTTAAAGCGCCAGTTTGCGCGCCAAAAATCCATAAGAGCCAAAGCGTTGTTGCCATCATGATAAAGCCCATGATCTCTTTAAAGATGATCATCCAGTTGCCGGGTTTTGGAATAAAGCGCAGCAAATTAGGGTAGGCAGATAACAAAAGATAAGGAAATGCCATTCCAGTGCCAAGTACGGTAAAAATAAGAAGGGCAAAAACGGGAGGCAGCGTCACGGCATAACCAACAGCAGAGCCTAAAAAAGGTCCTGTACAAGGTGTTGCAATGGCCGTTGCTAAAATGCCACTGCAAAAAGAGCTGAAAAGTCCCTCTTTTTTGGTTTTGATATTACCTGCCAATGAGGTAATGCCAGTGCCCATTTCCATCACTCCAAATAGGTTAAGTCCTAAAATAAAGATGATAGAAGCTAAAATGGCGACAAAAATAGGCTCTTGTAGCTGAAAACCCCAGCCGACAGCTTTTCCATACGCTTGCAATAAAAGCAAACTACCGGCAAGCACCCAAAAAGAGATTAAAACACCAAGTGAAAAACTAAGGCCATGCTTTAAGCAGAGAGATCTGCTCTCACCAGACATTTTGACAAAGCTAAAGATTTTTAAAGAAAGGACTGGCAAAACGCAAGGCATTAAGTTAAGGATCATACCGCCAACAAAAGCAAAAACTAAAGCCATTAAAAAGTTGCCTTCCAGTTCCGATTCGCTAGCTGTTATCTTGCCATGGCTTTTGATTTCTGACTTATCTAAAGAGGCGATAAGCTCATGTCCATTTTCTTTTTTCAAGGGCATGTCGATAGATAAAAATTCTTGACTGCCTCCTTTTTCAGAAAGAACCAAAACACCTTTTAAATGCTGACTTTTGCCTTCCTTCTCTAAATACTTGAGTGTCACTTCATAATGGGTATCATCGCCCTCATTTTTATGGTCAATTAAGGCCAAATGGCTGACGCTCCCATTTTCTTCCGGGAAAAAGCGGCTTGTCGTATAGCTTTTATTGTGCTCTTTTGGAGTTTTGACTTTTAGTTTGATCGTCTCAGAATTTGAAACTGCTGCAAGATCCCAATCATTTTTTGGAAGATTTTGGCGCACTTTGTTAAAATAAGCGCTATCTTTTGGGGCTGGTGTCTCTTTTTTGACTGCTAAAGCTGTTTTTAACCCGGAGTTTCCAGGAAGGCAGGTGGTATCAGAGCAAGCAAGCCAATTAGCTGTTGCTTCAATTACAATTTCAGCAGCATCAAGTAAAGCTGGTGCTTCCAATTCTGCTAAAAAAATCATCTCGTTCTCATAGCCAAAGGCAGTTGTTGTATCTAATTCAAAATGAGTAGGTGCTTGCCAATGCATCTCTTTAACTATAAAGCCATGTGGCAGATGCCAATCAATAGAAACTGGCATGCCGGCATCTCCTGGGTTTTTCCAGTAAGTATGCCAATTTTTTTCGATATCAAAATGGAGGGCAAGAGAAAAGGGTTCACCCGGCTGAATCCACTCATGTTCGGTTATGATTGTGGCGCGAACTGGCAAGTCTTCATTTTCTTCAGCTGCAAGGCTTAAGCTAAATGCAAAAAAGAAAGAGAGTAAAAATGTGGTTAGAAATTTCCTCATTCTCTTGACAAGCCTCCTTTATTTAAGGTATCAATACCTATAATTATTAAGATAGTATAAAGAAAATAGTATACAGGAATTTATAATGTTTGTAAATGATTTTTTTATTTTAGCTAGTAATCCATTTTTTGGTGCTTATAGGGATTCTGACTTTTTAGGCAAACTCATTTTTATCGGGTTAATTGCTTTATCTATTATCAGCTGGATTTTAATTATTCATAAATTTTTAGTTTTAAAGTCGGTCAAGAAAAATGCTTTAAAATTTTATAACCAGGTTCAGTCTCAAAAAAATCAGCTATTAAATTTTGACTATCCGATTTCAATAGAAGAGAAAAAAAGTAACCCTTTTTTTTATCTTTTTCAAATTTTTAAAAAACAAACAATGGATCTTTTAAATAAAAACAGATCTTTTCATTCTGAAAAAGAAAAGGTGTTTTTATCTCCGGCAGATATTAGCTTTATTGACGCGCAGTTAAAAGGCGCGATTGCTATTAAATTGAATGATCTGGAAAGAAATTTGTTTATTCTCTCCACAATCACAAGCTTGGCTCCTTTTTTAGGACTTCTTGGTACTGTCTGGGGAATTTTAACAACATTCTCAGAGCTGCAAAGCATGAATTCTTCTGCAATGCTTGGAGGGTTGTCGCTTGCTCTTGCAACAACCGTAATTGGGCTGATTGATGCAATTCCTGCGCTCATTGGTTATAATTACTTTAAAAATGCGATCCGCGATTTTGAAGTGGAGATGGAGGGCTTTTCTAGAGAAATTCTCTCCTCCGTGGAAATGAACTACAGGCAAGTAGATATTGCATATGGGTAGGAATAGACAAATAGAAGAGCCTCTTATTAATTTGACACCCCTCATTGATGTGGTCTTTGTCATTTTGATCATGTTTATTTTGATGGCACCCCTTTTAGAGCTAGACCGTATCCAGCTAAGCAGCGGCAAAGAGAGCCATTCCACACCCTTGCAAGAAAGTAGTTCCTTGACTCTTCATGTGCATGCAGACAATAGCGTCTTTTTTTTAGGAAAGCCGATCCGTCTTGAGCAATTGACAGCCGTTTTAAGAAAAGCAAAAAAAGAGTATCCAAAAGCAAGCTTACAGCTTTTTCAAGATAAAACGGCTCATTTTGGCACTTACCAGTCGGTCAAAAATGCAGCGGAAGAGGCTGGCTTTGATCAGTTAGATTTGATTTTGAAGCCATCATGAACACTGAAATGACCTGTTTTCAAAAACACGAGAATTTGTTTTTTAAAAGGATTGTGCTTTTTGTCATTTTTTTTCATGTCTGTTTTTTATGTTTTTTAGGATTTCAACAAACAGCCAAGCCTTTAAAAAAACCGAATAAAAAAATAGCTGTCAGGATGGTTGCAGTTGCCCATGTAGAACCTGTTTTAAAAACTGCAGCGGCCAAAGAGAGTGTCAGCTTGCAAGATACTCCTATCACTAAGCAAGAAGAAACAAAAAAGGTGGAACCAGTAAAAAAAGCAGTCCCTAAAAAAGAAGTAAAAATGGCAAAGCCGGCCGTTAAAAAAGAGGCGCCTGTTGTCTTAAAAGAGGCTCCTGTTGTCTTAAAAGAGGCTCCAAAAAAAGAATCTAAAGAAACTTTAGAAAAAAAAGAGAAGCAAAAAGCGCTTATAGCAGCGGCAAAAAGTAATCTTGCAAAAGCAAATAAAACTTTTTCAAAAAAAGAGGACGCATCTTCTATTGCCCTTGGTCCTTTAAGCTTTGAACAAGAGGGAAAAATAGGTGATACCATTTGGCAATTGGGATACCGCGATGAGCTTGCCTCAAGGCTACAAAGCTTGCTTAAATTCCCGGAAAAAGGAGAAGTGAAGATTAAACTGACCCTGGAGCGCTCTGGAAAAGTTTTAAAGCTTTTAATAGATAGCTTTGAAAGCAAAAAAAATAGGGACTATATTGAGAAAACAGTTAAAAATTTGGACTTTCCAAGCTTTCAAGGTGATTTTAATGAATTTTCTGAATATACTTTTTCTATCACATTAAAGGGTTAAAACATGAGAAAACTGCTATTTACCTTTCTTCTTTTAACAATACCGCTTTTTTCAGAGGATGAGATCACGATTTGCCTGGAAACAACTTGTTCTTTAGAGCCTATTTATTTAAATGGGATAGAAAAAGAGGCGTGTTCTTTTGATGCATCCTATTTTACCGAAATTCAAAAAGTTTTAGAATTTGATTTTAGCCATAACGGATCTACAAAACTTGCAAAAGGGAAAGCAAAAGAAGTTATTTTGAAAGGTCTTAGCTTTGAAGACATGGGACAGAGCTCTTTTTGGAAAAAAGAGGATGTAAATTACGTTTTAAAAGCAAAAGTAAAAGGAAAAAATTTGGAAGCCCGCCTTTTTCTTGTTTCGCAAAATAGCATCAGAACTTTTGAAGGGATTTTACTTAGCGGCAACCTAAATGAAGACAGGCGTAAAATCCATTTGCTTGCAGATGCCATTCATCTTGCCCTCTTTAATAAGGAAGGCATTGCAAGCTCTAAATTTTTATATGTCGTAAAAGAAAAGGGTGCAAAAGGCGAGTACCAATCAAACATTTTTGAGGCAGACTATGACGGGCACAATGTAAGACAAGTGACTAAAAATGAAGGTTATTGCATCAGCCCTCTTTATGTACC
>DAORNI010000005.1:0-15635 GCA_035440845.1 Parachlamydiaceae bacterium | reverse complement strand
AGGGTTGCTTGCCGGGAAGCTGTTTTTACGTTTCGTATAAGACGGGACAATCTAAAATTTATGTCGCCTCCTTAAAAGACGGTACAGGCTTTCGGTTAAATGATTTTAAAGGCAACCAATTGATGCCAGCTGTTACTTATGCAGCAGATAAATTAGCTTTTATTAGCGACTATACAGGCAACCCCGATCTTTTTTTACAGCCCTTTAGTAAAGAAGAGGGCGTTTTAGAAAAGCCGCAGCAAGTATTTGCTCTAAAGCATGCCGTACAAGGCTCTCCAGCTTTTAGCCCCGATGGCAAAAAAGTGGCTTTTGTATCTAACAAAGATGGCTCCCCAAAAATTTATGTCATGCCAATCCCTGAAAAAGGAGCCTCTATAAAAGAGATCAGGCCAGAGCTGATCACAAAAATAAGCCGGGAAAATTCTGCCCCTTCCTGGTCGCAAGACGGCTTGAAGCTTGCTTACTGCTCGATGGTAAAAGGCTTTAGGCAGATCTTTTTATACGACTTTGAAAAAAGAGAGGAAGTGCAAATTACGGATGGTCAGTACAATAAAGAAAATCCGACTTTTGCAAAAAACAGTCTGCACCTTATTTTTAATTCCACGGGGAAAAATGGGGGAGAGCTCTATTTAATGAATTTGAATCAAAGAGAAGCAGTCAAAATCAGTCAGGGTAAGGGCGAAAAGCACTTTCCCTCCTTTGAGCCTTAAAAAACTCATCTTTTCCCCGCTATAAGCGGTTAACGTCTCGAATAATCATAAGGTTGTCCTCGTTGTTAACCGCTTATATCAGAAAAAATCTTGAGTTTTTTGGAACGCAAGAGCTATCTCTTGTTTTTTTTGTTCTCAGTCATATTGATCCCATTTTTGCAATGCCTCACTAACTAAAATTCCTATGCCAGTATTAATCAACCAACCACCTGCAGATTGACAACCGGGTAATGGAACAAAAACTAAAAACAAACCGCATAGACTAACAGTGATTCCAACCATAACAGGAATTGGTATGTCGATTTCTTTATTTTCGCTCTTTGTTGACTTTGCAGTGATTTCAAAGTCATAGTCCGCTTCAAAGGTGTGATTACTGCAGTCGCGAAAGTAAAAGCTGTAAGACTCGCCACCAGATTATGAGCAATAGCAGATTTGAAAAAATTAACCACAAAGATCTTCGTTTTAGTTTTCTCGTGTATTTGACTTCGTTGATATCTAATTCTAAAAAAAGCACTCTCCAGATAAGAAATGAAAATATAAAAGTGAATGCAATAATTGCTAAATAAGTAGGGACATATTCCCAACCAATGATGTTGATACTCATTACTGCTTGTCTGTTTTGTTTAAGAGGATGGTTATAGCAGCTAGAATATTTTCTTAACAAAGGGTTTTGCTGCTTTTTTCTTTTTCATTTTTTGTCTGCTCATGTTAAGATGCGACTGATTGTTGAATCGATAAAAGGGATTGTTATGAAAACCAGGAAAATATTTTTAATTTTTAATCTATTGCTTTCTTGCTTTGTACTGACTGGCTGCCACCGCACAAAGCACGATGTTTGGGAAGATTCAAAAACAGCGGGACGCCATGTCCATAGAGGTTTTCGCGCTTTGATGGGAAAAAATGTCAATTCGCGCCAAATCAAAAGCCGCGACCAATTCATGCCGATGAATGCTTATGGATATCATGATGATGAGTTTATCCCTTTGGCAGACAATTATGATTCCAATGAAATTGCTATGGGCGATTTCCGTGTGCAGCAGCCAAGAGAATGCCCGGGAGAGGCTGGAAGCTCAGTTCCTGGAATTGATGCCTTTCAAGACCCAAGTACAAATGCCCACTTAAGTGGTATATTTCAAAACATCTATTTCGATTATAATAGCAATTTGGTCAAAGGGCAAAACAGTCTTTCCACTGTTCATAAAATTGCAGACTATATGAAGAAAAATCCTTACACCTATATTTTTGTAGAAGGCCACTGCGATGAAAAAGGTCCAGAAGCTTATAACTTTGCCCTTGGTGCTAGAAGAAGCAATGCTGTCCGCAATTTATTGATCAGCGAAGGCGTAAGCCCAGACAACATCTTCACGATCTCTTACGGAAAAGAGCGCCCGCTTGTTTTTGAGCATCATGAAGAGGCGTGGAGTAAAAATAGACGCGTTGAATTTAAGGTGTATGAGCGATAATGAAAATCAAGAACTGGCTTTATTTAGGAGCTGCTTTCGCAGCTTTTCATCTGAACGCGGCACCTCATAAATATGCCTATGTGCAAGAGGGCATCACAATCAGAGAAATGCAAGCTAGCATTGATGATTTTCGCCATGAGGTTCAAAACCATGAAACAGAGATCCGCACTTTTGAAGAAAAGCTTGCCAATCAGGAAGTGGTCATCGAGTCTTTGCGCGAAGAGAGCAGACAGGCTTTAAAAACCAATCAGGAGAGTGGAAAGGCTAGTCTTTCTAATTTAGAAATGAAGATCAATAGCTGCGATACGGCATTAAAAGGCTTGATCTCTGATTTTAAAGAATTAAAAACTCATTTGAACCATGCAGTTAAAAAAACGACTGAAACAGAAAAAACGGTGAGACTCCAGGCTGAAAATTTAGAGCTTTTTCAATCCGCGCTTAATTCGATCATGGCCGCATTAGAAATCAAACATGAGATAAAGCCGCATGAGATAAAAACAGCAGATGGGGCACAAGAAAAAATCCATAAAGTGCAGCCAGGTGATAGTTTAGGAAAAATAGCAAAGCTTTATAAAACAACAATTAAAGCACTTAAAGAAGCAAATAATTTAAATAGCGACCGCGTAGTCGTTGGACAAAACATCAAAATTCCTTCATAAAAAGTTATGAAAAATCAGGAAGCAGTGGGCATATTTGATTCTGGAATTGGCGGTCTTACCGTCATGAAGCAGATTGCAAGCCTTTTGCCGGAAGAAAATATTGTCTATTTTGGAGATACGGCCAGGGTGCCCTATGGAGGCAAAAGCCCAGAGACCATCGTTCGCTATTCCATTGAAAATACGATTTTTTTACTAGAGCAAAACATTAAAGTTTTGGTCGTGGCTTGCAATACAGCTTCTGCTTATGCCATGCAAAAGCTGCAAAAGCTTTTTAATATCCCCGTCATTGGAGTGATTGAGCCGGGAGCTGAAAAAGCAGTCCAAATGACAAAAAATAAACGCATTGCCGTCCTTGGCACTAAAGGCACCATCCAATCTGGAGTCTACAGCCAAGAAATTAAAAAAAAGGCACCAGACAGTTTTATTTTACCGATCAGCTGCCCATTGTTTGTCCCTCTTGTAGAAGAGAGCTTTATTTTTCATCCGGCAGCTAAATTAATTATAAAAGAGTATTTAGCGCCTATAAAACAGGAAAATATAGATACCATTTTGCTTGGCTGCACGCATTATCCTCTTTTAAAAGAGATGATCCAGCAAGAGGTTGGGGAAGATGTTGCAGTAGTGGATTCTGCTTCGATCTGTGCTGAAACCTTAAAAAATTTACTTCTAGAAGAAAAATTGATCAATTACACATCTTTGCCTTCTTCTTATCGCTATTTTGTATCGGACGACCCGGAAAAATTTGCCTCTTTAGGCTCTTACTTTTTAGATAGCAGCTTAAAAGACGTATCTCTTAAAAAGCATTAAAGTGGCTATCCCTATTCCTGCAAACAAAGCTAAAGATGCTGTTTTAGATTCTTCTTTTACAATTTCTGTCTCTTCTAAAACATAAATGGAAGAGAGCCTGCCTTTTAAGAGATAAGCTTTTGAAGGTGAGAAATGGCCTTTTAAACCTTTGGCAATGATGTGCGGCCGCTTGCTTACACAGCAGCTTTTCAAATTTGGCTCTTTGGCCAAAATCCATTCTCCTTCCCGGCTATATAGAAAGCCTCTAATTTCAATCTCTACAGGATATGCTTTTATCTCTTGCAATTGCTCAAAATTAAAAAAAAGAGACAGCAACAAAAAACAAATCATAAAAAAATAAATTATTTAGTTAATCACTCACCTTACGCAAAGTTGATTTATGTAAGCTTGTTGCACCCCATCTTCTAGAGCAGATCTTTCGTCGTCCATAGCTTTGGCTATGAACTCCTCAAGGCCGTTAACACTTCTGTTCTATAAGACAGGGTGCAACAAAGTTTCCATAGAACCACTTCTTGCGTAAGATGAGTTAATCATGTGCATGATACTCTTCTTTACTTTAAGGGGGCAAGCGGTATATCTTGTAGGTTATGGGAAATTACTTTTTTACATCAGAATCTGTTTGCAAAGGCCATCCTGACAAGGCAGCAGACCAGGTGGCAGATGCTGTCTTGGATGCAGCTTTAAGCCAAGATCCAGACTCCAGAGTTTCTTGTGAAGTGCTTTTAAGTCATAATTTGATTGTTCTGGCTGGAGAAATATCCACCAAAGCTTCTCTTGATTATCAAGTAATTGCAAGAAAGACGCTAGAAGAGATCGGCTATGCTGAAAAAGATCTTGGATTTGATTGCAGATCCTCTGATGTTTTGCTCGCAATTAAGCAGCAATCCCCAGATATTGCAAGAGGCGTTTTAAGAAAAGAGGATTTAGGAGCTGGAGACCAAGGCATTATGTTTGGCTATGCTTCTTTAGAAACCAAAGAATTAATGCCGCTTCCTATTATGGCGGCTAATAAAATTGTATTAGAGATTGATCAGGCAAGAGTCCTTAAAAAACTGCCTTACTTAAGGCCAGATGGCAAGGTGCAGGTCACTTTTGAATTTAATGAGAAGGGAGAACCAATCCGTCTGCATGCAGCTGTCATTTCTGTGCAGCATAATGAGGATGTTTCACAAGAAGAGATCCAAAAAGACATGAAAGCAATTGTTGCTAAAATCCTTCCTCCTTCTTTTATTGATGAAAAAACTTACTTTTACATCAACCCAACCGGCAGATTTGCAATTGGTGGACCAGCTGCTGATTGTGGTATGACGGGAAGAAAAATTATGGTAGATAGCTATGGGGGAGCAGCTCGTCATGGAGGCGGCGCATTTTCTGGAAAAGATGCCACTAAAGTGGATAGGTCTGGTGCTTATGCGGCGCGGTATGCTGCAAAAAATGTGGTAGCTGCAAAGCTTGCTGCAAAATGTGAAGTACAAATTGCGTATGCCATTGGCATTCCAACACCCGTCTCTATTAAAGTGGATACATTTGGCACTGGGAAGGTAAATGATTCAGATTTGAGTGAAGCACTTCAAAAGCTTTGCCCTTTTTCGCTTACACGCATGATAGAAGCATTTGATTTAAAACGCCCCATTTACGAAAAAACAGCATATGGCGGCCATTTTGGACGCCCTCAATTCACCTGGGAAAAAACAGACCTTGTAAGTACTCTAAATAGTTACTTTTAAGGCTTGCTCTAGCAGTTCATCATAGCTCATTTTGCCGGTTGCGACATTTTCAAGGGAAGGCGCATGGATGTCTAAAATAAATTTGATCATTCCCATTAAGCCGACAATCAAATTCTCATTTAAGCCTTTTTCATCGGCAAGTAAGACGTATCGGTAAAAAAGCTCGCGGTTGACTTCATTGACCTCCAGCCCTGGCAGATCTAAAAAGTGATTCAGAAGTGCCACTAAGTTAGATGTTTGAGAAAAAGAGAAGTCTTCTATTTTAAAGGGGAGTTTCACTTTAAATTCTACGCGAAAAAGCCCAGACTCTTTTTTAGGATCTAATATCTGCTTTTGCACAGTTACATTTAAAGCATAGAGCCTATTTTGATTGTCGACCCCTAAAAAGACCACAAGGGAGTCGTAAGGGACTTGCTCTGAAGCTTTAAAGAAAGAGACGTCCAGCTTTTGATGCTTTGCCGCTTTTTCTATTATGTGTAAGACATTTTCTTCCTTCATACTTCAACCTCGCGGATATTTTGTTTTTCGAGCCATTCTAAAATTTCTTTGCTATTTCTTAAAATAATATCACGAAGCCTTTGGCTTAAAAATGTCTTGTTTTTTTCTAACATGCTGCTTTCTAGTTTAAGCTCTTTTTCAAGCTCAACGCCCCCATACTTGTGGATAAGTTTGGCCGCTTCCGGATCTTTCCAGAATTCCCCTTTAATCAATGCCTCTGCAATAATTGTGAATTCATCAGCTGTTTTATCTTGTAATTTGCTAATTTTATCTTCTAAATATTTGATTTTATTTGAAAGAGATAAAAGCTCATTTCTCTCTTTTTTAGTAAGGGAAGAGAGAGTTTTAGCATACAGTTCATCTCGTCTCACTTTCATTTTTGCTATTTTTTGTTTCATTTCTATTTTTTGTAAGTTTTCTTTAGAAAAGGAGTTAAAGCCGGTTTTTAGTTCGAAGTCATCCTTTCTTGCTTGCAGAACTTGTTCATTTAATTCATCAATTTTTTTCTGGTAGTTGTCTTTTATTTTTGTCCACTCTTTAATACCCCCTTCAATTTCTGCTAAACGCTCCCCTTGATCTACTATTATCTCTTCGTCAATTTTACCTTTGGGAAATTCAAGATCTTCATTTGGTTTATTAAAAGCCTCATCTGCAAGTTCTTGAATTTCTTTATATAACCAATCTTTTTTCAACTCTTCAATTAATAAGCAGAGATTTGCAAAAGCAATAGGAACTTGATTCATGATGATTTGAAGAGGTACTAGTTTAAGGTAGGTTTCTGTCAGGTTAGGTTTGTTTTTATGAAGATAGTAAAGGCCTATTGCTATAGATCCAACAGCTGTTGCAATACCTATTACAGTAGGGATAACAAAAAGTGAAGGCGGAAAAGCAAGACCTGCAATTAAGCCTGCAGAAAGCACAATGCTTCCAATACAAGAAACAGTTGTAAACCCAAAGAGTACTTTGGATGTATTCAGTTTAAATCTAAAGAATTTATGATTAATTTTTTCATGTTCTTTAAGCCTTGCTTTTAGCTGGTTTTTGGCAGTGATTGTTAAAGTATCTTTATATTCGATATGCTTTTCGATGAGCTCTTGTTGAATCTTAAGTGTGAGATTGTCAAAAGAGTTAATACCCTTATCGAATGTGATCCCTTCTTTTTCAAGCCTTTGCCTAAATCCGTTAAAATCATCCCCGTAGTCATTTATAAGTTTGTTAAACCAAGCTGTTTCTTCTTTAACTCTTTCATTTTTAACTTGTTGTCTTTTATCTAATAGGGCTTTGACTGTTCTTTGATTTGCTGTTAGATCTTGTCTATCAATAGTATCTAATGAACGAACGCTATTAAATTGCTGTTCAAGCCTTGCTTTAAATTCCGGATCCTCTAATTTTTTATCAAAATCTTCATAAGAATTAATATCATATTTATTCAAAGAAGTAATATCTTTTAAAGGATCATTTTCTAGCATAATACCTCTTGCGGCAAGGGCATTTTTAAAAGCTGGAAAATTATTTGCATGCTTTTCTTTTAGCTCATTGATTCGGTTTGAAAATATTTTGGAAAGATTGGTTTTATTTTCCTGTTCAACGCGAGCTGCAGTCTGGCCTTTTAAAGTGATTTCATCCTCTGTCAATTCGGTGTCTCGTTTTGTAGGAAAACTAGGCTGATCATTTTTAATAAATTCTTTTAATCTCAGACTTTCTAAATCTTGGATATGTTTTTTATGAGAAGAAGCTTCTTTGCTTTTTGTATAGAGGTCGTAACCTGCACCTGCAATGCCAGTTGCTGCTCCTGCAATACCAATGGCACCAGAAATTTGCAACTGGTTTTGAAGTCCTGCAAAAAATTTTACTGCGGAATAAATATGCTCTGCAAAATCGGGCATCATCAAACCAACTTTAAGAACTGTCGTTTTTGTGTCTTCTGTGACTTCATAAGAAAGCTGCTGGATAGACTCTTTTAAGGCTCTTAATTCTGTTTCTTTTTCTTTGATATGGTCTGGAGGTTCGTTTTTAAGTGCGTCAGATTTTTCTTTGAATTCCGCTTTTCTTTGTTTTAAAAGCATTTTTTTTTGAGTAAGAAGGGAAGAATTTTGAATGATTCTAAGGACGTCAGTTGCATCAGATACAATTTTTGTGACTTCTGCATGTGCCTCAACTCTCTTTTTTTCTGAGGCGTCAATTTCTTCTCCTATCAGCTCTCTAAATTTTTGAACTTCTTTAATAATTGTAGCACCCAAGCTATTTAGCTCTTCTTGCACCTCATAAACGCTAATGACATTGTCCACTATTTGATTTGCAGTGTTTTCTTCTTTTAAAAGAGCCGCAAATATTTCGAGGTTTTCTTCAATTTCTTTGGCAGCACTTTCTAAAGTTTTGGGTATTCCTTCTGTTGTTGCTTTCCGTCGTTTTTCTTGAAGAATTTTGAATTGAGATTGAATAGGAGGTAAATTTTCTTCTTGCTGTTCTATGATTATTGTAATATCAAAATCTTCAAGAGAATTTTGAGGAGCGTCTGTTTTGATTGGTTGCAGGGGTTGAGGTATTTTATTTGGTCCACCAATATCAGGAGTAGGAGTAGGCATAATTAACCTATTAATTATTAAATTAATAAACGATTAATAACAAACTATAATTATTATATAACTTAGTTTAATTTTTTGTCAAAATTGCAATAACAAATTGTAATAATCTAAGTTTTACAATTTTTTTCGAAAGTCAAGTTTTCACCCTTTTTGAGAAAAAATGTGTAAAAATCGCGAGAAAAAAACCTGAATTTCGAGAAGAGAAACTAGAAAACTCAGGTTAATAATTAATTGCTTTTAGGTTTGATTTTTTGGTCGATCTTGATGGGATCTGTGCTCTGGATCGTAATTTGACGCGTCGGCACTTCTTTAAAGAAGCCATCTTTATTGGGAATAAGAAACTGGAGGGTATAATTGCCAAAGGGAAGGTTTTCTATAACGACTGTACGAGATTCTCTATCTCCTTCAATTTTAGAATCTTGTGGGTACATTTCTGCTTCTTGTGCCTCGCCTTTCAGCCAAAACCTAATGCGGTCAAGCCTTTCTCCTTTGGCTCCTGTCTGGTAGGTCACAATTAAGGTCCCAGTTGGAGCTGGAATTTTGGCCTCCATACAAAAAGAAGAACATAACAATAAGAGTGTAAGTGACTTAAAGGTTGTTCTGGCTTTTTTTAACATAGCGATCAATAACATCCCCTTTTGCGTTGATTGCCTCATATGTAACAGCTTCTGGATTCAAAGTCACTAAAATAAAGTGGCTGACAGAAAGCACTCGTGCAAGGTAGGGCAAGTGGCGCTTGGGAACACGCGGTTTTTCAACACCCCAGGCGCCATCTCCCAAATAGAGCACTCCTTTTTCATGAGGTCTGCCGTTTTTTAAAGGGAAGGTGCGCTTATAGGTGTGGTCATGATGCTCAAAGGCAGCGGTCAATTCGGCTGCATCAAAAAGAGGCACCCAGTGCGACCTTACGAGCTGACTTATTTCGTAATGGTATTTCCTGGCAGAAGGGTAAGCCGGGACATGGTAAATGGCAAATTTATAGGGCATTTGAACCCTTTCTTTTAAAGCAGATTCTAGCCACTCCGTCTGCTTTCCGCTGATTGGCTGAGTATGTCCAGAGTCTAACAGAATCAGGCTCATATAATTACCAAAATCAATGGCTTGAAAGCTTTGATTGGATGGTGCTCTAAAAAGCGCATAGAAAAAAGGGGCAGAGCTTGGCGTTTTTCCAAATCCACCAGATGTCTCATGGTTGCCAAGAGTGGCTAAAATGGGGATTAAAAACCCCTCTTCTGTCACCATCGTATTTTTCCAGAGGGTCAGCCATTTCATCCAGCGATGAAACTCTTCTGGGAAAAGTCCATGGGAAGAATCTGCCGCATACGCGATATCGCCGCCGATGATGGCAAAAGAGGGGTTTTGCTTGGCTGCTTGCCGATTCATTTTTTCAACAATTGCCATATTGCCATGGTAGACATCTCCCCCTTCTACAAAGCGGATGGGAGTATTTAAATTTTCCGGCATTGTTTTAAATTTAAAAAGACGGCCATTTCCAGAGATTTTAAAAAGATAAGAAGAGTTTGGTTTTAATTGATCTAACGTTACATGATGGATCAAAAAAGGATGTCCTTCTGGCATCTGTTTGTTGACGCTTGGTACTTCTTGAAAGGGACTGTTTTCCTCTTCTAACAAGCGGTAAAAGAGTCTGTTTTCCGTATCTGCTTTTGGAGAAATCCAGTGGACAGACATGGAAGACTCTGGACTTTTAGTCCAGGTCAAATAAATAGAAACAGGGTCATACCCATCTTCTGCAACAAGAGAGGAAAATATAAAGACGATAAAAAATAGAAATTGTTTCATTTTGTAATTTCTTCTGCGAGTGTGCTTAAAACCCGGTTGCTTCTTAAAATAAATTCGTTTAATAGATTTGGCCTCATCTCATGCTGAGAGAGTAAGCTAAGCTCATAGGCTTGTAAAACTAAATCTTTTGCAAGTTCCGGATTTTTTTCATCCAGTTTTTTAATTGCTTGAATTAACGGGCTATTGGTATTGACAACAAAGGTGTTTTTACCAAAAGCGGGAATTTCTTTTACGTCTCCTTGCATCTGCATCATGTAGTCGCGCATTCTTCTTGTGCCCTCATCGATCATGATAAATCCGGGGATGGCATTACTGCTTAAGCTTTTTGCTACGACTTCAACATTTTCAATAGGCAGTTTTTTACTGATAAATTCAGCAAGGGATGTGGCTTCTTCCACTTCTTTGTCTTTGTCTAACAGATGGTCGTCCACGCTTGCATCAATCCTTTGGAATTTAACAGGAGCCAGTTTTCTTTCTAAGAATTGAATCAGGTATTGGTCAATGGGGTGGTCTGTCAAAATGATTTCCACATTTTTTTCTTTATAAATCTCTGCAATGTGGGATAGGTGAGAATCGCTTTTTGCGTAAATGACTTTTTCTGGCAATTTCTCGCGGTTTTTTTCCAGGTAATCGTGGAGGGTTGTCCAGGAGTTTTCAGTTGTTTTAAAAATTAGGAAATCTTTTACGCGCTCATAAAACTTCTCATCTTCCAAAACCCCAAGCTTGATGACAAAGCTTATATCGTTCCATGCTTTGATAAAGCGCTCATGGTCATTTTTATAAAGGACGGATAAACTGTCTGAAACTTTTTTAGAGATATGGGAAGAGAGTTGTCTTACCGTTTTATCCATTTGTAAATAGCTTCTAGATACGTTAAGAGGAATGTCTGGACTGTCTATTACTCCCTCTAGCGCCATTAAATAGTTGGGGATCACGTCTTTGCAGCTATCTGACACAAATACCCTGTTGCAGTAGAGCTGGACATGGCTTTTGTCTAAATCATAGTTTTTCTTCATCTTAGGGAAATAGAGGATGCCTTTTAAATGGAAAGGGTAATCGACATTGAGATGAACCCAAAAAAGAGGCTCTTCATTCATGGGGAAGAGGTGGCGATAAAAACTCAAATAGTCTTCTTCCTTGCATTCAGAGGGTGCTTTGATCCAGAGGGGCTCTTCTTTGTTGATTCTTTTGTCATCTAAAAAGACTGGATAGGGAAGAAACGAGCAGTAGTGGTGGAGCATCTGGTTTAATTTGGTCTCTTCTAAAAACTCTTCACTGTCTTTATCAATAAAAAGGATAATGCTGGTTCCAGGGACTGTTTTATCCCCTTTTTCAATGAGATATTCAGACGAGCCGTCACAGCTCCAAAAAACAGGACTGCTGTTTGGCAAATAAGAAAGCGTTTGGATTTCCACTTTTGAGGCCACCATATAGGCGGAATAAAAGCCGAGGCCAAAGTGGCCGATGAACTGTTCTTGTTCGTCACCAGACTGGTATTTATGGACAAAGTCTTCAGCACCGGAAAAGGCGATCTGGGCAATGTATTTTTGCACTTCTTCTTCTGTCATGCCAATCCCGTTGTCGCTGATCATTAAAGTTTTTTTCTCTTTATCGATCTTGACATCGATGCGAAAATCGACGCCTTCTGTATGGATTTCTTTGCGGTCATTTAAAATTTTTGCTTTCTGGATAGCATCGCATGCATTGGAAATAAGCTCTCGTATAAAGATGTCCTTATCGGAATAAAGCCACTTTTTGATGATAGGGAGGATGTTTTCGCTGTGAATTTCTAAATTTTTCTTTGCCATGATTTTTTAGTCCATTTATATAAATAACTGTTCTCCATACTAAGGATTCCAAGACTTTTAGGCAAGGTTCTATTGCTTGGAAATTAAGAGATAAAGTATATAATTATTAAACCAGGTTAATAAGAAAATGGCTGTTTTTCCCTACACTCTTTTTTTTGCGCTTTTAGGCATCGATCCACTTTTGTCTCTTTATGCTATAATTGCATTTACATTAGTGGGGGTTGGTCTTGCAGCTTTGATTCTTTTTACAAAAGCAAAACTTGTCAGCAACGAAAAATGTGTGCTTAAAATCAATGATGACCCTGCTTTGACAAAAGAGGTGGAAGCTGGTCAAACCCTTCTTTTAGCTCTCACTTCCAATGGTATTCCGATTCCATCTCCCTGCGGGGGAAAAGCGACTTGCAAGCAGTGCCGCGTACAAGTGACAGAAGGAGGAGATGTTCCTCTTGAAACTGACAAGGCAACATTCACTAAAAAGCAGCTCAAAGAAGGTTTTTGCCTCTCCTGCCAGCATAAGGTAAAACATGACATGAGCTTGCGGGTTGACCCTCACGCCCTGGGAGTCAAAGAGTGGACGGGGAAAGTGATCAGCAACGAGAATGTGGCCACTTTTATCAAAGAACTTATAGTGGAGCTTCCACCTGGGACTGAAGTGCCTTATAAAGCCGGCGGCTATTTGCAGTTTCATGTGCCTCCTTTTAAGACAAATACGGAAGATTGGAAAGAGACGATGGAAAAGGCTTATTTTCCTGATTGGGACAAATTCAAGCTTTTTAAAAAAGAGATCAATTTTAATGATCTGCCAACAGGATCAGATCAGGTGATCCGCGCTTATTCGATGGCATCTTACCCGGCAGAGGGTAATATTTTAAAATTCAATATCCGTATTGCAACACCTCCTTTTGTACAAGGAAAAATGGCAGAGGATATCCCTTGGGGGATCTGCTCCAGCTACACTTTTGGCTTGAAGCCGGGAGATTCGATCAAGCTCTCTGGACCCTACGGAGAGTCTTTTATGATCAACGATGACCGCGAGCTTGTTTTTTTGATAGGAGGAGCTGGTTCTTCTTTTGGAAGAAGCCATGTGCTGCAGCTTTTCAACACAGAAAAGACAAAGCGCAAAGTCTCTTTTTGGTATGGTGCCAGGTCTCTTCGGGAAAATATTTATGAAGAAGAGTATAAAAAGCTGGAAAAAGAGCATCCTAATTTTAGCTATCACCTTGTTTTGTCAGAACCGCTTCCAGAAGATATTGCAGCTGGCTGGCCTCAGCAAGACCCTTTAAAAACAAATTATCTTTTTAAAGCTTTTGAGCTTGGACAGTTAAAGCAGATGGAATACCCGGAAGAGGCTCTCTTTTATGTCTGTGGCCCTCCTTTGCACAATGCTAGTGTCTTAAAGCTTTTAGACGATTATGGAGTCCCCCGCGAAAATATTGTTCTGGATGATTTTGGAAGTTAATAGATTTCTTTCAAAAAGTGATGTTTTAACAATTAAATGAAGTTTTGAAAGAAGTCTAATATGCGTATCCTGTTAGCTCAAATAAACCCCACTATCGGGGATTTAGACGGTAATCAAAAAAAAATTATAGAATCAATCCAAGAAGCTAAATCGCTTTTTGCAGACCTTGTTCTATTCCCTGAATTAAGCCTTTTGGGATACCCTCCAGATGATCTTCTTTTGCAAGAAGAGTTTATTGTTTCTTTAGAAAATAGGCTTTTTCTGATTGCAAAAGAGACAAAAGGCATTGCAGCAGTTGTTGGAACTGTCAGGAGAAATACGGCACCTTTTGGAAAACCGCTTTTTAACACGGCAGCTATTTTAGAAGATCAAAAAATTGTTGGGTTCCAAGATAAAATTTTGCTTCCAACCTATGATGTTTTTGATGAAGCGCGCTATTTTGAGCCGGGAGCCATGGTAAAACTATTTGATTTATGTGGAAAAAAAATAGCAGTGACGATCTGTGAAGATATCTGGGAAGATCAGGCAAGCGATTTTTTTGGCTCCAGATATCATGTAAGTCCGATCAATGAACTTAAAAAATTGAAGCCCGATTTTGTTTTGAATTTATCTGCCTCTCCTTATAGCAAAGGGCATTTGAAAAAAAGAAGAGCTGTCGGCTCTTATGCGGCAATTGAAGCAAAAGCCCCACTCCTTTATTGCAACCAGGTGGGTGCAAATGACAGCCTTGTTTTTGATGGACGTAGCTTATTTTTTGAAAAAGATGGCAAATTGATCGACATGGCAAAAGGGTTTAAAGAAGACTTTTTTGTTGTTGATTACCCCACAACGCTTCTTCCAAAAGAGTTAGAAGAAGATGAGCTTTTAGACATCTCGCGTGCTCTTATTTTAGGCATTTCTGACTATTTTAAAAAACTGGGATTTAAAAAAGCAGTTCTTGGGCTTTCTGGTGGAGTTGATTCTGCGGTCGTTGCTTTTCTTGCAACAGCGGCTCTTGGAAAAGAAAATGTGCTCTGCATCGGCATGCCGTCTCGCTTTTCCACAAAAGAGAGTCTCATAGAGGCAAAAGAGTTAAGCCACAATTTAGGCTGTTCTTTTTTAGAACTGCCCATTGAAGATCCTTTTAACAGCTACTTAAATCTTTTAGAGCCGCATTTTCAAAAGAAGCCCTTTGATATTACAGAAGAAAATCTTCAGGCCAGAATCCGTGGCATGCTCTTAATGGCATTTTCTAATAAGTTTGGCCATCTATTATTAAATACCGGTAATAAAAGCGAGCTTGCCCTTGGTTACTGCACCCTCTATGGCGACATGTGTGGTGCTCTTTGCGTCATTGGCGACCTGACAAAAAGTGAAGTGTACTTTCTTGCCAAGTGGATTAACCGCGATAAAGAAATTATCCCGTGGAATACCATCTATAAACCGCCTTCTGCAGAACTGCGCGAAAACCAGACAGATCAAGACTCTCTTCCAGAATATTCTCTCATTGACCAGGTCATTAAAAGCCACCTGGAAGACAATCTAGATGCTAAATTGATCGCAGAAAAATTCCATTACCCTTTAGACACCGTCCAAAAACTGATCCGCCTCATCTACCAAAGCGAATATAAGCGCCAGCAAGCACCCCCCGTCCTCCGCATCTCCAAAAAAGCCTTCATTGCCGGTCGCCGCATGCCCATCGTTCAATCCTGGCTCTAGCATGTGTAAAAACTTGTTAGTTCTTTATTTTGGTATCCTGTCGAAACAGTTTATTCAATTGATTTACGACAAAAAGCTTTGGATTATAGTGCAAATGATGAAAGTTGCTTTGAAGTAAGTAAAATTTTCGGAGTTATTACCCGCACGTTAGCAAACTGCGTTTCTAGAAAAAAGCAAAACGATTATCTAATGACTTTATTGCAGAGGCTTTGCCATTGATCGATGTGCAGGGCAAAATTGTTCCTCCTCGGCATTATACTAACCCGAGTTTTAGGTTCCTCTCCTCGAACTTCAGTTTTTTTCTCGCGATTTTTACACTTTTTTTCTCAAGAAAGGTGAAAACTTGACTTTCAAAAAAAATTGTAAAACTCATCTTGCATTTTGACTTTAGCAATCGCGAGTCTTTCACATGGGTAAAAAA